>JAGWZB010000363.1 GCA_018969045.1 Planctomycetota bacterium | reverse complement strand
TTGACAGCCTTCGAATCAAACTGCAAGGTAGTCGAAGTGTCCCCAAGAAATGTAAGCCAAGAGGCAATCGGTCGAAAAGGTGCTTCGACAGCAGATTACCTTGAAGCGGCACCTAGTAATGGAACAGCCATCCAGGGGTTGTTAGCAGCAGAAGCTTATTGAATCATGATCCTAGCAAGCAAGGAATAAACTCAATGACTCGTATCGATGATCGTGCCAAGTGGACAAGCCATGGTATCGCCACCTGAGAAGAAAGCTTTTCTACTCGAACAAAACCAGTTCGAACTTGTCTAAGACCGCTTCGCCAGCGGTCTACTGCATATCAGGTCGCCGCTCCGCGCTCCCTCCGTGCCTACGACCCCTGGCTCCGCTCTCCTGCCTGACTAGACCCTACTTGGGGATTCCAGATGGAATCAGGGCAACGCGGAAGCCGCTGATGCTGTTACGGTACGACGGGTCGTCCCTGCTACGATTGCCGGACCCGCAATCCGCGGCCCCGAAGTAGCAACTGCCGCCACGGTACACGCGGAACGAGCCCTCTTTTGGGCCAGTCGGATCGCTGAGGGCACCTTTGGGATAATCACCGTACCAGTCGCTGCACCACTCCCAAACATTCCCATGCATGTCGTAAAGACCCCAGGCATTCGGCTCCAAAAGGCCAACCGTATGTGTCCGGTTAGAACTGTTGCGATTAAACCAACCATACACAGGCAGCAAACCCTCTTCATCATCAAATGAATAAGCCGTCTTGCTACCAGCCCGACACGCGTATTCCCACTGGGCCTCGGTCGGCAGTCGATACACACGACCTGCTTTTTTCTCCTCGGGCAATTCCGATAGCTTTTTGCAAAACTCGACGGCATCGTCCCAGGAAACCTGCTCTACCGGTAGATCTGCATTCTCGTTACCAACTATGGCCCCTTGATAGTAACTCGGATTCTTACCGATCACCTTTTCGTACTGTGCCTGCGTGACTTCCGTCACGCCAAGGTAGTAGTCCTTACTGATCGTCACTTCGTGTTGGGTTTCGTTCTCTTTACGGCCTTCCTCGCTCTCGGGTGAGCCCATCATGAATGTCCCCTTGGGGATCAGCACCAGTTTCATCCCGATGCTGTTGGTGATCTCTTTAATCGCTTGCGCTTTGGCCGAATGAAACAGCGAAAGCAGATGAAAAAGAACAAATACGACAGAAAAAAACGAAAGCGAGCGTTGCATGGCAAGATTTCTCCTGAAGTAGTCCATGGGGCTATTTGCAATAAAAATACTCTTCCTATTTTACGCGAGAGGGACGACTGTTGCTGTGTTGATGGAAAAAACTCCTATCTGGTGAACCTCGCTACAGAACTCACAAGCAATACAGGATCCGGTCTTATCGTCGAACCATCAAATCTGTTTCATCTTCGCCACTGGTAAATAATCCCACGATGACGATCCTGTCTCCGTCGGCGATATTCTCTCAAACCAATCGATGCCGCGAAGGAGATCCCGTTGTAAATCCTCGGTAAGTTTTGGGATCATTTCCCTCTCGTAACCCGGCATGCTTTCCTTAAATGCTTCCAGGGTTAAAGCTTTAGTGGGATCTACTTATACTCCGTCCAACGCCGATCAAGCTCGGCTTGTTGTGCCGCAGAGAGATCAGTTCCAAAATCATCTGGAAGCCCATCCCAAATCAATTGTGCGATTTTCAGTTGTTCGTTCGGCGTAAACGATGTGATCTCATGCAGTACTTGCTCTAGCGTCATTTGGTCTTCCTCCAAACTGATTTTAATGGGAATCATCTGGCGAGGCAAATCCGTTGTATCAAGTGATCATGGGGCTGAACCGCTACGGTGCGCTTCGGACTCCCTCGGAAACGTTATCGCTAGCAACAGTTCCGTAGTCTCGTGCGGCGGCCCAAGATGTTAGGCACATTCCATGTGCCGTTCTGATGATCCAATCAGTTAACACATCGACCCCTGACTGACGGCACAGCGGAGTGTGCCTGCTACCTTGCGAGCCTTGGCGGACGGCACAGCGGAGTGTGCCTGCTACCTTGCAAGCCCGCCAACGAACACAGCTGCCCAAGGTGTTAGGCACATTCCATGTGCCGTTCCGATGATCCAATCAGTTACCATCGACCCCTGGCTGACGGCACAGCGGAGTGTGCCTGCTACCTTGCAAGCCTGACTGACGGCACAGCGGAGTGTGCCTGCTACCTTGCAAGCCCTGGCTGACGGCACATGGAATGTGCCTAATACCTTATTCTGCAGACCATCTGGTTCGGATTGGCGATGCAGTGCTAAACTTCCGACTCGTGAGGTTGTCTCCGAGTACATTGCTTTGTTCTAACTATAATCCGAGCTCTGGCTCGAAAAAAGCCAGTATCCTATACGCTTAGCCACAATCATTCCCAGCGTACCGCAGAATCTTATTTCGCTAAAAACCAGAATACGAGTGATCTCTATGAGAAATCCGCTTTGCTGTTTGCTGCTTGCGACATCGATTGCCACAGGCATCTTGCCGCGATCAGCAATCGCCGACGACATCCTGATGGCTGAC
Source organism: Planctomycetota bacterium (assembly GCA_018969045.1). GTDB lineage: Bacteria > Planctomycetota > Planctomycetia > Pirellulales > Pirellulaceae > JBKCUI01. Next base: position 2,047 of record JAGWZB010000363.1, on the reverse strand, counting down.
TTTGAAAGCGACACCTACGAAGCTTGGATGGTTACGGGAGAGGCGCTGGGTCCTGGTCCAGCCAAAGGTACACTCGCTGGACAAATGCATGTCGATGGGTTTCGTGGCAAAGGGCTCGTCAATTCGTTCTTCCAAGGGGACAACGCCATCGGTACGTTGACATCCCCGGAATTTCGGATCCAAAGGAAATTCATCTCCTTTTTGATCGGTGGCGGCAGGAATCCCGACAAACTCGCACTGCAATTGCTAATCGAGGGAAAAGCCGTTCGCAGTTCAACGGGCCCCAACGATAAGCCAGGCGGTAGCGAAACCCTCGAAGTGGACTACTGGGATGTAACGGAGTTCGCAGGTAAAACCGCCCAGCTTCGGATCATCGATCAGGCTCAAGGGGGCTGGGGGCACATCAATGTCGATCATATTCTGCAAACAGATGTCAGACCCCAAGGTTCGCTCAAGGATGCACAGCGCGCGTTGACTGCAGAAGATCGCTACTTGCATCTACCTATCAGGAACGGGGCTACCAAGCGACTCGTGACGCTCCTGGTCGATGACCAAGTCATCGTGCGAAACGACATCGAACTGGCCGATGGTGATGCCGATTGGTGGGCTTCGATGGACATTTCTCCTTGGAAAGGCAGAGCTTTGACGATTCGCGTCGATAAACTACCAGAGGGTTCAACGGCCCTGAGCAGCATTCATTCAAGCGATCGTTTCAAAGACCTTGAACGCCTTTATCGAGAACCACTGCGCGGTCAATTTCACTTTTCACCGCAACGAGGATGGAATAACGATCCGAATGGTTGCGTCTATTACAACGGCGAGTATCACCTTTTCTTTCAGCACAATCCTTACGGTTGGGGTTGGGGGAACATGCATTGGGGCCATGCAGTCAGCAAAGACCTTGTTCATTGGGAAGAGTTAGGTGAGACACTTATGCCCGACTCGATGGGCCTGATGTTTAGTGGAAGTGCGGTGGTTGACTGGAACAACACCAGTGGATTTGGGACGCCAACCAAGCCGCCGTTGGTACTGATCTACACCGCGGCTGGAAACCCCACGGTTCAAGGAATTGCTTACAGCACCGACGGACGCACCTTCACCAAGTACTCCGGCAATCCTGTTCTCAAGCAGATCACGGGAGGAAATCGGGATCCGAAAGTCATTTGGCATGAACCAACACAAAAATGGGTGATGGTGCTCTATGTCGAATTGCAAGGGAAACACACCATCCACTTTTTCACTTCGCCCAATCTGCGTGACTGGACCCTGGCAAGTGTTACCGAAGGGATCGCTGGAACGGCCTATTTGTTCGAGTGCCCTGATTTCTTTGAACTCCCTATCGATGGGGATGCGACCAATCAAAAATGGGTGCTCTTGGGGGCAAATAGCGAATATGCCGTGGGAACTTTTGACGGGATGAAGTTCACGCCTGAGCAGTCCAAGTTGCCTGGTCACCGTGGTCGAGGTTTTTATGCTCCGCAGACCTTTAGCGACATACCCAAGAGCGACAAACGCCGCATTCAAATCGGTTGGTTTCAGACCGAAACTCGGGGGATGAGTTTCAATCAATCGATGACAATCCCACTGGAACTCAAGCTGGTAAGCACCGACGATGGCCCCCGCATGACGTTCACCCCTATTGAACAGCTCGAAGCGCTCCGGACCAAAACCACCACTTTTGAAGCGATGGTATTAAAACCTGGGGATAGAAACCCGTTGGATGATCTGGAGCTAGAGCTGCTGGAAATACGAACCGAGATCGAGCCTGGGAATGCATCCGAGATCGTCTTTAATGTACGCGATGCGATGATCATTTATGAGACGGCTAAGCAGGAGATTTCCGTCGATGGACAGCGCGCAGCGGTGCCACTTTTGGAAGGAAAACTACGACTGACGATCTATGGTGATCGCACTGGTCTTGAAGTTTTCGTTAGCGATGGACTTTGCTACCTACCGATCCCCTTGAACACCAATCCGGAGAATCGAAAGGTGTTTCTTGAGTCGCGAGGGGGAGCGGCCAGGGTGCGGAAACTGGAGGTTCATCAGC
>JAGWZB010000362.1 GCA_018969045.1 Planctomycetota bacterium | reverse complement strand
CAACGCGATCAAACCTACCATGGTATCCTACGAAACAACCTACGGTGCTCTTGTACCTATGGGCAAACCGTTAGGAGCCAAAGAGATCCGTCTACTTAGAACGGAACACCAAGCCTACATGAGTCAAATGAGCATCGGTCAAAAGATCCAAAGACTCATTGCCACTTGGGGACTTTTGGCTGCCGTTTGTGCCCTTTGCGGTTTTTTTATACTGCAATCCAAAGACCGCTCTCCCCTGATGCAAACCCACAAACTGATTCGATTGGTCGGTTTGGCTGCTTTCTCTGTCCTGATCGCCGTGATGGCCTCTATCGATCCTTTCCATATCGAGATTGTTCCTGTAACGCTCTGCGCAATTACTGCGACTCTGGTTTATGGTAGACCTACGGCACTGATGCTCCTTGCTGCTATATGCTTGGTGATCGCCTTTAGTACCGGAGGCGATCTTGCAGAATACATCCTCACCTTCAGCGCCGCCGCCGGTGCGATCCTGCTATGCGGCAGGATCCGAAACCGCACACGACTGGTCTATGTCGGATTGGGGGTCTCCCTAGTCGTATTTGCAACATGCCTAGGATTGGGTGTATTGACAGGTCAATCCCTGGAATTCCCCGTTGAATCTTTCGAAGGATCTTTCAGTAAATCGGTTCCGCTTTTCTCAAGCCAGCTAATCATCGAGGCAATCAAACAGGCCGCTTTCGTCGCTTTATGCGGACCACTGATGGTCGGGATCCTACCGTTCATAGAACGATTGTTCGACATCGAAACCGACCTGAGTTTGCTGGAACTCGGTGATATGAGCCACACGCTTTTGCGTCAATTAGCGCAGCGTGCTCCTGGAACATACAACCATAGCATTTCTGTGGCTTCACTGGCCGAATCGGCTGCAGAAAGCATCGGGGCAAACGGACTGCTAGTTCGAGTCGGGGCTTGTTTTCACGATATTGGGAAAATGTTCAAACCCAACTATTTCATCGAAAATCAAATGCCAGGTTCCAACCGACATGACTCGCTTCAACCAGAGCTTAGCACCCTGGTCATCATCGCCCATGTCAAGGATGGAGCCGACTTGGCAAAACAGCATCGTATCCCCCAGCGAATTATCGACTTTATCGAACAACACCACGGGACCACCCTTGTGGAATATTTCTACAACCAAGCGATCAAGGAGAACGAAGGAAACGAAGATCTCGAAGAAGTCTCAGAAACTCAGTTTCGATACCCAGGTCCCAAACCGCAAACCAAAGAGTCTGCCATCCTCATGATCGCCGATGCCGTTGAAAGCGCCACCCGAGCTCTCCGAGAACCGACTTCCTCTCGAATTCAAACGCTCGTTGACCAAATAGCAATGAAAAAACTCCTCGATGGTCAGTTCGATGAGTGCGAGTTAACACTTGTCGAACTCGACACTATCAAACAGTCTCTTATCAAGAACCTGAATGCGATCCATCATGGCCGAGTCAAATACCCCGATCAGCAATCTGCCGGATAAACCATCAACCCCGTAAGCCATTTGTCGTCTCCCAATACGCTTGATTCGAAGCACGTGTTATGACACAACCTTCCCCGCCCTTCCAAGCAGAGCCGCTGACTCTCAAACTGGATCGAAAACTCGATCAATTGACATGGTTAGAGAAATCACTGGTCATGGCCGAATTATCGCGACTCGCCTATGGTCCTCCCGATCTAATCCAAGAGATTGTCTACCAAGCCGGCATCGATCAGTGCGACTTTGTTCAACAAGCAGGATCCGAAGCTTACGTTTTCGCGACAAAATATGACTGCATGATCGTCTCAAGAGGCACAGAACCCACAAAATGGGACGATATCGCTGCAGATGCCAAAGCTTGGACGATCGCATGCGACATAGGGCGTGTCCACAGCGGTTTCGATGGACATGTGAATTTGCTTTGGCCCGATCTTGAGAATCGACTCAAAGAGAACCAACGCCCTGTGTGGTTCGCCGGCCATTCCCTTGGTGGAGCCATGGCCGCAGTCTGCGCCGTGCGTTGCAAATTGTCTCCCATTCCTTCAAACCCTCAAGCAATCTTCTCTTTCGGTGCACCCCGAGTGGGAGATAAAGCCTACGCTTCCTTCTTAAAGATACGCCACTATCGCTGGGTGAATAACAATGACGCCGTCCCAAGATTCCCCCCAAGACTCATGGGCTACCACCACATGGGGAGAGAAATCTATATCAATCGAAAAGGTAAAATCAGTCGTATCCACAATTGGCTTCGATTCCACGATCGCCTCCGTGGGTTCATGTTGGGGCTCCGAAAAGGAAAAATCGATTACCTTTCAGACCACTCCATGAAAGAATACGTCGCCATCATCAGAAACCTTCACCATTGCGAAAAACAAGGTAAACCGTTGCGGAATCCCAAGGCGCTAAAGTGAGTCGGCGACTACTTGCCCCCCAACCGTGATCCAGCGTAAATCCTCGAAGCAGTGTAACGAGGAATTGCCATCGGTGTTGGCTTAATATCAAATCCCACCGACAGTTTGCTGTAATAAGCCAGTTGCTCCTGACGGGTACCTTGATACAACTCCGGTATCTTTCGTTGGTCTACCAAATCCAAAAGCAATCGCGGTTGTACCGCTTTTCCGAAATTCAAATCGAACTTGGAAGTGTCCGCAGTGTTTCCGTCCGATGAAAATCTTTCAATCACCGCTCGAATCTCAGGAGAGTATACAAATCGATTGGTCGTGTCCGTTGTTCCCAATTGATCATACCCGCCCACAGTTACAATGCTTTGCTCCCGATCGTGGTATTGATAAGCCTCATAACCTGCCACTCGCAGAGCCTTCATAGCAATATAAGCTCGCTCGGCGGCCTGCTCCAAAGAACTTGGGCCATTGGTTTCATCCCCAGAGGAAGACGACTTACCCCAAGATACAAACTCACTATCTCCCCTGAATGTCAAAACTCGAACCGTGTACTTGTTTTTGCAATCCAAAAGCGAATGCTCGTTGTAACCGGGCTGACGGTTCATGTCATATACGAATTTTTCAAGATCAGGCGATTGGAAAAAATCGGGTGGCAGCAAAGGATTGCGAGTCATGAACGCATGCTCCAAAGGCCCACGAGGCTTATCCTTGGCAAAACCACTTAGCCACTTCTTTGCACTTCGTACACCATCGGTTCCCTGACGCCCATCATCCTCGGACGCCTCTGATGCGAGCGTCTTGGATTGAAAAGTTTTAACTCGCTCCAAAATCTGAGGGATCGATGGATGATCGATCGAATCAAATTCCCCAGCCAATAGCGCGTAACCACTGACGACACGAGAATCTCGATACTTCATCACTTTTTGCGTGCCGTCTTCGCGATACCCTGAACCCAATACCTTGGTCGAGTAATCAAACTTCTTTTCCATCACAAACGCCGGAAGATTGAACTCCTTCTGGATCTCTTTACCAAGCAATGTGGCTTGCTCTTTGGCTTTATCTCCCTCAAAGGAATAGACAAAAATCATCCATGGACCATGCTCAGGCTTTAGCGTTGAGATTTCCTGAGATTCCCGAACCGTGCGCTTGAAGGGATTCGCTAACGGGGATTGAGCGCAAGCCAATTCTTCCGAACCAATTCCAGACAGGAATAACGACAGGCCAAGACATCCTACTAAGCCTTTGATTCTCACGAACATGGCAAACTTCCTTGTTTCTCAACAAACATTCGTCGCTAATCCCGCAGAGTAGCCCCCAACAGGTACCCTGGAAATAGCAATTCGAGTCGTTGATCGCTAGGTCTATTTACCCAGTTTCCCGGCCGCTTTGCGAAACGCTTCAAACTGCTCTCTGAGCGACTCCGGGGGACGCATTCGCCCCCCTTCTTCTTGCATCCCGCGAATGCCGTCATCGCGGTCCTTGAGTTTGTTGACTTTCTGGCCAGTCCCCGTTAACCCTAAATTCCTCAAAGTTTCGTCCAATTCAAGTTTCTTACTCGGATCAAGTCTTGCTTGCTCCTTGGCTTGACGCCATCGATCCGCGAATTTTCGAAAATCATCAGAACTCCAATTCAATCGCTTTAACAACTCAGGGTCAGGCTGATCTCTTTGCCGATCGATGTAATCTAGCAACATATCAGCCGCCTTTCGGGAATATTCCTCGTTGGATTTCTCCGAACCGAATTCGGCCGATTCACTAGGACCTCCACGATCTTGACCTGATGATTGCGGTGTCTTGCCAGTTGTGTTCTTTCCAGACCCCGCACTGTTTGGAGTATTGGACTTGGGCTGACCATCCTTCCCTCCCTTTTGATCGCCAGAGCCCTTACCGTCTCCCTGCTGTTGGTTAGGCACGGGTTCTGGGTCTTGGTTCCTATTGCTCTCTTGCGACTTTTGCTCCTTCTTGGAGTCGGCCTCTTTATCACTTCCAATATCTTGTTTTCCATCCTCCTGGCTCGAACTTTTGCTGCCCGAATTCCCCATGCCCGACTTATCAGCACCCGACTTATCAGCACCCGACTTGTCCGCACCAGACTTATCCGCACCGGACTTATCCGCACCAGACTTATCAGCACCCGACTTATCCGCACCAGACTTATCCGCACCCGACTTATCCGCACCCGACTTATCCGCACC
>JAGWZB010000361.1 GCA_018969045.1 Planctomycetota bacterium | reverse complement strand
GTCTTTCTTGTGCCAATTGCACGATGGTCTGTCCGACTTGTTTTTGTTCAAGCGTCGAGGAAGTCCATGACTTGGTCGACCAGGCCGTGGTTAGGAAACGCCGTTGGGACTCGTGCTTTAACCCGGACTTTAGCCACACTTCAGGGGCTCCGGTGCGAGACTCGGTCAAGTCCCGGTATCGACAATGGTTAACTCACAAACTTGCGACTTGGCACGATCAATTCCAGACCAGTGGGTGTGTCGGTTGTGGGCGCTGCATTACTTGGTGCCCGGTGGGAATCGATTTGACCCAAGAAGTTGCCAGACTGCTAGAGAGTTAAATTGATGAGAGCTTGGACGACCCCTTCGAAAGACATGCTTGTTAGCCAAGACCCGTGGCAACCTCATCGCGCTACGATCCGAAGGATTGTTCGCGAAATCGATTCGGTAGCATCATCGGTCTTTACGCTTGAAATCGAGTTGGAGCCGGGACCTTTTGCAAAGCGGTATCGTTTTATGCCGGGTCAGTTCAACATGTTGTATTTGCCTGGATCGGGTGAAGTTGCCATCAGCCATAGCGGTCCCCCGACGGGTGTGGCCAGCGCGTTGCCTGAGGGACGTTTTTTGCACACGATCCGGGCTGTTGGGCGGGTGACTCGAGCGATCCAGAGGTTGGAGGTTGGCGATTCGATCGGAGTTCGAGGTCCATACGGGACCGCATGGCCAATGGAAAACCTGCTTGATCAAGACGTCCTGATTGTCTCTGGGGGGTTGGGGATGGCGCCATTGCGTCCGGTGATTTATTCGATTTTAGATCAGGTGCATCGTTACGGCCGAGTCGACTTGCTGTACGGATCGCGCAGTCCGGATTTGATCCTCTATGAGTCGGAGCTCGCTTCATGGGGGGCTTGTGGCATCGGTATTGAAACGACAGTCGATCGGACGGATCCATCGGGAGTGCATCCGTGGTTTGGACCGATAGGTCCGGTAACTCAGTGGATCCAGCGGCGAAAGTCCAGGACTAGTTACCCGGATTTTGATCCACATCGCACGCAGGTACTCATTTGCGGACCGGAGGTGATGATGCATTTCTGCGCCCGGAGTGCCTTGGAGATAGGGATCATGCCAAGTTCGATATGGATCTCGATGGAGCGCAACATGCAGTGCGGATTTGGGGCGTGTGGGCACTGCCAATGGGGGCCTTTTTTTCTGTGCAAAGACGGCCCGGTGCTTCGCTATGATTTGGCTCAGGGGTATCTGAGTATCAAGGACTTGTGATCATGCAAGAAAATCCTGTTTTGCCCGTGAAAAATGCTGTTAAACCGAGGGTTGCGGTCGTGAAATTCGCTTCCTGCGATGGCTGTCAGTTGACGCTTTTGGATTGCGAGGATGAGCTTTTAGCGATCGCCGATAGGGTTCATTTTGCGCACTTTGCCGAAGCGTCCAGCGACCTGCAACCGGGGCCTTATGATCTGACGATTGTCGAAGGTTCGGTCAGTACCCCTGAGGACCGGCATCGCATTGTGAAGCTTCGTGCTCAGAGCAAAAAACTCATCACGATCGGAGCCTGCGCAACAGCCGGCGGCGTACAGGCTTTGCGAAATTTCGCAAGTAGCGATGAGTACAAGAAAGCCGTGTATGCTTCTCCTGAAATGATCCAGACGCTTTCGGATTCAACCCCCATCGCACGGCATGTTCAGGTGGACTTTGAGCTGCGGGGATGTCCGGTTGACAAGCAGCAGCTGATCGAAGTGTTGCTTGCGTTTGCCGAAGGTCGCCAGCCCAAGACTTCGACCGAAAGTGTTTGTCAACCTTGCAAGAGGCGAGGGACCGTATGCGTTGTGGTGGCTCAGAAGAAACCTTGTTTAGGTCCGGTGACCCAGGCCGGTTGTGGATCGATCTGCCCGGCCTATGATCGGGGTTGTTATGCTTGTTTTGGGCCTTCGGCACAGCCCAACATGCGGGGTTTATCCGAAGGGCTTTTGAGTGGAAAATTATCGAATCCGCAGGCCGCTATGTTTTTGCAATCCTTTCATGCCGCCAGCGACGAGTTTGCAGCAGAGAGTCTGCGACTGTGGCAAATCGAATCTCGATCGGGAAAAACCAAGGAGGCCACGTGAGCCAGGATCAAGGTTCCAGTCAAGCGGGTGGTCGCTTGATACGCGTTCCGATTTTGACCCGAGTCGAAGGGGAAGGTGCGTTGAATATACGCTTGAGAGGATCGAGCATTGAAGGGGTCGAGTTGAATATCTATGAGCCCCCGAGGTTCTTTGAAGCCCTCTTGCGGGGTCGTCCCATCGAGGATGTCGCCGACATTACTTCTCGCATTTGTGGTATTTGTCCGATCGCCTATCAGATGACGGCTGTTCAAGCGATCGAATCGATTCTTGGGGTTGGGGTGCCAGCATCGATCGCGGATTTGCGGCGGTTGGTGTATTGTGCCGAGTGGATTGAAAGTCATGTGCTGCATATACACCTGCTGCATGCACCAGACTTTTTTGATTGCCACAGCGCGATGGAGCTAGTAAAGAAGTTTCCTGTGGAGGTCAAAAGGGGGCTGAGGCTCAAGCAGATTGGGAATCGGATTTTGGAAGTTTTGGGTGGGAGGGCGATCCATCCGATCAACATTGCCATCGGAGGTTTTTACCGACTTCCCAAAGAGTCTGAGATTCGAGAGTTGATACCGATGGTCCAGCAGGGGTTGGAGGGAGCGATGCAAGCGGCCCGATGGCTGAGCGGACTGTCTTTTCCTGATTTTAGTGTCCCGTACAACTATGTTTCGTTGACGCATCCGGAGCGTTACCCGATCGAGTCTGGGGAGATTGCCATCGACGAGGACTTGATTATCCAGGCATGCCAGTACGAATCGCATTTTCAGGAGGTTCAAGTTCCCCATTCGACGGCTTTGCAGTCGAGGCGCATGCCTGATCGGGGCGAGTACTTTGTCGGCCCGATGGCGCGTTTGTATTACAACCAGTCGCGGCTGACACCTCAGGCCAAGCAACTGGCCGACCAGATAGGTTTTGATGCAAGGCGATGCAATCCCCATCAAAGCATCTTGGCTAGGGCGATAGAAACGGTGTTTGCGTTTGAGGAATCGCTGCGGATCCTTACGAGTCTTTCCTATAGGGAACTTTATCAGTCGCCTTGCCAGGTTGCTTATGTGCCCAAGGCTGGGGGAGGTCAGAGCCTGACCGAGGCTCCTCGAGGGTTGATCTTCCATCGGTACCAGATCGATGCACAGGGGCATGTTGAGTCGGCCAAGATTGTTCCGCCGACGTCTCAGAATCAGGCTCGAATCGAAGCGGATTTGGTGTGTCTGCTTGAGCAAATGCATGCCCAAAGCGATAGGGCGATCGCACAGGCGTGCGAGCGGTTGGTTCGTACTTACGATCCATGCATCAGTTGTTCGACCCATTTTCTCAAAGTCAAAATCGATCGCTTATGAACCGAATATTGGTGGCAGGAGTGGGTTCTGCCCATGGGGACGATGCGCTGGGTTGGATGGTGATCGATGGGCTTTTCTCGCGTGCATCGAGTCCTTGGTTCGCATCGATCCAGTTAACGAAATTGCAGACACCTTTGGACCTGTTGGGGGTTATCGACCCAGCGTCCGAAACGCCGGATCAAGCGTTTGATGGATGCATCCTGATCGATGCTTGTTTGGGGTTGGCACCAGGTGGTCTGCAGCGGTGGAAGTGGCCTGATCTACCCAGCGAGGTATCCTCGGCGACATCGACGCACAGGCTTGGGTTGGTTTCGTCGCTTCAGTTGGCAGAATCGCTCGAAGTTTTGCCTGAGCAGACTTGGGTCTACGGGGTCCAGGTCGATCATTTGCAAACGTCGGTCGAGCGTTGCATTGAGAGGTTGCTTGGTCATTTGCTGGAGTTGCTTGGGCTCGATACCCTCGGAGGGAATTGGGTCGAGCGGGACATTGGAATTCGGCGTGGATCCAAAACGTAATTCGATTGTCACAAGAGTCTTTTGATGACGATTTGATGACTGATGGGCTGAATCGCTATACTGGAGCGCTTCGAGCACGAGCACGAGCACGACAAGTGTGCCAGTAGAGTATACTTCTAGCCACGATCCTTCCTGAGGAGCCATTGTTTGTTGGTGATGGCAAGCGAACTTATGAGCACTGTCGATCCATCATCGGGTTCTGGAGTTCCGATAACGATTGTTTGGTTTAAGAGAGATTTTCGGATCCGCGATCATTATCCGTTGGCCATTGGGGTTCAGAGTGGACCGGTGTTGCCCCTTTGGATTGTTGAGCCTCGATGGTGGAATTCGCCGGAGATGGACCGAAGCCATTTTGTATTTGCCAAGGCTGCGGCGATCGAGCTTCGCGACAAGCTGCGAAACATCGGGGGGGCGTTGGTTGTAAGGATTGGGGATGCTGTTGAAACGTTCGAGCTACTATCGAAGAAGTTTTCTATTGCGCAGATTGTCAGCCACGAGGAGACCGGGGGTCAGTGGACTTACCGTCGAGACAAGCAAGTGGGAGCTTGGTGTCGATCCAGGGGGGTTGCGTGGAAAGAGTTTCGTCAGGATGGAGTGGTTCGAAGGTTGAGGGATCGAGATCGGTGGTCTGTGCATTGGCAGGGGTGGGCACAGAGCCCTCAGGCACCTGGGGTTCAGCGGATTG
>JAGWZB010000360.1 GCA_018969045.1 Planctomycetota bacterium | reverse complement strand
CGTATTTCGTGATCAGCGCCCAGGGTACAGAAAGCCAGCCGGTGGTGATCGAGGGCGCACCTGGCGAGAAGGTTTCGATCACTCGTAAGGATGCACTCCAGAACGTCGTCAATATCGACAATTCCCAGTTCTTGCTCATGAGAAACCTGGATATCTATGGAGGCTCGACGGGAGTCAAAATCCAAACCGTATCAGACTTGATGCTGTACGACTCCAAAATCCACCATACTGGAAATAATGGTATCGCCGCGAACTCAAAAAACACCTCAAGGCTTTATTTTGTCGATAACGAGATTTCCTACACAGCAGGAAACGGAGAAGGTTTTTATTTGGGTTCCAACGACGGCGTTTTTAAGACAAACAACTCCTATGTCGTTGGCAACTACCTTCACCACCTCGCCAACGACACGGCCGCTCAAGGGGATGGAATCGAGATCAAGGATGGCTCTTACGCGAACGTCGTCAAATACAATTTCGTCGATGGAACCAAGTACCCTGGAATTACCGTTTACCGAACTGGTCGAGGTGCAGTCGATCGGAATGTCATCGAGGAGAATGTCGTTATCAACACCGTCGATGCGGGGATACAAGTCACTGCCGACGCGGTGGTTCGAAACAATCTAGTCATCGGTAAATCGACTGCGTTTGTCTCAAAACCTTACACCACCAATCCTGTCAACATGGTTGTCTCGAACAATACCTTTCTGGGGAGCGGGACGACGGTCAGGCTAACAAACTGGCTAACAACGGATCTTGCATTTGCCAACAATGCCATTCATTCCCCAGTCGGTCAGTTTTACTCAAGCAGTAGGACCGGGCGTGCAGTTGCTACCGGTAACGTCAACGTTTCAAATCTTGCAACCACCTTTGTGAATCTTAAGCTCGACGGTTCATCGCTAAATGCCCGACCGATCACCGGCTCGAGCGTTATTGGCAAAGCCGCAGCTAGCTATCTTCCCGTCGGCGATCTCAATGGTGCCACTCGTATCACTCGCCTTGACGCCGGAGCCGTCGATTTTACAGGTGATTCAACAACAAGCACCCTGTTGCGTAGCAATCAGGATAAATCCAAGCTAGCCGTCGGTGTGACTGGGAGTCCCGTAACTTCATCCGTTGTGGGAGTCTCTGCGGTTGGAGCACCACGCAATGAAGTGGTTTTTAGGACATCAGTCCCAAATTCCGTAGCCTCTTCTGATCGCTTTACGATAAGTTCGGTCAGCAAACCAAGTACCGATCCTATGAATAAAGTGGCCAAGCCAACGGTTGGTCAAACCCAAGCCAGCCAGCAAAAGGACCTTTTGAGAGCGAGTCTGCTGACGGAATTGGTCGACGATCTGAAAGCCCCTGCCTGGTAAGCTCTACGCGTGCGAATCGATCGTAAAAAAAGACAAGCCCCGATCTGACGGCAACGAGAGATCGGGGTTTTTCATGGAATGTTTACCTAGCTGTCCAGCCACCGTCGACCACGAGCATGCTGCCGGTGGTAAAGCTACTGCCGGGGCTGGCCAAATAAATCGCTGCTCCTTGGATTTCTTTGAGCTCACCCCAGCGGCCTATGACAGTGGCTCCGACAATGTTGGTTTTGATATCGGGATCATCCGCAACACCTTTGTTCATCTCAGTAAGAAATGGGCCTGGACATATCGCGTTGCAGGTGATGTTCCAAGGTGCAAATTCCAAAGCCATCGCACGGGTCAGTTGGACTACGGCCCCTTTGCTGGCCGTATAAGGTGTGCGATTTGCAAGCCCTACGAGCCCCAATGTGCTAGCGATATGGATGATTCGACCGTAGCGATTCTCTTTCATCGACTCGACAAAAGCGCGAGTGACCAACCACGGGGCTTGGACATTCGTCGCCAAGACTTGCTTGAACTGATCGAAACTCAATTTATCGATAGCGCCCCGTATATTGATCCCGGCATTGTTGATCAAGATCGACGGTGAGCCGACTTGCGATAGGCAATAGTCTTTCAGTTTTTCTACCGAGGATTCATCACCAACGTCGGCCGCATAGCCCCAGGCCTTAGTTCCATAAGTACTAGCAATCGTTTCAGCACATTTTGCCAGTTGCTCTTGATTTCTGCTGACCAAAAGGACGTTAGCTCCGGCGCTTGCAAGTCCACAAGCCATGGCCCACCCAAGTCCCCGACTACCACCAGTGACAACAGCCAACTGACCATTGAGTCGAAACAAATCTATCCCAGGCAGCGCATTCAAATCGTCTTGAGTGGTCATAGTCACTATCGAATTCTTTGAGAAGTTCTCCGGATATTCTAGCAGCCAAAAATCCGATTCGCTGATCCAAATCGAATGGGTGCTGGATACAAATTTTTGCTTAGAGCACCCATGCATCTCCTGAGGCTACCAGTGGACATCGCAATGCCAAGCGTGCGGCTTGGAGTTCATGGCACACCCAATGAATGTCGATCCCTGGCAGTAGATATCTAGCACCAAGGCCAGGTGTTGCTGGTTGCTCGATCGGCCTGGGACTGGATGAATCATCAACAAATCCCATCGCCTTGGCCCACTGCAGGCAGTAGTCTTCCCACTGAACGCTTTCGGGATCGGGGATTTCCACACAAGCCACGTACAAGTCGGCTAGGTAGGCTCCTTGCCACCATCGTCTTGGATCGGTGCAAACGCGCAATTGTACCTCTTTTTGGTCTTCAGGATCGGGAAGTTGCTCAAGGACCGCTTCGATTTGCTCGAGGAGCGATGTGGAGCTGCAGGCGAGAGCAATTCGAGGGGGATCCAACGATTCTAGTCGACGCGATAATTCGCCGATGGTCAATCCGGTTACTGGATCGACCAATTCGCTGCCGACTTCGCAAGCAGGCCTGATGACAAACGTCCGCATGCTCATCCTTGGGTGGGGAACTTTCAAATGGGGGGTCCATACCCGTTGTTCCCCATGCAGAATCAAGTCGATATCGATCCTGCGAGATTCCCAGCGTCGTTGACGTTGCCGACCGAGCTGGTTTTCGATCCGCTTGATCCGCTCCCAGACTTCCCAAACACTCAGATGGTGATCGATCCGAACGATGGCATTTAAAAAATCACTTTGTCCGCTAGGACCACCTACAGGCGGGGTTTTTAGTATCGAACTGAAACAGAGTTGGTCCCCATGAAAGGACTCACGCACCAGCCTTGCGGCAGCCCTAATGGTCTCTAGGGTGTTGCCAAGGTTCGCACCCAAGCTGATCAGCGAACTCGGCATACTTCCTTCCCACCCATTTGCTACACTGACCTAGATCCAGCCTGGATCAACGATCCCTAACGGACCGCTTCGATCGTATCGACATACCAGTGAATTTCTTTCTTGGTCGCAAACCGTTCCTGAACGTCCTTGCGAGCGTAAACAAAGTAGCTCGGGGGGTTGGTCTGTCCATCGTCTCGGTAGCGTAACTTATAAGAATAACCAGAGGTGCCCATAGCTTCTCCGTCGAGGGAAACAAAAGTCCATTTCGAAGGATCGCGACGCTTTTGTATTTCGACGTGGGAAGGGTCGCTTGCCAAGCGTTTTTTGGCCTTTTGCAATTCAGTTTCCGGAGCGTCATCGCCGGGACGTCGCTCGCCTTCGAATTGAAACCCGACCAAGAAATAGACGCTATCGAGGTCACGTTTCGAAAGCGCATTAAGATAAAGCTCGGCGACTTTGCGAGCCTGAGCCAATTCGTAGTTGCTATGAAGAAAACTTCTTGAAACTCCCCAAGAGGCGCAGGTTGCGCCGATCGCTACGGCCAAAAAGCCGAAAACTTTGGACATATTGCTCAGAGCCAATTTTTTGGCAAACAGCAGCACAAACATCCCGAGCAAAGTGCCAACGATCGCCAGCGGCATAAAATGGACATACTGGATCGATAGAATACCGACAAGCGACGCAAGAAGGCCGATCACCGAAAACCCAGAAAACGCCTGGCTATCTTTGATTTCGTCGGACTCGGGGCGGAATGAGGACTCTTGGGTTGCCATTTGGAGATTCAAAGCGTAGGTAGAAAAGACTGCCGGCCACCAGCCATTAGGCTGTATGTAGGCGATTACGCAGGAAAGACCTCTTGGGTTCGCCCCGGAAATCCCTGGTTGCCAGAACCCATTGGATTCTGAGTTCGAATCAGGGTGCCTGCTCGATCGACGCGTACATGCTCCCTTTGGATTTCATGCTCATCGGGTCGGCACCGTAGGCCTTGATCTGATCCCTCTTGAGTTCAGCCAGCTCCAATGTCGTCGTCAGGCAGATCGCCTTACCGGTTTTGTCGACCTGTTCGGCCAGCTGACGGCCCGCCGTTTCGGTCATGTGAAAGAGGTCCTTCATCATCCGGATGACATAGTCGTAAGTGTGCTCGGGGTCATCCCACAAAACAACATGGTACCTCGGCTGACGCTTGGGCTTTTTGTCTGGTTGTTTTTCCTGCGTGACTTCTTCCACCACGGCAGAGGCGCTTGCATTGGACATAGTCTAGGTTTCCTCGTGTGTATCCTACGTAGAGAAGTTTTCGCGTGGGTAGTTCCCGTAAATCTCCCACGCCAGCCTATGATTCGCTATAGTGTACCAAAATTTCAAGACTTTTTACAAAACAGGTTGGATTTCTTAGGAACTGCCATGTCGAATTTTCAATCGCTGGATGCCTATTTGG
>JAGWZB010000359.1 GCA_018969045.1 Planctomycetota bacterium | reverse complement strand
TTTGACGGGTGACTTGCGTAGAGGATCTCCTTTGTATCGAGTATCTCAGAAATGTCGACGGGGATCTCGCCGATGTTGGGCCGGATCGCTTCTGCAACCTCCTTGGCAAGCCCCTTGGATCTGACCGAGAAAGGTGTTTCGCTTTCGAAATGACTTGCATTCGATTCAGGTTCAAATGCGCCTTGATCCGAGGCGATGTAATCTAACGGCGGGGGAAGACTATCAAGAACGGATCTGGCTAGATCTAGAGCTTCCGACGGTTGCGCGGGTACTTCATTGGTTTCCATTGGATGGTCATTGCGTCTGCCATGTGCAAGTCGAAACCGTGTCTTGCAAGTCGAGCAGGTCACCTGGGTACTGTCAGGCAGCTTGACCGTTTTGGATGAGTTGAATTTCGCAAAACAACTTGGACAAATCAGACGCTCAGAATTGGGGGGCGTAGCCATAGCGATCTCTCTTTAAAACTTGAGAAAGTAGGGTTGCTCTAGCTCCCAGTGAGCCAAAGTCCGAGCGTTGGAGTGTAGGTGCCGCTGTGACACCTCTGGTCACTGACCTAACTTTCCTCAGAAAAACATCAAAGTTTTTCCAGCGGTACTGAATAACAAACAGTGGATGTGTCTGCCCGTGGGGCTTGAGCAACCATGGTGAATCGATCTCTGTAAGAGTTCCGCAAGTTTTGAGAGTGGATGCGTCTTAGTTGCTGGTAATGTTCCTATGCGATAAAATAATGCGGTTTTGTGAATTTTGTTCCTGCCTTGCTTCCCCCCCTCGAAGAACATACGCCATGGCCCCGAAACCGCTGGCTCTAGAAACGGAACTGTTTCGCTTCCGTGACAAATTGCTCGACTCGAGCCTGCGGAACCCTCTACTGAACTACCGTGTCAGCAAACGGAAAACGGTCGAAATCGTCCCGGTCTCTGCCGATGACGCTTACGATCGTTTGGTCAATAACAGCAACTGGCTAAGACTCCTTCCGGAAGCGACCAAGCCAACATCCGCTTCGGCAAAACAACCTGCAGCGAAAGAGCTGACCGAACTGCCGCTGATCTCGGATAACACACTCAATACGGTGTGCTCAGCCGAGAAATTCGAAGCTCTACTTCGCGGGATGCTACGCGACGCAAAAACCTCCATCGAAGAAACCGGAATCAACTATCTGCATCTTGCTTTAGGTTTCCTTCATTGGTCCGAGTCCAACAACGATGAATCGGAGTTGCGCCGAGCCCCGTTGATCCTCATTCCTATCCAACTCGAACAAACGATATCCCCGCGTGGTGGACTGGACTACAAAATCCTGTGGAACGAGGACGAGATTCAGTCCAATGCGAGCCTTCGAAAAAAACTCGAGTCGGATTTTGCAATCAAGCTTCCGGACTTCGACGAAAACGCTCGTCCATCCGAGTATCTGCAGCTTGTTCGCAGATCCATCAGCGCTCGTCCCGCTTGGAAGGTTGACGAAAATATGCTTCTAGGATTCTTCTCATTCCATAAACTCTCCATGTTCGTGGATCTGGATCCAAACCTCTGGAGCGAATCCAACGCGATCAGCGAATCTTCCCTCGCCTCTAGACTCATCTCCGGAAATGAGGCAACCGGTGGCTCTGGGCTGTATGCCCCGGATTATCAAATCGACGAACATCCAATCGCACAGACGATCGAACTGCCGCTCGACGCCGATAGTTCTCAAATCTCGGCCCTGGCTGACATCGCTGCAGGTAAGAGCCTTGTCATCGAGGGCCCCCCTGGAACGGGTAAATCCCAAACCATCGCAAATGCAATCTCTCATGCAATGGAACGAGGTAAGACCATACTGTTCGTCGCAGAGAAACTAGCAGCACTTGAGGTGGTCCACAAACGGTTGGCCCAAGCCGGCCTTGGGGATTTCTGTCTCGAATTGCATGGACACGCAGTTTCGCCAAAAAAGATCTACGAATCGCTCGGGGAGCGTTTGGCCCGTCAAGACGATCGCACACAATATAACTCACGCGATCGATCGAACCAGGAATCTTATCGAGCTAAGCTCTCTGCTTACCTCAAAGCTTCCAGCAAAAAGAGTGGCCCCTTCGACGAACCGTTATACAACACCTTTTGGCGTGTCGTGCAACTTCGCCAACGCGGTGTACCATTGCTCAGAGATATCGGAGTGGATTGCTCCGTCGATCAACCAGAATTCGAAGAAGCCGTTCAATCTCTCCAAGCCTTTTCAAAAGCATCTAGCCAATACGAGTTACCCAAGCAAAGCTCCTGGTGGGGGTTTTTCCCGAAGGAGCTTACTCCTGCTGAATCGGATAGGATTCTTGAGCTGCTGCCAAAGCTTCAAGCTGCGGCCAACACAATTGAACAATGTTTTTCGAACTTGTCGACGCTCCTCGGTGAAGCCAAGCCGATGGTAGCCAAACTATTCGCGAGTTGCTCGTCGGAAAAACTAGAGCCGTTTCTAGCTAATCCTTCAGCAAGACCAAGCCTGGGATTCGAAAATTTGATCGCTACGGAAACACAAGCGTTGGCGATCAAGATTCAGAATATGGTCAACGATTTGAAGTACGCAGACGGAATCCTCAACGAGCATCTGGACACTAGCCGTCACTCCAGTGAGCAGTCGATCAGCAAGTTTGCTCGAATGCAGGAGCAGTATTGGCAGTCCCTACCGCAGGATATCGAATTATGGCAACTTGCTGAGTTGGCGGCCTGGATCAACCAGCTCGAAAGCCTATTTGGAAAGCTCTTTGAGACCATCGGCAAGCTACAGTCGTTTGGTTTTTCGGAACCTCAGCATCTAGAAGATCTTGAGCGGGTCCTAGGAGCCGTCCATCTTACCCAGCATTCGGTTGTACAAGGGATCGGCGATCTTCAAATCGATTGGTTCTCCGACTCCACTCGAAAGCTGATAAGCGAAGCCAAAACCAAGACCGAAGAGCTGCTCAAGAGACGTGAGGAGATCAACGAGTGTTTCCACATACCATCGGCCCCTGCTTCGGATCGATTGTTGTTCTTGATCAAGCAGTTTCGTACCCATGGAAACTCATGGTTCCGATGGTTTTCGGGCGAGTACCGTACCGTTAACAAAGAACTGCAGCAGTTTGCAACGTTTCCCAAAGGGACCGGATTTGCAGAAACCTTGACGATGCTCGAATCGTTCTACTCGTTTGACAAGGATCTTAGGGCGCTCGAAAGCAATCCAACCCTGCAGCGAATCCTAGGTGAGAGATTCCAAGGACTCGATACCGATTGGAAAAGCATAGGCTTACTGTGCGACTGGATTGCGACTGCGAAAAAGATGGGGGTCGATCATAAACGAGCCAATGAGTTGCTAGCGGTTCGAGACGAATTCGTCCAGCAGTTCTCGGTGAGAGAGATCAAGCAAACGATCTTGGCTATCGACACCGAGTTCAAGAGCGAATGGGCAAAGCTATTGCAGTTTGGAGAGAAGGCGCATCGAACGGTACGAATCTCCGAGCGGGTTAAGATGCTAGGCGAGCTTAAAAAGTCGATGAAGGACATCGAAGATTCCGCATCGCATTTGAAGCTCGGTACGAACACGAAATTCGGTGTGCTGGTTCAATGTGTGCTTGCCTCAAAGAACCACGACAGGATCGGTAAGGAAATTGATCGCATAAAGCAGCATCCGGATTCCGAGGAGTGCCAACTGCTTCGAGAGGCACAGGAAGGCAACATCGATTATCAAAAGTTGATCGACTGGGTCAGTGGACTGCGCAAAGCCGGCATTCCCGATGGTATTCGCGTCGCGATGGACAAGCTTGGGAGCGAATCCGTGTGCGAGCAATTGTCAGGCAACTTGAATGCGTTCGAGCAAGCCGAGAAGGATTGGAAAACGACTCGACACCAGATGACAAGTTCCGCAACGGTTGAGCCCGATTGGATGATCACGAGAGATAGCCAAGGTATCCCGTCTATATCCTTACTAGCCGAAGCTCAAAAGCTCGCATCGGAATCGTCGCGTTTACCCGCTTGGTTGGCGTTTTGTAGAACTATGGAGCGATGCAAGCGTGCGGGAGTTGGTGACTTTGCAATGGCTGCTGCGACGGACCAGGTCGAAGAGAGCCAGCTCAGCGATGCGTACCAACTTGCACTCTTCAATCGATTGGCGGAGATCGAGCTTCACTCAAACGAGATTGGTTTTCATTTTACGACTGCCGAGATGGAGGACATCCGTAATAATTTTCAGAAGCTCGACCGCTTGCGAATTCAGGGTAAGCAATCGGAGATCGCGATGAAGGTCAGTCAGAGGCAGCCGCCTGAAGGGAATAGTCGAGGACGGGTCGGTGAATACACCGAGATGGGTTTGATCCGCCACGAGATTGGCAAGAAAAGTCGGCATTGCAAGACTAGGGATTTGATGACCAGAGCTGGGCGAGCAGTCCAAGCGTTGAAGCCTTGTTTTTTGATGAGTCCGCTATCGCTTGCTCGATACTTACCGGCCGCCACGATGGAGTTTGACATGGTCATCATGGACGAGGCCTCCCAAATCAAGCCTGAGGATGCGATTGGGGCGATTTTACGCGCAAAGCAATTGGTGGTTGTAGGTGATCCCAAGCAATTGCCGCCGACGAGCTTTTTTGATCATACCGATGACGAAATCGATGATGAAGACGCGACGCAGTACGATAATGCGGAGTCGGTT
>JAGWZB010000358.1 GCA_018969045.1 Planctomycetota bacterium | reverse complement strand
ATCATCTGATAACGCATCAGGCGTGGTTCCATCTGGTCAACATGGTCCAAAGCGCTTGCCACTGATTTCGGAGAAATCAGCGACTCTGAAAAAACAATCGAGTTTCGATCTCAACGTAGATGATTTCTCCGAAATCATCTGATGACGCATCAGGCGTGGTTCAATCTGGTCAATGTGGTTCAAAACGCTTGCGACTGATTTCGGAGAAATCAGCGACTCTGAAAAAGATGCCGCATCGATACTGTTCATCTTCCCAGTCGTTCGTCGAAGTATTGCGCAACTTGTTGGGCCGCACCGTCCCAAGTGTAAGGATGTACCGACTTGGAGATTAATTCCGAGTCCCAAGGATGCTCCCAGGATTTCTCAATGGCTTTGTAAAGCAACTCAGGCGATTCGTGCTCAACGATGAATCCATTGAGCCCATCGGAAACAAATTTCGTGTTATCTCCGGCAGGTGTTGTTATCACCGGCACCCCAGTCGATAAGGCTTCAAGCACCGCATTGCAACATCCCTCTCTTCGAGTTGGCAAGACGAACAGATCGGCAGCACGCAACCACTGCACAACAACATCCGGTTCTGCTTGCCCAAAAAAACAAACTTGATCTTTCATACCCAACTGCTGGATCGATGCGTCCAAACTAGCTTTCGTAGCCGATTCATTGACCCCCCCGAGGATCACGCAGTGGAACCGAGGATCCTTGCAGTAAGCTGCGATGGCCTCGATCAGCAAATCATAGCCCTTTCTTCTCTGGATGTTTCCCAAGGAAACGACCAGCTTGG
This sequence comes from Planctomycetota bacterium, assembly GCA_018969045.1. Classification (GTDB taxonomy): domain Bacteria; phylum Planctomycetota; class Planctomycetia; order Pirellulales; family Pirellulaceae; genus JBKCUI01. The sequence goes on along the minus strand of JAGWZB010000358.1, from coordinate 3,898 downwards.
TATCTGGAGCAAGCCCAAGTTGTTTGCGGCTAGTCTCTCGGATACCAGGACAATAAATATCCGAATCAACCCCGTTGCTGATCACGCGAATCTTATCCGCATCGACTCCGTTTTGGATCAGCATGTCTTTAAGCGACTGACTGACCGAGATGATTCCAGTGCAATAATCATAAGCCTCCAACATCTGCTGTTTGATCGCTGGAACACCCATCAGTTCGGTTTCCAACCCGCGCACCGTGATGAAAAGGGGCAAACCCTTCTTTTTGGCCACCCGATAACATCCTACCCCTTCGGGATATCCAAAATGAGCATCTAGGATCGTGTTTTTAGGATCCAAATCGGACATCCCTGAAATCCATGTCGAGACGACCCGTTCGAGCCATCCCCCATCCCAATGCTTGGCCACACCGGGCAGATAAAACATTCGCTGAATGGAAACAGAAAATGGGGTGCCCGGAAGCGGTTGATCCTGAGGCCTCGGCTTGACCAACGGAAAGTAACTTTGAGGGACCAACATCTTCAATTCAGCAAGTTTCGATAACTGGCTGAGTCTACGACAAACAAAAAGCCCCAGAGTTGGACGAGTCCTTGTTGGAAAATTGGTGCAAACACTAAGGACTTTCAGTTTGCCTACTGACACGTCTGAGTCAAACACTTTCGATTTCATTTTTTGCGGAATTCTTAACCCTGTCAACAAGCGACAGGATTTCTGACGCATTGCGTAACCAGTTGCGTCGCTGGATCACCTCGGACCTTGCAGCCCGCGATAACTTGCTGCGCAACTCCTGGTCTTTTGCCAAACCTATGATCGACCCAACGAAGGATGAGGCCTCGCGCGGCCGAAAAACCAACCCCGTCTTGCCCTCCTCGATGATCTCGCGTATCGGTGGGTAATCCGGAGCGATAGGGACCGCACCCAAGGCCATGTACTCAAGAAGCTTCATCGGTGAAGCATAAGGAGGCGTATCGGGCGACAAACCCACATCCATCCCGGAAATCAAAGGGTAAACATCATCGTGGCGAACCGCTCCGGTGATCGTTACATGCAAGCCCAGTCCTTGTTGGGCAACAATCTGTCGCAACTCTCCCTCCATCTCCCCCGTACCGACCAAGAGAAAGTGGGTGTCTGAATGCTGCGACAAAACTTGAGGAATGCAGTCGGCTAAAAAATCCAATCCATGCCATCGCCGCATGGAACCTACAAACCCAACCACATAACCTTGCTCGATCCCATACTTTTCTCGGATCCGTTGCCGCTCCTTGATCGGATCGAGTTGGCTGAGTTTCTTCAAATTGATCGCATTGGGAGTAATCGCGATCTTGCTAGGATCCCCAACTCGATCTTGGACGCACTCCCGCAGTGGACCACTGACCACGACAATTCCATCAGCCCATCGAAAAACACTTTCTTCGGACCACTTGGCCACTCCCGGATAAGCCATCTCGATGTCGCAACCCAATCGACCCGCATAGGTCGCATTGACTTCTAATATCAGCGGAGTTCCTGAATGTTTGGAGGCCAATACACCACCGAAATTCAATGGTGTATAACGTTCATAAATGAAGTCGGGGCGAAACTTTCTTATGCCCCACCACGCCCTCGAATAGCTCACTGCGTTGTACACCAATTCGGCAGATTGCTTAACAAGAGTACGAAACTTTCGTCCCGAATGCACTTTCTTGGCATGCGAGGCCTTCAACCCGGCCTCCCTCCTGGCTGCACGCGGACAGATCACCATGACCTCATGCCCCAACTCCCTAAAGGCATTGACGATCTCGGTGATGTGGATCCCTTCGGCTCCATCCCCCATCGTTCGATGATGGTAAAGTATCCTCATCACGCTACAGCCAACGATCACACCAGAGTTGAAACATCAGCAGGTTCCAAACTGAGACGTCCGTTTTTTTATCCCCACCTAAAAATCGCTGTTTTGTCTCGAAAACCTGCTTGTGACTGAGTATCCCATGCCTCTTGATCGAAGACTCGCTGAGGTTCTCTTCGAGCAAGTTTCGCATACCACCTCGAAGCCACTGCGAATAGGGGACACTAAAACCCTTTTTGGGCCGGTCTAACAAACTCCTAGGAACCAACCTTTCGGTTGCGTCCTTCAGAATCCTCTTGCGTTTGGACCCTTGTATCTTCCAATCCATAGGCATCTGAAACGCCAGTTCTGCCAGCCGATAATCCAGCAACGGCTCTCGGCCTTCGAGCGACACACTCATCGTCGCTCGATCCACTTTGGTCAATATATCGCCAGGTAGATAATGCAGATAATCCATTTGCATCATCTGCCGTACGCCGTCCCCCCCAGAGTCAAACTCAGGCAATCCGCAATTGATTGAAAGATCCAACCATGGATCATGGTTTTTACCGAGCAACCCACGAACGTACTGCTCCGAACCGACGTGAACCAATCGAGCGACTTTGGTTGCTAAGCTTGTTTGCGAATCATAGTAATTCTTCACGAACTCCACGGTTCGAGCGCCGGGAATCTTGCGAGCCCACGAGCTCCCGACCCAACTCGATGGCACCATTTGGCTCATCACACCTGGTATTCGTCGTGCCGTTTCCTCCAAGTCTCTCCAAAAGGCATAGCGATTATAGCCCCCGAAAAGCTCATCGCCCCCGTCGGCACTGAGCGCAACCTTGACATGCTCCCGAGCCAAGCGACTCACGAGTATCGTCGGGATGGCGGACGAGTCTCCGAAAGGTTCGTCAAAAATCTCCGGCAACTGTGGAATGATCTGCTGGGCAGCCTTTTCGTTGCAAAGGAATTCTCGGTGGTTGCTGCCAATGTGCCGGGCAATCGCCTTAGCGTACTGAGATTCGTCGTAGGCTGCATTTTGAAACCCGATGGTAAATGTCTGCAGCGAGCGTCCCGGTTTGCTTTGCAAGAGAGCCGCAACAGCCGTGCTGTCGTAGCCTCCACTGAGAAAAACCCCCACTTCCACGTCGCTAACCATCCGATATTCGAATGCCTTTCGCATCCCTTCCGTGAGCAACTCAACACCCTGATCATATTCGATCGCAAGCTTGTCCGAAGCAAACAACTCTTCGGGGTGCCAATATCGGTCCGAGACCTCATTTCCGTTGGTTAGATCCAACTGCAAAATCTCAGCAGGAGCGATCTGCCTAGCGTTTCGGTAAATGCAATGCCTCGGTGAAACATATCCAAATCGAAAGTAGTTCGTCGTGGCCCTGGGACAAACATCCTTCGAAAACGCTGGATGCTCATGGAACGCTTTGAGTTCCGACGCAAACAGTAGGATCGATCCACTTCGATACACATACAGCGGTTTTACCCCGACCCGATCCCTCACCAAATACAGTTTCTTGGCCACCGTGTCCACCAGCGCGATTGCAAACATGCCGTTGAACTTTTTAACAGCTTGCCTGATGCCCCACTGCTGGACACTCGCAAGGATAACCTCGGTGTCGCTATGACTCTTGAACACATGACCTAGTGCTGACAACTCCTTGGCGATTTCAGCAAAGTTGTAAACCTCCCCGTTGAATACAATCGACAGGTTTCCTCGGCTCATCGGTTGCCTGCCAGCATCGGAAAGATCCAAAATCGAAAGACGCCGGTGGCCAAGCCCTACTAGCGATTCTGCAAATCGAAACTCCTGCTCCCCCCGGGCATCGGGCCCCCGATGAATCAACGCATCGGTCATCGCCGAAAGAACTTCGGGTGATGTCTGGCTCTGAAAGTCTACGAAACCTGCTATACCGCACATGATTTAACTTGGACCGGGCCTTATTGACGGGTTTCTGCCGGAACCCATCTTGGAGTTGGACGATCCCAGTGGATTTCGTCATCTTCAAACTCATTCTCTTGCTCGGAATCATCGAAGCTTTCTTGCTCTGAGTCCAATTCCCGGTCGAATCTCATGGCCT
>JAGWZB010000357.1 GCA_018969045.1 Planctomycetota bacterium | reverse complement strand
CAAGGAAGGTGATGTGTACCGGGCCAGCGACATCAGAGTGCACATCGAAGGAGATTTCACAAGGCGGCACGTGGTCTTGCAACCATTGAGAAATCTGAGGCCTGGCGAAACGATCGACAAACGAGAATTGGACAATGGTCGGCGACGATTGATCTACTCGACCATTTTCAATACCGATCCATCCCGGGGGGAAGTTCCTCGAATCGAAGTTAGCCCCGTGGATGACGAACGATCTGTATCACCCTAAAAGCAAGCGCTGCTGAAGCGATTCATCGATTGGGAAAAAACCAGTTGAAAAAGTCCAGTTGCTCAAAGCGACCGTCCGTCCAAAGGAAAGAACGAGCCTGCGAATGATGCGATCTCACGAATACAATGCCGCAAGCCAACTGGCCTATCAAGGTCCGAGGGGGCTTGCTGCGAAACTAGCCGTGGGATTGTGCATGCTTGCTGTCTCCACCAGCACCGCGATTGCGCAACTTGGCGGTACGCCTTTGCCCCCCCCAACCAACAACAACCCCGCACTCTACAACCAACCCTACAACCAACCTTATAATCAACCCACCGGTCAACCGTACGGACAGCCTTATGCCCCCCCTGCCGGTCAAGTTCCAGTACAAGGTCCAGCGCAGCCACCGCTGATCCCTGGGCCGATGAACCAGCCCATGCCGCCACTGAATCAGCCCTGGGTGATCGACCCAAGCTTGGGAGCCACCGGCGCGCCACCGTTTGGTTACGACCCTACAGTTCGAAATGCTCCGATTGATGTGTACGTATCGGAAGGTCAAACGGGCCGAGTCTCCTTCGGTGGATCGGTCAATAGCGATCTGGGTGTGGCCGGCCAATTGATCATCGAAGAGAGAAACTTCGACTTGTTCAGGCTCCCAGGTCGTCCTAGCGATATGTTCAATGGAGCCTTCCGAGGCGCTGGACAGAACTTTCGACTGGAACTGGTTCCAGGAAATCAAGTGCAACGCTACACGATGAACTGGACCGAGCCGAATCTATTTGGCTATTCACCCTTCAGTTTGTCGGTAGGTGGATTTTATTTCACCCGTTTCTATCGCGATTGGTCTGAACAGCGGCTTGGCGGTCGAGCTGCATTGGGTTACGACATCACCCCAGATTTGTCGGTGTCCACAGAATTGCGAGGCGAAGATGTCAAGATGTTCAATCCCAGAGTGCGGGGAGTCGAAGACCTTGAGCGAACCCTTGGAAGCAACGACCTCTACACCGCCAGGTTCCGTTTGGCCCACAACACTCGCGATAGCCCATTCTTGCCAACCGAAGGCCATCTTCTTGAGCTGATCTATGACCAAGTCTTCGGGGAGTTCGATTTCCCGCGCGGACAGGTCAACTTCAGCAAGTACTTCTTGGTCCGTGAACGGGCCGACGGTACGGGTCGCCACACCTTCACTTCGGCCATACGGACCGGTTTCGCTGGAGCGGACCAACCCATTTTTGAGAACTTCTATGCCGGTGGTTTCTCGACGCTACGCGGTTTTCAATTTCGAGGAGCCGGACCATCGGAAAGCGATGTGCGAGTCGGCGGTCGCTTTCAATTCCTAGGCACCTTTGAATACATGTTCCCCATCACTGCCGACGATATGCTCCGCATGGTTGCGTTTGTCGACTACGGAACGATTGAGCGAGACATCAATATCAACTGGAAAGACTTCCGTGTCGCACCAGGTCTAGGCTTTCGGATCGCCGTGCCTGCCCTTGGACCTGCCCCTCTTGCCTTTGATTTCGCTGTACCGGTCGCTTATGCAGACACCGATCAACGCCAAGTCTTCCAGTTCTCTGCCGGGATCACACGATAACGGGTTGGGGCCACATGGTTGTCTTCGATGTTGACCTTCCCTGCTACCATGGACCGCTGGATCTGTTGCTGTACCTGATCCGGCGTGAGGAACTCGATATCGAATCGATTCCGCTTGCTGGGATCGCCAAACAGTACTGCGAATTTGTAGAGATCCTTGCAGATTTGGATCTTGAGAACGTCAGTGAATTCATCGATGTGATGAGCCAACTGATGGAGACCAAGGCGGATCGCGTCTTGCCAAAAGCACCAAACGAGGACTCCGATCCCGACGATGATTTCATCACCGATCCGTCAGAGAACCTCGTCGAGCGCCTGATTCAGTACAAACGGTTCAGGGATCTTGCAAGCGTACTGGATGAACAGAGCCGCTTGTGGCAAATGCGTTACGGACGCCTTCACGCTCCGGAGTCCCGCCGCCGTACCCCTGATTCGGAATTGCCCATCGCCAAAATTGAGGTGTGGGATATAGTCAGTGCCTTTGGAAGGATTCTCAAGGCCAAATACAAACCTCCTACGCAGGAAATCAGCTACGACGATACGCCGATTCAAGTCTACATGCAGCGCATCCACAGCCGGCTTGCCGATGGCCAACGCGTGGAATTGCACGAGTTTTTTCAACCTGGAATGCACAAAAGCGCTTTGATCGCTACCTTTCTAGCCACATTGGAACTTACTAGGTATCATGGAGTTCTAGCAGTCCAAGGCGAGCTTGACGGTGGACTGGTGCTGCAAAGGGGCGAAGGATTCTCGGAGTCGTTCCCCGGTTCGTCTTGAGGGTCCTGAGCCATAAACCCCATTTTGTTTCGATTCATCGACATACGATACGCTGCAAATCTTGTCCGATTCAACCGAGTCCCGATCGATCGACCAACGTGTCCTTGAGGCTCCTGAGGACGCCTTGGCCATCGATATCCTCGGACAATACTACCAAGAGGTGATCCAAGCCCAATCGAGTGGTTATTCAAAAGGCGAACTGACGGCCACCAAGTTTCGGGATGCGGTGACCCAAGCCGTCGAAACGGTACTGAGGTTGGCTTGCGAGCGTCTGGCCCGCGATGTCGCTTTTTCGGATATCTGTCTGTCGATCCTTGGACTCAGGAAACTGGCCGATCGCCTCCTGAGCCCCGATTGCCCCTGGCCGATCTTAGCCATCTACGAAGAGCAAAATCACACAGGCTCTTCTTCGAACAAGGGTACCCACCAGCAATCCGCAGAGCGCATGATCGATAGGCTTTCGGACTGGGTGCAGAGAATCACCCAAGGCCAATGCGCTCTGAGTTTCCCACTGGAAATCCCATCCAATGCTATATTTGCAAAACGAACCTCCGGGGCTCGTGCTTGGCTCGATGCACTTCCTTTGAATGCCACCGCGTTGCACACGCCAATTCTCTTGGGTGCTCGCCACGTTGCCGGTAGCAAGCCTCTTAGCGATCGATTTGTGCAAGAGGCACGCGCATCGATCCTCTTGCCGTTTCGCACACAAATGGATGACGAGTATGTTGCTGGCTACTTAGGCGCTGCAATCGATACCCTGCAAAGACTTAGCGAGGATCCCTCAGGGGATGACTCAAGCCGCCGCGAACTTGCCATCGATGCTGTGCTTGCTATCGAAGAAGCACAGAGGCTGACTCAGGCAGTTGCTTCGATGGACACTCTAAAGCCTCTTGTAGATAGAGCCAAAAAGCAATGGCTCTCGGAACAAGCTTTTAGTGACGAGGATCGAAGGTCCAGTTTACGAGATCTACACCACGAGGTAAGCACTTGGATGCAAAGCATGCTGGTCGTCACCCCAGGCGGATCGGCTTTGGCCGACTCCATTCTCCTTGGCAACGATTCCCAAATCCCAAGCCATTTACGCTCAGGCTTTAGCCAATTCGATTCTCCCGAGAATGCCTGGAGGATGTTACAAGAGTTGGCGACCGAGCAGATTCGCGTCCTCTCATCGAGGAATTGCCGTTATCATTTTTCGAAAATTGCACAGCCGCTCTTGGCGTGCGTTTTGAAAACCCCAAGCCCTGATTTGACTTTGCGAAACATCGTTTCCACAACCAATTCGCTCGGAGGCAAAGGGGTGCTTTGGGAGTTGCTGGCAAGCCATCGACTCTTGATGGAGTTGTACACGAGGCTTTGCGGAACAAGCCAGTATTTGGTCCAAATCCTTCTAAGCAATCCTGGGATGATCGACGATCTTCTGGATTCATTGATGCTCCAGAGGGTCCCCGACTATGGTGGGTTCCAATCCGCGCTGGATTCGCTGTGCAAAGGACAGCATGAAATCGAGCGTGTGGTTACAACGTACAAGAACTCGATGCACCTGGCCATCGGCGTGCGAGACATCCTGGGCCGAGAGAGCATTACCGAAATCCATCGCGCCTTGGCCGATGTCCATGAAGTCTGCATCGAGGAACTTGCTCGGCAAGCCTATCGGAGTGTTTCTGAGAAAAGCCCTAAACCACTCAAGTCTGATGGCTCGGAAGTCGGTTTTGCGATCTTGCTGGTGGGCAAGGTAGCTAGCCGGGAACCGAACTACCACAGCGATATTTCCATGCTGGTTCTCCATGATTCTCCCCAAGCCAATCATGGTGTTTTCTTCCAACAAGTTGGACAGAAACTCATTCAAATGGCCAATCGAGTTACCCGATTCGGACGCCTCTTTGAAATCAAGGCGTGGCAATTCCAGGGGTTGGCCAGCTCAGGTGTCGCCTGGACGATCGATTCGTTGATAGCCTCGATCTCCAATTCTGTGGTTCATCCCGAGCAGAAATTGAATCTCTACACCGCCAGGGTTCTAGGCGATTCACCGTTGGCAAGACAAACAGAGTCACGTTTGGAACAATTCCTTCACACGCAAGAGTGGAAAGACC
>JAGWZB010000019.1 GCA_018969045.1 Planctomycetota bacterium | reverse complement strand
GACAGTAAAGCGAGGCATGCCGTTCATGTTGATTACGCAGGCATAAGTGAATTGTCCTTGGACGCTCTCAGGGAAATTTCGGCTGACAAGAAACTCGCAACCAAGAGCTGGTCGCATACCTTCGTTGTTGAACACGAAGTTCAAGCCTTGTCTTCCGCGAAACTGTGCTCCGGAGAGGGGGGTATCCCAAGCATGATTGGCGGTTGTTCCGTCCCCGACGATTCCTTGCCCCCATTGGTTGAAGACATAGCACCACATATTGTACTGGCCGGGCAGGGCAAACTGACGGATCTTCATCGTGCGTGGATCCATGACGTAAGCACCCCCGTCACCTTTACTGCGATGCGGTCCCCAAGGGGTTTCAAGGGTAGTGCTCGTTGCGATCCCTTCGAGCATATGGAGTAAGCCTCCATGATTCCACTCGAACGCCCCACAGGTATGGTGAGTATCATCGGTGGCCCATCCATCCATTAAGTGAATGACTTGGTCTGCCTTGTCATCGCCATCGGTATCTTTCAAAAAGAGCATGCGAGGCTGATCTACAACAAGGACTCCACCGTTCCAAAATTCGAATCCTGTCGGACAATGGAGTTTGTCATAAAACACTTTCGAAATATCTGCTTTGCCGTCTTGGTCGGTATCTTCGAGAATGACGAGTTTATCGCCAGGACGAGCATCGCCTGGTTTCCACTGAGGATACGTAGGCATGCAGGCCAGCCACGCGCGGCCTTTGTTATCAAAGTTCAGTTGCACTGGTTTTGCGATATCTGGGAACTTGGTTTCATCGGCAAAGAGCTCGATCTTGAATCCTTCTGGAACTTTGGTTTGAGCGATGAATTCGTCGGGCGAGAGATAGCGAAGTTCCTCGGCTTCAGAGTACTTTTGACGAGGGTCTCCAAAGCGGGTTTGAGGTACAAATAGCTCTCCGGTGTTGTCATCTATGGGTGTCGTCGGTACCGATTTGCCTTGGGCAATATCCCAACAATACTGATCGCGAACCTCAGCCATCCTTCGGATTTTGGCATATTCCAGAGGAAATGTTTCTTTATCCCAGGTTCGGCGTCCACCGTAGACATACCAACCGTTGAGCATCCTGTAGTCTTGTAAGTGCACCCAGCTTTTGTCATTGACGGCCGCTCGAAGTTTTTCGAAAGTACCGTTTGTCTTGTCGAGCGAAAGTTTTGACTCATCGGCCTTTAGCAATTCAGCGACAAGCAGTTTTGCGATCGCCTTGTCACCTTCTTCATTCAAGTGACAACCGTTGATGGTGTACTGCAAGGCGGGTTGTTGTCCAAAGAGCTTGAGCGTGGGATTAAAGAGATCCACGAAGGCGAGTTTGCGATCCTTGGCGATTTGTTCGACCGCTGCAGAGTAGACCGCAAGACGCTTGTTTTCATCGGTTCCGTTGGGCAGAAATCGAGAATCGGCCGACTCGAAAGCGATTGGAGAGATCAGCACAAAGCGAGCCTTGGGAGACGATTTACCACGCGGGTAGAGGTTTGTGATTTGGTCGAGGTACTCTTTGTACTGTTTCTTGAATTCATCGACCGATTCGATGCCTGAATAGGATTCGTTGAATCCAAAGAAACATAGGTAGGTATCGGCCGAGAACACCTTCATCGGATCGTCTATCGCGGTGTAGTCAGCGGATCGTTGTTGGTTGTTCACCGCCTCTGCAGGTCGGGCGAAATTGCGAACGATGATGTTGCGGTCGGAGTGAATCAAGTGCAAGTAGGTTTCGAAGTGGCCGAAGAGATTCATCCGTTCGGCCAGAGAGTTACCGACCAAGGCGACTTTCTCGCCTGGGAGAAACTCAAGGGGAAGGGTGCTTGGAAGTACCGCTGGTCGGTCTTGTTCTTGGGCCAGGACGGGCAAGTTCATGCCCAGGAAGGCGAAGAATGGAAGGAATGCAAACCGAAGAAACTTATCGCTAATCATCGGACAGATCGACTCCGGAGGGAAATTCGAGGGGGGAACCAGGGAGGACTAGAGCGTATCATAATTCGTCTCGGATATCTTTGCCATTCGCGATAGAGTAGGAATCCTGCGAATCGATGATGCCAATCCCATGCTGGCATTGGCTATGATAGAATCACCGGTTTGTTTGAAGCCGATTCACAATGGGATACTCTGCCATGGGATGGAACTTCAGGATGTGGTCTGCGGCATGGTTGCAGATGGTGTGTTTGAGCATCGCGGTATGTTCGGGTTGGGTGCAGGGACAAGACACCAAACCCAATATCATTGTTATCTTCTGCGATGACTTGGGCTGGGGTGATTTGGGTTGTTTCGGGAATCCGGTAATCAGAACTCCAAATTTAGATCGGATGGCCAGTGAAGGACAGAAATGGACTCAGTTCTATGTGGCAGCACCGGTCTGTACACCGAGCCGAGCGGCGCTGATGACAGGTCGTTATCCGATCCGTAACGGGATGACCAGCGCCAAGCGGGCCGTGTTGTTTCCTGACTCAGCAGGTGGATTGCCTTCGGATGAGATCACTCTTGCTGAGATGCTCAAAGACGCTGGATATGCAACCGGGATGGTGGGCAAATGGCATCTTGGGCATCTACCGCAGTACCTTCCAACAGCCCAAGGTTTCGACAGTTACTTTGGGATCCCCTATTCCAACGACATGGACAAGACTGGGGGGCCGGGCTACCTAGCAGAGGTCCGTAAGGATCCGTCGTATTACCCTCAAATCGAGCATTACCAAGTGCCGTTGATGCGAAACACGCAGATCATCGAAAGGCCGGCGGATCAAAATACGTTGACCCGGCGATACACAGAGGAAGCGGTAGGGTTTATCGAGCAGAACGCTGGGCGTCCTTTCTTTTTGTATTTAGCTCATTCGATGCCGCACATACCGCTTTTTGCATCGAAGCAATTTCGAGGAAAATCGCTTCGGGGATTGTATGGAGATGTTGTCGAGGAGCTCGATACCAGCGTTGGCGTTGTTCTAGATACACTTCGAGAGCTCAAGCTCGATCGCAAGACGCTGGTGGTCTTTTCTTCCGACAATGGGCCTTGGTTGTCGTTTGAAACTCATGGAGGATCGGCCGGTCCGCTTCGAGCCGGCAAAGGAACGACATTCGAAGGTGGAATGCGAGTGCCAACTCTGTTTTGGTGGCCTGGCAAGATTCAGCCTGGCACCAAAAAGGACTTAGGCTCCACGCTGGACTTGATGGCAACCTTCACCGCAATCGCAGGCGGAGAGCTTCCGGAGAATCGCAAACTCGACAGCTATGATTTGTCGGGTGTGTTGTTTGGGGATCAAGAGAGCCCTCGACAAGAAATGTTCTATTGGACCAACGCCCAATTGCATGCTGTACGCAGGGGGCCGTGGAAGCTACATCTTAGGCTGCGTGAGGCGGTCAACTACGGCAAGGAAGTCGAGTTGGCAAAGCCAGAGTTGTACCATGTCGAGCAAGACATCTCGGAGAAATACAATCTTGCCGACAAACGCCCACAGAGCGTTGAGAACTTGCTCAAGTTAGCTGACGAGCATCTCTTGGACATCGATCCTCACGACGATATGCTCGCGATACCGATTCCCAAATAGTCAATGACATCACTTCCAACGAAGCACGACTATCCTAGAGCCCTAACTCACTGATCGGCTTGCCCTGATCGATGATGTTTCTTGGCCTGCCGCTGCCGTCGGTGTACTGGGTTTCTAGGGGGACCCCAAAAAAGCGATAGATGGTCGCTGCGATATCGCCGGGTTTTACAGCACGCTCACGTACGTAAGCTCCTTCTTTGTCGCTCTGGCCGATGACTTGCCCATGCCTGAGTCCTCCGCCAGCCAAAGCGATCGACATGAGGTTTGGCCAATGGTCCCGTCCGTCCGTAGAGTCTTGGGTACCCATCATTGGAGTTCTCCCGAATTCACCCATAGCGATGACCAGCGTATCATCGAGTTTACCTCGTTGGTCCAAATCGCTGATCAAGGTAGTGATTAAATGATCGAACAGAGGAAGCAGTGGTTTGAGTCCTTTGGAGATACCCCCGTAGGGTGGGATGTTATCGCCATGGTTATCCCAAGTGCCACTGGCGGTGTGGTAGCTCAGATCCAGCGTCACGAATGCCGAACCGGCTTCGACCAAGCGTCTTGCTAGAAGGGCCTGTTGGCACCAAAGGTGAGATCCGTAACGCTCGAGGGTTTTGTCGCTTTCTAGACTCAAATCGAAAGCTTCGCGAGTCTCTTTCCCAAGCAATAGTTCGTAGGCTTGTTGATGATGCGAGTCCATCGCGCTCATGGTATCGCTTTGATCGATGTCGCGCCGCATTTGATCCAGATCCCTTAGGAGCTGGCGTCGGTTTTGGATTCGATCGAAACTCAGTCCCTTGGCCAGTTGAAACATCTCTCCTTCGGTCTTTTTACCCGTGTCGTTTCCAATCAGATCGTATACGGGTAACTTGGCAGCAAGATTACCTGGAAATGGGTCGTATTGTTGACCTAAATATCCTCCAAACGCAATATGGCTTCTGGATCGATAGAATCCGATGTAGGGGGGTAGTCCAGGTCGGTTTGCCCCATGGTGTTTCGCGACGATCGATCCGATCGATGGGAATCTTGGTGCCTCTGGATTGGTCCTTGGTTCGGCGTCCAAGTTCCCTGTTTGTAGGACCATGTTGGGTTCATGGTTACTGAACTTGGCATCCACGCTTCGGATCAACGTAAAACGATCGAGCATCGCAGCCTGTTTGGGCAGATGCTCGCAGATGAAGGTGCCTGGCAGGGCTGTGCTAGTAACGCCAAAGGGGCCGCGATTCTGGATTGGCCGATCGGGTTTGGGATCCCAAGTGTCGATCTGACTTGGTCCACCGGTCATCCACAAGAGGATGACACTTTTGCCCTTCGGAGCCCCGAGGCCGCCATGTGCGATCGGCTCGCGAGCTTGGAGCAAGGTTGGTAGCGACAGTCCGGCAATACCAGACAAGCTGGATTTCAAGAGGTTGCGTCGGCTGGCCAGCATGAGACCTTCGCGGTCCAATGCTCCGAAGGATTCGAAGGAATGCCTGTGATGACCGATACCACAAGCCTGTCCAGCCCCAAAACTTGCCATAATCGCCTCAACGACCCTAAAGTCTGGATGTATTGGCTGCCTAATGAATCCGAGCTGAAATCGCAAGAAAAAGGCAATCCATTGGGTTTTCAGCGCCCTGTTGTTCGAATTTCTGTGCCTTGAACGTCGGTTATCGATTTCGGGTAGATTTTAAGCAGACGGTTCAGGCGGTCATTGTAAGCAGGCTCACAGAGGAAAGTCAAACATTGTAGGTGTCGAGATGCTTTACCAATACGTCCACGGTGATAAGCCGCTTGATGGGTACACGATCAAGCGAGGGCTTGGTACCGGAGGATTTGGTGAAGTCTATTTCGCACAGAGCGATTCAGGCAAAGAAGTTGCGCTCAAGTACATTCAGAAGAACCTCGAGGTTGAGCTGCGAGGAGTACGGCAGTGTTTGAATCTACGCCACCCAAATCTGGTCGGGATCTATGACATCCGGCACGACCAAGAGGGCAGGGGGTGGATCATTATGGAGTTCATCCAAGGCCATACGTTGCGCGAGGTTTTAGATGGTGCTCATCAAGGCATCTGGGTCGATCGAGCAATACCTCTTTTCGCGCAAATGGTCGCCGGTTGTATCTATCTTCACGACTCGGGGATCGTTCACCGAGATCTCAAGCCCGCGAATATCTTTGTCGAGAATTCAGTTGCCAAGATCGGAGACTACGGCTTAGCTAAATTCATCAGTGCATCGCGCCGGGCCGGGCAAACAGAAACGATTGGAACCTTGCACTACATGGCACCGGAAATCGCCAAAGGGCAGTACGGCAAAGAGATCGATATCTATTCGCTTGGGATCATCCTGTACGAAATGCTTACAGGCACAGTGCCATTCGAAGGTCAAAGCGCAGGGGAAGTTCTTATGAAGCATCTTACGGCCGATCCGGACCTATCGAAGCTTCCCGAGGCTTACGTCCCTGTGGTGCGAAAAGCGCTGACAAAGAACCCGTTGGATCGCTATCGAGACGGCCGAGACTTGTTGCGTGATCTAGGGTACCGTCTTGATCCAGGTGGTTACGCTGTCCCAACGATTGGCCGAGAGCCTGCAATTCAGGTCCATACCGAAGCCCAGCCCAAGTCGATCCACGCAAAGGTTGCCCAGCTGGTGGATCGCAGCAAAAAGAGACTTGCAAAAGAGTTCTCATTAAAGCCATTGACCCAAATAGAACTCGTACCTGGCCAGCAGCAGGCAAGAGAACTGCGAAGCATTCAGCGTCAGCAATTAAGCCATCAGGGCAGGCTTTCCCAAGTCTATCGAGCGGCTCGCGCTATGATGTTCGCTGGGCTGATCATCAGCCTGGGGACTGTCGCAGGAGGCTATCTGATGATGTCCAATACCGAGTTCTCCAACGAAGACTGGCTTGGAGGAATCGCTTGGTTGGGAGTCATGAGCACCTTGACTTGTTGGGTAGTGATTCTGCTGAGTCGACGCTGGGAGACCAAAACGGAGTTTCCAATTATCTTCCGGTTCTCCATGTTGGCTGCAGGTTTGATGTTGGGTCTAGCAAGCTATCAGATCAGTGAGTATTTGATGGTCCCATGGGAGAGGATCTCCGGTAGTCCTCCGCCTGTTGCTTCGTCAATCCACCAAACGCTCGACCCTGCGACCAATGAGTTGGTAACAGAGTTCAGTGAGTACAAATTCAATTCCTCTTGGAAGGGTTTTTACCGGGCCGATGGAGCACCGCTTTTGGGTGCGCACATGGCTTTCTTTGCAGTCTTGATGTGGTCGATTCGGTGGTGGAGACTCTCGGACTCACTCAGGAAAAGCTACTTTGAGGTCTTGCCTATTGTCATTGCTTTCCTGATCACCTCTGTGATCGAGTGTGTTTTTTACTTTCCAATTGTTTGGGCTTGGTTGCTCGCATGCGCTGTGAGCACCGTGGTGCAATTGGCCTCTCCGTGGCTCGAACCCATGAAATCTCTAGCTTCGATCGCAGAAAAACATGAACCGTGAGAATTTCTTGACGAAGTTTGTCAAAGGAGTGATCCAGGGCTGGCTTTTCTTTGTGAAAGCCAACGTCGCCTTTGTGCTATTTCTCTTGTTCTTGATCCCAACTCTGTCACTCCTAGATCGGATCACGCGGCGCTCGAAGCCGCCCAGCTCTTATCAACCCTACAGCTCTGAAACTTACAAGCCAAGCATTTATGCGCAAGATCCTCCGAAAACGTCGGTTGCGGCAGCAAGGGTCCCGCAGCAGCGAGATGCTTACAGCATCGATCAGCGCATTGTCGAAGAGGACTACGTTCAGATTCCCTTGGAGAGTTCCAAGCATGCGAGTATCCAGGAGTGCCAAGCTGAACTGGATCTGATCCTTCCGGTGGAAGCCAAACGGCTGATCGATACGTTTGTGCTACAGGTAGTTTCAGCCGATAAGCTTGAACCACTAACGCAGGAGTATATTCTTGAGGAACTGTTTGATAAGACGGAGCATCGCGTCGATTCACAAGACACACCTGCTGGCAAGCTGTATCAATTGCAAGTAAGAATGGTCGTTGAACAACCCCAGCTCCAGCAGATCCGCTCCTGGGAACAGCGGGTCATCACCGCCTCGAGAGTTCAGCGGCTGGGACTGATTTCTATGGTTGTTTTGGGTTGCTTGAGCATTATTTCGACGACACTGGGCTTTCTTTCCAAACGGCTGGAAACCGTATCTTAATTCTGCGGTCGATCGAGCGAGCGATGTGTGTTAAACTCAGATTCTACTGAGCGAATGCTCTTACGAATCCACATCCTCGCCACTTAGGAATTCACTCCCCATGACACCACAAGAAAAAGCCGAATCCCTCGGAGTCAAATTCACCAAACAAGAGCCAGGATATTTGGCGATGGTCGTGCGCACAGGCAACCTGCTGATCACCTCGGGACATGTTAGCGACATCAAAGGCAAACTAGGTGCCGGGACGACGGTTGAACAAGGCAAAGAAGCGGCTCGCCAGTGCGCTGAAAAGATCCTCAATTCGGTATGGAACTTCCACGGCACCCTCGACGGACTGCGCGTATTGAAGCTTCTAGGGTGCGTCAACTCGACCTTGGAATTCCATGAGCAGCACCTTGTGATCAACGGTTGTAGCGATCTGTTGCACGAAATCTATGGAAAGTCCACCGACGGCTTCCATGCTCGCAGCGCCCTGGGCTTTGCTCAGATACCGACCGGTTCAGCGGTGGAAGTCGAAGCTATTTTTGAAATCAAAGCCTAACGGTGGCTTGGACCACAAGCTCACCGGAGTCCAAGAATCCAACTGCATCGGCGAAGCGATCGCTTAGCGTTTGCGACGGAATCGATAGAAGGCACCGCCTAAGGCGACAGTGCTAGCCAAGAGGATCGAGGTCGGCTCAGGAACCGCCGAAGCGTTGAACTGAATGTTGTCGAGCCTGTTGTTGCCTGAAGCTGCCGACGCCCCAGTGACTGTCAAACGAAGATAAGCATCCGCAGCACCGTTGAGGGCTGTGATTCTGGACAAGGTTTTTACTTCGAATGCCGTTGCAATCGTTGAGAAGGCATCGTGGTTGGTCCAAGCAACTCCATCGGTGCTGTAAGACCACGACTGGGTCGTGAAACCTGTCGATGTTCGTTGGGTAGCGTAACTGACGTCCAAGTCTTGGAAGCCAGCCATCGAAAATCGGAAAACGATGTTTTTGCTGTTGGCGGTTTGGTTAACAATCGTAAGCGAAGCAGCACCCGATGTGGTGGTTGAAAAACCAGGTCCTGCATTCAAGGCCGTTCCTGAGAAAGCATTGAGCTCGGTGTTCGCTGAGCCCGATGCCGGAACGAACCAATCGCTAGAGCCGTTGAGCCCGTTGAGAAACATCGCTCCTGAACCAAAGTTCGCCGTGTACTGCTTGGGTGTATTAGGAGAGGCTGCCGTGGCAGTGCCGCCGTTGGCGGTTGTTTGAAAATCCCAACCAGCCACTAAGTCAGCTTGCACGTTGGTTGTGGTCAGGACGGCTACCAAAACACATGCAAAACAGGTGAGCAAAGATTTCATCATGGTACTAAACTGGGCCGTGCCTCTTGGCACCCTCTTGTACGAGTTCAATCGTCGGACGTTTTATGGACGGTCGGATTCGAAACCAACTGTCCATTGGAGGATTCTTTGGTAGCAATCGTAATGAAAAAACCGCTAGATCCAACCTTAAAAATCGGAAAAAGCCCCCTAGATCGCCGATATTAACAAACGGGATTAGGTCGGCTGATTTTGCCTTGGCCTGATATTACTTTGGCAGGAATTGGTCGATGACACCGGCGATCTGGCTGGGGATGGTGCCGTGCAACTGGTGATTTTTGCCGGGGAATCGCATCCAATGGCAGGTGCGACAGGTCTGAGAAAAAAACTGGGCGTCTTGGTCGTTCAGAGCACCGCCAGCGGCGAAGTCAGCTTGGAGTAGGATCGTCGGGCACTGGATCGCAGTTGCTGCGGACTTCCAATCGAGTCCTTCGAGCCAAGATCCAGCGATGAGTGGATCGAGCACACGAGGATCGAGTTTCGACAAGCAGCTTGCACTCCATCGGAGGGCTTCGTCGGTTCTAATTTGATGGAGCTTGATGGTGGTACCATCGGCTTGGGTAAGTTCGATCGCCCCGAGTGCATGGCTCATCGAGTCGATCGACCCGGCATGTTTGCAGACATGTTGCATACCCTGAAAGAGGGATTGCCAATTGGTCTTTAGGATTGCGTGGCCCATGGTGTCCCAAGGGGGGTCTTCGAGGATCGCGGCTCGAACTCTTTGGGGGGCTTTGGCTGCAGCTTCGGCAGCGACCATACCGCCCAAGGAGTGTCCGGCTAGGACGACCGAATCGCCGAAGGCGTTTTGCTCGAGTAGATCGATTAGATCGTTGGCGTAGTCGCGGACTAGGTAGCTATCGGCACGATCGGATTTGCCGTGTCCTCGTTGATCGATTCCATAGATGGTCCAATCGTGACTAAGGAATGGGATCATGGGTTCCCAATCGCGCCACATGCGAGTGACTCCGTGGAGCAGCACAAGAACCGGTTCCTGTTGCGAGCTTTGTCTGGCACCTTTTCGGACGCCGACGCTGATAGTTCGGCTACCGGAATCGACTTTGCAGAGTTTCTCTTCGAACATGGGGCTCGTTTATTTTTCTTGTTTGATGATCGTTGGAAACGGTTTGGCGAGCTGGCCGGCTTTGACGATGCCAGCTTGCAAGACGGCGATGAATTTGGATCGGTCTTCTAGGAGTTCAATTCGGTCGATCACATTTCCATCGACGATCAGCACATCGGCGAGTTTGCCGACTTGTAGGGTTCCGAATTCGTGATCTCGTCCCATGATTTCGGAGCCGGTTTTGGTGGCGCACATGATGACTTCTATGGGTGTGAAACCGACTTGTCGGACAAAGAAGGTCAATTCCCTGGCGTAGTTTCCGTGGGGGTTCCATCCAAACCCGTAGTCGCCGCCCATACCGAGTCGACCGCCGGCTCTTAGTATTTTCAGAGCGCTTTGGATACCGCCATCGAGGGTTTCTTGGTGTCCATCGATAACGCTTTGTGGTAGACCGAACTGGGGACCTAGCTCGACGCTGGCTTGTTCGAAGTACAACGCCGGTACGCATGGAACATCACGTTCAAGGAGCAGATCGAGCGCTTCGTTGTCCATGAAGGTACCATGCTCGATGCAGTCGTAGCCGGCGCGGAGGGCGTTTTTGATCCCTTCGGTCGCTCGGCAATGGCCGGTGACTTTTAACTTATGATTGTGGGCTGTGGCGACCACCGCGTGCATTTCTTCGAAGGTCATGCATAGGGTGTGGTGGTCATTGGCATCGGGGGAAGCTGCATCGCCGGTGGGATAGGTTTTGACCCACTCGATTCCGTCTTTGACCAGCGCTCGGACGGCTTTGCGTGCGTCTTCGACTCCATTGATGATGAAGACCAATCCTTCCATACCGATCTTGCGAAATTCCGGATTCCAGTCCATCAGTCCTCCTGCCGAGCAGATTTCGCGACCGCTGGCGGAAAGTCTTGGGCCTGGAATGAGGTCTTCTTCGATGGCGCGTTTGAGCCAGACGTCGATGTTGAAGAGGCAACCGCCGGATCGTGCGGAGGTGTATCCGCATTCGAGGGCAAGCCTCGCATTGACGCTTGTCAGGAGCGAGACGTATTCGACGGGGTATTTGATATCCAGATCTTCCAGAGCGGCGATGTTGAAATAAGTGGCATGGAAGTGGGCTTCGACGAGCCCTGGGAGGATCGAGCCTCCTTTGGCATCGATGCATGATGCATCGGGGGCAACTGCAGGCAATCCCGGCGCAGGACCCACGTAAGCGATCCGGCCGTCTTGGATCAGCAATGCGCCATCGGGGATCGCAGGTGCTCCCGTTCCGTCGATGATTTGGCCGTTGGTAATGACCAGAGTGCCTTGTCCAAGTTTCATAGCAGTGGCTCCGAGACCATGGATCAGGAAGAACAGGAAGCTGGGGAGGAAATACTAGGTGAGCATCGATTGGACCAGATTCCCATGGATATCGGTCAATCGATAATCTCGACCTTGGAAACGGTAGGTCAGTCGCGTATGGTCGATTCCCAGCAGGTGCATGATCGTGGCGTTCAAGTCGTGCACATGGACGGGATCTTGAGTGATATTGTAGCAATAATCATCGGTCTGACCGATCACGTGTCCGCCTTGGACTCCCGCACCTGTCACAAGCGTCGTAAAACACCTGGGGTGGTGGTCCCGACCGTAGTTGTCAGCCGATAAAGCGCCCTGCGAATAGACGGTCCTTCCGAACTCCCCTCCCCAGACGATGAGCGTATCGTCAAAGAGCCCGCGCTCTTTGAGATCATCGATCAGGGCTTTGGTCGGTTGGTCGGTATCGCGGCACTGAAGTTTGATCGCGTTGGGCAAACCTCCGTGGTGGTCCCACCCCATGTGAAACAACTGGATGAATCGTACGTCTCGCTCGGCCAATCGGCGGGCGAGCAGGCAGTTGGCTGCATAAGAGCCTGGGCGTTTGACATCGGGCCCGTATTTCTGGATCGCATGTTCCGGTTCGTCGGCGACGTTGAGCAGATCTGGCACGCTGCTTTGCATGCGGAAGGCCATTTCGTACTGACTGATGCGAGTTTGGATTTCGGGGTCTGCAAGATCCTCGAAGTGTTTTCGATTCAGCTTGTCGAGTCGATCGAGTGTCTTGCGGCGACGTTGGGCATCGACTCCTGCGGGATTAGATAGATACAAAACGGCGTCCCCTTTGTTGCGGAACTTGACCCCCTGATGTTGCGAAGGCAGAAAACCTGCGCCCCAGAGTCGATCGTACAGGGGCTGATCATCGGGCCGGCCTGTCCCAAACGAGGTCAAGACCACGTAGGCTGGAAGGTCTTTATTCTGACTTCCCAGTCCGTAGCTGATCCAAGAGCCGATGCTGGGTCTACCCGCAAGTTGCGAGCCTGTTTGGCAAAAAGTGATGGCTGGATCGTGATTGATCGCTTCGGTATGCATCGATCGGATCTGACACCAGTCATCGGCAAGCGTAGCCATGTGAGGCATTAGCTCGCTGAACCACATCCCGCTTTTGCCATGCTGCTGAAACTTGAACATCGATGGCGCAACAGGGAACTTGCTTTGCCCGGAAGTCATCGTCGTGAGGCGTTGCCCTTGGCGAATCGAATCTGGCAAATCTTCGCCGCGTCGGTTTTCCAGAGCAGGCTTGGGATCGAAAAGATCCATCTGCGAAGGGGCTCCGGATTGGAATAGATAAATGATCCGTTTGGCTTTGGCTTGGTGGTGGATTCCGCCGCTTCGTTGGTGCTTGGTTGCCTCATCGAAGCTGGCATCGCTGCGGTTCAACGACATCATGGCCGAGAGCCACAGGCTTCCAGCAGAGCTTTTGAGAAACGCTTGCCGATTCATGTGCATGATCAATAGTCTTTCACTCGCGAGTAATGACTTCGTCTAAGTTTAGCAGTACGTTTCCTGCGAGGGTAAAGGCAGCCAATTCTGCTGGTGATTGGGCTTGTGCTTTGGACTGGCCGACTGCAAGCAACTGCTCGGCCTTGTCCCTATGCTCTTGGTAGTATTGATGATCCTCTTGCCAGCTTTCCTCGAGAACTTGTAGTTCCTCGTCGGTGGGTGTTCGACCTGTGACCAATCGGAAACCGAATTTCAGTTTCTCCTTGGTGGTCTGTAGAGGACTGAGCATCATGCGTTGCCCTAGCATTTTTGCAGCCTCGACGTAAGTGACTTCGTTTAGCAGCGAGAGGGCTTGAAGAGGCGTGTTGGTCCGCGACCGCTTGACGATGCATATCTCTCGGTTGGGGGCATCAAACAGCAGCATCGTTGGGGGAGCAGCGGTCCGTTTCCATACGGTATACAAGCTGCGTCGGTACAGCCGATCGTCGGTATCATGTTTGTAATTGCGAAGGTCGCCGTAGACGCTGGTTTCATCCCAAACACCCTCAGGCATGTAAGGTTTAACACTTGGGCCACCGATTTTTTTGGTAAGCAATCCACTGGACTCGAGGGCTTGGTCTCGAAGGACTTCACCGGATAGTCGGAAGCGTGGTCCGCGCCCGAGCCAACGGTTTTCCGGGTCGGCTTCAAGCAGTTTTTCCTTGCCGACAAGGCTGGTCGATTGCTGGTAGGCTTGGCTCATGACGATGAGCTTCTGAAGTCCTTTGATGTCCCATGGATGGAGGGATTTTCCGGCGGCTTGCTTGAGCACCGTGGGTTCGGTCCATTCGATGGCTAGCCAATCAAGCAATTGCGGGTGGCTTGGCCAATCGGCTTGGGAGCCAAAATTCTCCGTAGTTTTCACCAGACCGTTCCCCATGAACTTCTCCCACATGCGATTGACCCAGACGCGAGCCGTTAGCGGGTTATCGCGACTGGCGATCCAGCGAGCCAGTCCCAAGCGATTGTTGGGAAGTTCCGGTTGCAGAGCGGGCAATGCTTTGGGCAAGCCAGCTTGGACCTGTTGCCCACGTTTGTCGTACTCCCCACGCAAGAGCACAAAGGCTTCGCGGGGTTTTGGCATTTCTTGCATCACCATGACGGTGGGCCAGGAAGCCTTTGCATCGCTGATTTGCTTCTTTGCCGTTTCAACGCTTCGCGCGGCTTGCTGGATCGGACCATCTGCGACCTTGAGGTAATACTCTTGGAGTTCCTTCGTTTGCATCTGGGATCGTTGGGATGGATCAAGGGCAAGTGTATTGCGGATTGAATCGGGGATTTGAACACCTGCGATGGCTACAGCACCCTTGGCAAGCGAAGTCGTAGCAAGACGGAAGCGTCCGATGTTGTGCTGGCCGAGTGTTTCCTGGACCAATCGGATGGTGATTGTCGAGTTCTCTGGAACATCGATGGGTTGTTCGAGCAGGAACATCGCCCGGCAGATCTCTTTGCGTGTTGGGCCATCGACGGCCCACCCGCGACCTGAGTTGCCTTGGACTGTATTGGAGATATCCCAATCTTTTTGCGAGTAGTCGGCTTGGGCTGCACTGATTTTGGCTTGGATTTGCGCCGACCCTTGGGGAGGTTGGACGAGGGCTTCTAAACGAGTCAGGACAAAGTTTCCGTTGGGGTATCGTCCTAGGCTTTGCTGTGGAAGGCTAGGGTCGGGAAAGCATTCTAAGAGGATACCGGTCAGTGGCCCTGCGGCGATCTTGGATTGGATTTCATAAACATCGTGATTTGGGTTTTCGCCGCTGGCTAAGAAGGATCCATCGGGTTGTTTTGCAAAGCTTGCGGCGCTGCGCGCTTTGACGGTCGTTGGATCCAAGGTATTCCAAGTCGGCTTGCTTGTAGCGATGGTTTTCTTGAATTCGGTTTCCCACGGATCCATGTATTTGGCGATGTCGGCTTGGGCGAGCTGGAAATCTTGTTGGGCTTTCTTGATTTGACCTTCCAAGTCTCTTTGTTGCTGCAAGTGTTCTGCGGTAGGCACCGAGATGACCGGCTCGGTATTGCGAGATTCGCCTTGCAGTGTGCCGCTTTCGGTGACGTTGTTGAAGTATGCGAAGAGGGAGTAGAACTCTTTTTGGGAGATTGGGTCGTATTTGTGATCGTGGCAACGGCAGCAGTTGAGTGTGAGAGCCAGCCATGTCATCCCAGTGGTTTCGACCCGATCGATCACGGTTTCGACTCTCCATTCCTCGGCGATTATTCCCCCTTCGCCATTGAGCCTGTGATTGCGGTTGAATCCACTTGCAACCTTTTGGGACAATGAGGCATCCGGGAGCATGTCGCCTGCAATCTGTTCAATGGTGAATTGATCGTAAGGCATGTTCTGATTGAAAGCATCGATGACCCAATCTCTCCATGGCCACTGCTGTCGCGACGAGTCGACTTGGAATCCATTGCTATCGGCGTACCGTGCAAGGTCTAGCCAAGCGATGGCCATGCGTTCACCGTAGTGTGGTGAAGCCAGCAATCGATCGACGACTTTCTCGTAGGCGTTTTCCGATGTGTCAGCGACGAATGCGTCGATTTCATCGAGGCTTGGAGGCAGACCGATCAGATCCAAAGTCACGCGCCTCAGGAGCGTTTCTTTGGAGGCCTTGGTCGAGAACTCAAACCCCTGCGATTTGAGTTTCTCAAGCAGGAATCGATCGATCGGATTAGGGTAGTGGATCGCTTGGTCGGCCAGCGGGACCTGTGGTCGCACAGGTGGGATAAATGCCCAGTGACCTTCGTACTTGGCACCTTGATCGATCCATCGATTCAGTAGTTCGATTTGATTTTGGTTGAGCGGCTTACCGATGTGAGGTGGGGGCATGATCACATCGGGATCGGTGCTGAGGATCCGTGTGTAGACCTCGCTTTGCTTGGATTGGTTTGGAACGATGGCCGTTTTACCGCTTTGGCCCGCCAGGATTGCGTCTTGGTATTGATCTAACCGCAGTTCACCTTGCCGTTGCTGAGCGTCCGGGCCGTGGCATTGGAAGCAATGTTCGGAGAGGATCGGTCGGATATCGCGATTGAAAGCAATGGGGTCTTGAGCTTGCGAATCGTGGGATAAATAGCCAACCAAGAGGTATGTCAAAGAACCGATCAGAGGGGTGAGTCGGAGTGTTGGAGGCATGGGTATTGAAGCCGTAGGCTTTGGAAGCGTTGGGTTAACGGATGATTCCCGAGATGGGTTTCCCACTGCAGATCCGATGGGGTCTGTTCTCTCGGTCCAAGAGGGTGTCTTCACAAGAGATTCCCATCTGATGCAAGATGGTTGCGGCATAGTCTTGGGGCGTGACCGGATTGCTGCTTGGATAGGCGGCGTTGCGATCGCTTTGACCATAGACAAGGCCTTTGGCGATTCCTCCACCGGCGAGAATACCGCTGTAGCAATAGGGCCAATGCTCTCGACCTGCATTGGCAGCGGTGATCTGAGGTTTGCGTCCAAACTCGCCCACCCAAGCGATGATGGTATCGTCGAGCATTCCTCGTGCTTCGAGATCTTCGATCAGCGCAGAGAGTGCCGCATCGGCCGGTGGGATCAAGTCGTTTTTTAAGCGGTTGAAATTATTGCCATGCGTGTCCCAAAAGTTTTGACCGTCGTTGTGCCAATTGACCGACACGAGGGAAACTCCATGCTCGATCAAACGGCGAGCCATCAGGACACATTGACCATGGATGTTTCTCCCATAGCGATCGCGCGTTTGGGGAGATTCCTGGCTTAGATCAAAGGCTTGTTTGACTTTGGGACTCGAGAGCATTTCAAAGGCTTGGACCTGTTGATTGCTCAGCGCTCCGGTTTCGGCGACACGATGCAGTGACGAACGTTGCGATTCCAATAGTTTCAGTAGTTGCGAGCGGGACTCGAGTCGCTCGAGGGTCATTTCTGCAGGCAGCGAGAAGGCTTGAGGTTTCCATTCCGGATGGTTTAAATCCCCTTGGAGCAAAGCACCGCTGTAGGCTGAGCCCAAGTAGCCGCCGTGTTGACCTGGAGCCTCGCCACCGGGGGCGGCAGGGTGGAACGCTTTCCATGGCATCGCGACAAAGGCTGGCAGTCCGTCGGCGCCGGGCCTGAGTTTGCTCAGCAAGCTGCCTAGATGAGGTGAGTCTTTTTCGCTCGGTGGAGCGTCATCGCTTTTGAGGACCGGTGCGGGGTTGCCTGTCAGGGTGGCATGGCCGCTGGAAAGGTGAGCTGGGTCGTCGTGTGCTAAGGATCGCAGGATCGTAATGCGGTCGGTCAGCTTCGATAGCTTGGTAAAGTGTTCGCAGATTTGAATGCCCGGAACTGCCGTCGAGATGGGTTTGAATTCACCGCGTATTTCGGCAGGAGCCTCTGGCTTCATGTCGAAGGTGTCGAGTTGGCTTGGTCCTCCCCACATGAACAAAAAGATGCATCGCTTGGCTCGGATCGGTAGGGAGCTTGTAGGGTTCCCCGAGGCCGGACTGAGAATGCGCTGGGCGCCCAATCCAAGCATCGACAGCGCGCCTGCTTGGAGGATCTGACGTCGGTTTCCGCTGAGAAACCTATGGAACCCGGGGCAGTACTGAAGTGGCTCTGTCACGTTGGATGCACGCCGGGGGCAAGCGGATTGGGGAGGTCGGCAGGAATTTAGGCGGGAAGCGAACCTCTCAAGTATAGCACAGCGATCTTGGGAAGATAAACATGGTTTTGGAGAAATCGACCTTGAAGCTGCGTGGGACTTAGCGGAAGCAGTAGATGGCATCCGAGGATCGAACCAGGATCGAGTCGGAGCTGATCGCGGGCGTGGACCAGTACACTTCATC
Organism: Planctomycetota bacterium; assembly: GCA_018969045.1. Classification (GTDB taxonomy): domain Bacteria; phylum Planctomycetota; class Planctomycetia; order Pirellulales; family Pirellulaceae; genus JBKCUI01. Next base: position 9,115 of record JAGWZB010000019.1, on the reverse strand, counting down.
TTTGGCACCGGTGGCCAATTCGGTCGCTTCAAATTCAGGACCAGTTTTGACGATGATCATATTGCCAGCTTCGTTGAACATGTAGATTTTGTCTCCGACGACGACGGGGCAACCGGCCACCAGTGTGCCCCCTGGCATACGTTTGCGATAGACTTCTTTGCCGGTTTTCTTTTCGTAGCAAGTGGCTGTGTTCCCGAAGAAATAAAGGTAGTCGCCCACGACGACCGGCGAGGGCATGCCGGCACCGCTTTTGAATCCAGACCAAAGGATGGCTGGGGAATTCGTCGAGTCTTTGTCTAGCGAAAGATCGCCTAAATGGCCTTTGGAAACCGCGTAGATCGGAGCTCGACTGCCGGGGCTTGAGGTACCGAAGTAGACTGCGGATTGATCGGCCACCAGTGAGCAAGAGAACGACGTATCCAGACCACCGACCTTCCATCGTTCTTTGCCTGTGGTCAGTTCATAAGCGATCACGGAACCTTGGCCACCGGTGATGATCTCATCGGTCCCATCGTTGGTCCAATGGATCGGAGTGCTCCATGCGGAACCTTTGGGACGCTCGGCTCGCCAGATCTCTTGACCATCTTTTGGGTTTAAGCACAACAGCGTTGCCGATTGTTCGTTGTATTGCTGCAGGATCAGCCGGGATGAATCGGAGTTTTCGTTTTCGACCAGCAGTAGGGAACTGCCAGTTCCAAAGTCGTTGGAGATTTTCTGGGGCTCGAGGCTTTTGGACCATTTCTGGGATCCATTGAAATCGTAAGCGGCCATGTATCCTGCAGCACCGAAGTAGACATATACAGTGTCGCTTGAGGCTGCAGGGGTTTCGGTGGCAAAGGTGTTCGAGGCATGTTTGCCAAAGGAAGGGATCGCTTCGATCGCCGTCTGTTCCCAAAGAAGTTTGCCATCGGACAGTGACAAGCAGACCACCTTCCAAGCGATTGGATCTTTGGGCTTGGGCGCTTTGCCCATGGTGCTTGGGTCCATCACCCCACCGCTCATCCCTTTGGGTTTGGCTCCCTTGCTGGCCACTGCCGTCGATACAAAGACCTTGTCCCCAACGATGATTGGTTGAGACCAGCCGCTGCCTTGGATCTCGGTTCGCCATGCGGCTTGTGGGGGTTCTTGCCAATCGCTCGGTAGTTTCGTTTCGGATGAGACACTCAGGGCTTTTCCACCTCGGAACTGACGCCAGTCATCGGCCAGAGCGGGCGACTGCAAGATGGCCAGGGCGCTGACGAGCATCCCGAGTTTTCGAAGCGACTCAGAGGCGGGCCTGAAGGCGGGAATGGAGACTTTCATGCGAGTGGTCATGCTCTTGAATAAGGGGAATTAAAATAGGGAGTTTGGAGCAAGAGGATGTTTCAGGTGGCGTTTGCCCTAACCTACTTCGCATTGTAGTAATAGGGCAACTTTACAAGGAATTGCCTGAGTTTTGAGGGTCCTTCAATTCGATTGTGGGAGGGCTCGATTAAGGCTAGAATACTGGCTTCTCAAGGCCCACTGATGACCAAAGTCTCCGAAACCCCTGCTGGGGTAGGGCCTCGTTCGGGGATATTCGTTTGGTTGATTTCAAACCTTAAATAGAAAGTTTTTCGGGACCTACGATGAGCGACTTGTGCGACTTCGGTTTGATCGGATTGGCAGTCATGGGTGAAAATCTCGCTCTGAACGTGGAGAGTCGAGGTTTTAAAGTCGCGGTCTACAACCGGACTATGGAGAAAGTTGACGAGTTGCTAGCGACCCGAGCCAAGGGCAAGAACTTTGTCGGCTGCCACTCGATCGTCGATATGGTCAAGAACCTCAAGCGTCCTCGTGTGGTGATGATGCTCGTCAAGGCTGGCCCAGCTGTCGACGACCTGATCAACCAATTGACCCCGCATCTGGAGCCTGGTGATATCCTCATCGATGGGGGCAACACCCACTACGTCGATACCGAGCGAAGGACCAAAGAAGTTGAGAGCAAAGGTCTTTTGTTCGTTGGATCGGGTGTTTCTGGTGGAGAAGAAGGAGCTTTGAAAGGACCGAGTCTCATGCCCGGTGGTAGCAAAGCAGCTTGGCCAACCATCAAGCCGATCTTTCAAGCGATCTCGGCCAAAGTCGGCCCCAAAAACGACATCCCTTGCTGTGAATGGGTTGGTCCTCGGGGTGCTGGGCATTATGTCAAGATGGTTCACAACGGCATCGAGTACGGCGACATGCAGTTGATCTGCGAAGCTTACTTGTTGCTCAAAGAAGCCGCCGGGTTATCCAACGAAGAACTCTACGATGTGTTTTCCGATTGGAATCAAGGCGAGTTGCAAAGTTACTTGATCGAGATCACCCGTGACATCTTCAGCGTCAAAGATGATCAAGGTGGAAATGGTTACTTGGTCGATCAGATCCTCGATGTCGCCGGTGCCAAAGGAACTGGTAAGTGGATGAGTCAGTTGGCTTTGGATCTTGGTGTACCGAGCACGCTGGTGACCACAGCAGTATACGCACGATGCTTGGCCGCCATGAAGGAAGCGAGAGTGCGGGCGAGCAAAGTCCTATCTGCTCCGGTCGCTTCCCACAACCCAGCCTTCGACTTGGCAGTCAAGAGTTTGGTCTCGGATCGCAAGAAGTTCATCGAAGCGGTTCGACAAGCGCTCTATGCATCCAAGATCTGTTCCTATGCGCAAGGGTTTGTGCAGCTGCAAGAAGCCAGTAAGGAGCTCGATTGGGGTCTAAATTACGGCGATTGTGCGTTGCTATGGCGTGGTGGTTGCATCATCCGAGCTCAGTTCCTGGATCGTATCAAGGAAGCCTTTGATGCAGAACCGAATTTGGAGAACCTGCTACTGCATCCTTACTTCAAGAAAGCGATCGACAATGCTCAGGAATCATGGCGGGCCGTTGTCATGGCAGCAAGCCATTTGGGATTACCGGTCCCGGCATTTACCACTGCTTTGGGATACTACGACAGCTATCGGCTGGCTCGCTTGCCATCGAATCTGCTCCAGGCCCAGCGGGATTACTTCGGTGCACACACTTACCAGCGGCTCGACAAAGCAGGTGTCTTCCACAGTGAATGGCTCGATTTGCGCAAGCAGCCTAGCTAAACCCTCTGGCCAGGAGAACTGGCCTGGAATTTTCAATTGACTCGACACCTACTCGTAGTGGAACGCGTGAGCGTTTGGATACATGGCTCGCGAGCTTAAAACGATCCGAAACATCGGAATCATCGCCCATATCGATGCCGGTAAAACGACCGTCACCGAACAGATGCTCTACATGAGCGGGACCAAACACCGCGCAGGGGCTGTCGATTCGGGGACGACCGAGACCGATGATGATCCCGAGGAACAGCAGCGAGGTATTACGATCTTCGCTGCGTGCGTGACGTTTCGTTGGAAAGAATGTTCTGTCAATTTGCTCGATACCCCAGGCCACGTCGATTTCACTGCCGAAGTCGAACGGTGCTTGCGAGTCCTCGACGGAGCTGTGGTCGTCTTCAGTGCACGCGAAGGTGTCGAAGCCCAGAGCGAAACGGTCTGGAGGCAAGCCAACAAGTATGGCGTTCCACGGATCGTGTTTATCAACAAGCTCGATCGAGAAGGGGCTGATTTTTATCGTGTGCTCGAAGAGATCGGTCCAAGGCTCGGTGCCGATCCAGTGGCGATTCAAATCCCGGTGGGCCAAGGTCCTGCGCATACGAGCGATCCGTTCCGCGCGATCATCGACCTGATCGATATGAAACTATTGACCTTCAGCACCGAAGACGCTGGCCGTACAGTCACGACCCAAGAAATCCCCGAGGACTTTTTGGCCGACGCTCGCGACTGGCGCAACGTTATGCTCGAAAAGCTCTACATGCACAGTGAAGAGATGATGGAACTGGCGATGGAGGAAAAGCCGATCCCTCCTGAGCTGATCCGAAAAACACTGCGCGATGCCTGTGTCCGACAAGCCATCCAGCCCGTTGTGTGCGGCTCGGCACTGCGCGGTGTCGGCGTCCAACCGCTGCTCGATGCGGTGGCAGCGTATCTACCCTGCCCAATCGATCGACCAGCCGTCGAAGGTTGCGATCCCAAGAAGCCCGATAAGAAGATCCTTCGAAAGCCCGATCCCAACGATCCGTTTTGCGCATTGGTCTTCAAGATCCTGCCAGCAAAAACCGGCGATATGTTCTGGATCCGAGTTTACTCAGGCAAACTCGAATCCAATTCGCGCGTCTATAACCCCAACCGAGACAAGAAAGAAAACGTCGCTCAGCTTTGGCAAATCCACGCTTCTAAGCGGGATCGCCAAGGCCAAATCGATACCCTCGAATGCGGTGATATCGCCTGCGCGATCGGACCTCGCGATTCGATCACCGGCGATACCCTGTGCGATACTCGCGATACGGTCCAATTGCCTTCGATCCAGTTCGCACAGTCGGTCATCTCGATGGCGATCGAACCGGAAAATACCGCCGAGCGCAAAAAGCTTGCCGAAGTTCTCGATATGCTCAAAAGACAGGATCCGACCTTCCATGCCATCGAGAGCGCAGAGTCCGGACAGACCATCATTTCCGGTATGGGTGAATTGCATTTGGAAGTGATCAAGAACAGACTTGTTCGCGACTTTCATTTGAACGTGAAATTCTACAAGCCCAGGGTTTCGTATCGAGAAACGATTCGTCAAACCGCCGAAGTCACCGGCCAGTGCAATCGTCAAGTCGGCTCGCAGACCTTGTTTGCGCGTCTGCAAGTTCGCTTTGAACCCCTTGAAGATCTCTCTGCCAAAGTGATCGTTTTGGACCGCACTCCGGCCGAAAAGATGCTACCTGAGAATCTGCGACAAGCCGCTTTGGAGGAACTCCGAAACCGAGCCGAAGGTGGTGGTCTGATCGGATCGTTCCCGCTAACAGGTATTCGAATCAGTATCCTGGGAGCCGAGACAGCCGAAGTTGGATCCGATGAGATAGCGTTTCGGATCGCAGCCAACGATGCTTTCGACGAAGGTCTGAAATTAGGTGGTCCCGCACTGCTAGAGCCCGTGATGAAAATGGATATCTCCACACCTGCCGACTACCTCGGTGAAATCGTCGGCGACCTGCAACAGCGTCGCGGTATGATCGAAAGGACCGAAACCCGAGGTGCGATCACCCAGGTGTTGGCGGCAGTACCGCTCAAGGAATTGTTCGGTTACTCCAGTGCCATTCGTTCGCTGAGTCAGGGCAGGGCGGGTTGTTCGATGGAACCCCAGGGTTATCAAGTCGCTCCCCAAGAGGACATGGACTCTTTTTCGATGTAGATCGATCTTTGGATCGGTTGGAAGCAAGCAACGATGTTTATCACTCTCGACGGAATCGACGGCGGAGGCAAGTCCACTCAAATCGAATTGCTTGCCGATTGGCTAACGCGACAGGGGCATCGAGTCCACACGCACCGGGACCCTGGATCCACCAAACTCGGGTCTGCTGTTCGAGAGATCCTGCTGCACCGAGAAGATATCCCGCTGGCCAACACCACCGAGATGCTCTTGTACATGGCTGCAAGAGCTCAGCTAGTCGCAGAAAACGTTCGGCCTGCTCTCCGGGCAGGTGGTACCGTCGTTTGCGATCGATTTCTGCTTGCCAACGTCGTTTACCAAGGCTCTGCGGGTGGACTGGATGTGGATGACCTTTGGCGCGTCGGCAGGATCGCTACCTCGGGTTGTATGCCTGATGTAACGATCGTACTGGATCTGGATCCTGAAATTGCAGCTTCGCGAATCCAACGCGGGCAAGACCGATTGGAAAAGCGTGGCATCGAGTACTTTCATAAAGTTCGCCGCGGGTTTCTCGACCAGCTTCCCCGATGCGGTGGGATCACAGCCATCATCGATGCAAACGTGGAGATCCAAAGCATGCATCAAAGAATTGTCGAAGTGGTCCAAGATGCAATTCGAGCCAAAGGTTGATCGCGCAAGATGACGGACTCGGGTAAATACCATCGTCGCGAAATCCTTTCAATTGGTGCGGGCTCTCTGTGCACTGGGTTGCTCGCAAGCGACACTCAGGCCCAAGACCCATTGGATCCTAGCCGCCCTACCTTCGATGGAAAAATCCTTATGTGTGGAGGTGGTAAACTACCCGATAGCCTCCTAGATCGATTCTGCGAACTATCGAATGCACAGAAATCGACGCTCGTTCTGATTCCGACGGCTTCTGAGCGAGCCGATTCGGGAGACTATTCCCCTTGGCTGGAGTTGTGGAAGGCTCGAGGATGGCGGGACGTCCAAGTTCTCCACGCGATGAATAAGCAAGATGCAGAGAGCTACGCATTCGGCGAGCAGATCCAACAAGCTGCGGCGGTTTGGATCACCGGTGGTGATCAATCTCGACTGTCCGAGCGCTTCTGTGGAACCGTGCTCGTCGAGCGATTGGTTCAGTTCCTACGTCGCGGAGGTGTGCTTGGGGGAACCAGCGCCGGAGCAGCGATTCTTTCCAAGCACATGATCGCCGCAGGGGTAGATGAGCCGACGATGGGCCAAGGCTTTGGGTTGTTGCCAGGCACCATCATCGATCAGCATTTCACGCAAAAGAATCGGTTTGCAAGGTTGGCTAGAGCCGTGACCATGCACCCCAATCTCCTTGGAATCGGCATCGATGAGTCGACGGGAATTCAGTGGAGTGCGTCCCAAGCCACCGTGTTAGGCACAGGGCAAGTGCATGGTTATGTTGCCAAGGGTCCTGTGGTCCGATGGAGTGCGGATCAATCCATCGATCCGAAGCTGTGGCCGGGGCTGTTCGATTTAGGCTGGGTCAGTCCAAAGCAAGCGAGTACCAAATGATGAAGCAAGCCAATGGTTTCCGGATAGCGTTTTGCGCCATGTACATCCTTGGGTTTTTAACCATGCTGTGGGTTGGGGGCAACCGAAGCGATGCGCAGGAGCCGCTCAAGAAATTACCGCTTGATGGCCAGTCTTTCGATTTGGGTGGAAGCATCGCGTTTTTAATCCCGACGACTTCTCAATACACAGGACCCGACGGACAGAACGCTAGACCTTGGGTGTGGTATGCTCCCACGCTCCCAAGCTTACCAGGTCCCGAAGAGCGTTGGATGTTTGAGAGGTTTTTAAAAGCGGGGATTGCAATCGCCGGGATCGATGCCGGAGAGTCTTATGGCAGTCCCAATGGAAATCGCGTTTTTGATCGTTTGCACGCAGAGATGGTGCGTCGCGGTTATTCCAAAAAGCCGGTGATGCTCGGTCGATCACGCGGTGGTTTGCAGACACTCTCTTGGGCAGCGGATCACCCTCTTGAACTTGCCGCTTGGGCGGGGATTTATCCGGTCTGTAATTTGGCAAGTTATCCTGGGTTGGAACGGGCAGCGAGCGCTTTTGAGCTCAGTCCTACGCAATTGCAGGAGCGACTCAAGGAGTTCAATCCCATCGATCGAATGGCCAAGCTTGCAGGAGCCAAGGTTCCATTGTTTTCGATCCATGGTGATGTCGATACGGTCGTACCGCTTGAGCTCAATACAGGTAAACTCAAAGAGGCTTATGCTCTGGCAGGGGGACCAGCGATGGAGCTAATCGTTCCACCTGGCCAAGGCCACAACATGTGGGAAGGATTCTTTGAGTGCCAGGAGCTTGTTGATTTTGTCATCCGCAACGCAGGTCGTAAATGAATGAGTGTCCCCTATTATCAAATCGATACATTTACGGATCGAATGTTTGCTGGAAATCCAGCAGGCGTTTGCTTTCTTGCGGAGTGGCTCCAAGACGAATTGATGCAATCGATCGCTGCTGAGAACCACTTGGCGGAAACCGCTTTCGTGATCCAGCGTCAATCGAGTTTTGAATTGCGGTGGTTTACTCCAGCGATGGAGGTCGATTTGTGTGGTCACGCGACCTTGGCCCCTGCGCATGTGATTTTCAGACACTTGGGGTATCGAGGAGAGGTGATCCGTTTTGAGACCAAGTCAGGGGAGTTGACTGTCACTCGAAAAGGGGAACTATTGGAATTGGATTTTCCTTCAAGGCCCGCAGTTGAGTGTGTGGATCCAGGATTGCTTGAGCAGGCTCTCGGGATTGCACCCCGTTATGTGGGCAAGTCGCGAGACTACTTGGCAGTCTTTGATAGCGAGAGGATCGTGCGAGAGATAACGCCGGATATGGATATCTTGATGGAGCTGGATTCGTTGGGAGTGATCGTCACGGCTCCCGGAGGTGATTGCGATTTTGTATCCAGATTTTTTGCACCCCGAGCAGGTGTGCCTGAAGATCCGGTGACCGGATCGGCTCACAGCACGCTGATCCCCTATTGGGCCAACAGACTGGGCAAGAGCCAGCTTTACGCTCGGCAGATCTCGGCTCGCGGGGGCCAATTGTATTGCGAGGATCGCGACCAGCGAGTAGGGATCGCTGGCCGCGCGGTAACTTACTCGGTGGGATTTCTTCAAATCCCAACCGATTGAGTCCGAGGAAATTCTGCTACTGCTCGATATCCCGGATGACTTCGCCACCGTTTCGGGAGATTAGACCAGCGTAGATACGAACATCGATATTGGCGCTCAAGTACCTAGCACTACCATCGACAAACGAGGCGGTGATACCGCTTGAGTGGAACGAATAAGCTTGTCCGGTACCATCGACTCCAAAGTATGGATCTGGATAGGTTGAACCCAGAGCGATGCCGTTGGTTGTGTTGATGACTTGGGGACCCGGATACGAAACTCCATCGGCAGAGACTCCTAGTAGGACGTTCAGTTCCGTGGCTGGTCGGCACCAGCCTCCACCGTTGACGCGTACGGAGCTACCGGGTCCAGCTTCGATAACCTTGCGGCCCAATCGGTACACGTGTGGTCGACCCGAGGATTCGACAAGACGAATCGTGTTGCTGGTGCCGTCGGTGAAGCTGGCGAATTTCAAATTGGCGGTTTTAGAAATTGCTCCGTTGTCATTTTTGGCGGAATTCGCATCCACCAAACCAAGGGTTGCCATTTGAGGGGAAACACCGTAATAGCCTGAGTAGTCACCATTGGCAACACGAGCTTGCCAAACAGGTGTATCCGGAGGAGGCGAACCATCCTGCACGCGGCCTGATTCGGGATTCGATGGGCATTCGTAGATAGGAATCTTGTTTCCAAACAGATCGTAGTTCACGCTGCCGTCGGCGTTTGGG
>JAGWZB010000356.1 GCA_018969045.1 Planctomycetota bacterium | reverse complement strand
GTTCTCCAAAAACACAATCAATCGTATATGCTCTTGGGTCGGTGGATCGGAGACCAGTGTCAGTCCCGCCATCTTAGGCTGAAACACAAGACTGTCGGTGTTGCTAAGTCGAACCAAGACCCTTTTGGCAATTCGGTCGATCGAGCAAATGGTGGTATCTACCATCCTTTGGGACCATTGCTCAGGGCCCGGAGTCATCGCGATGGGGCGATAACGACTTTTTGGGAACTCGATTCGGCAGATCCGGCCCCCAATGGTCGGAAACAAACCTCGTCGCATCGTTTCAACTTCTGGCAACTCTGGCATCGCAGCGTCTTGGCCTAGGTAGCTACTAGGAAACTAATGGATGGTTTCCGGAGAGTTCGTCGAAGAGTGTTTTGCTGGATACACCGAGCCTGGATCGACCAATCGAACTTGGTCGGTCTCAAATCCCGTGCCGGTGTTTCTTCGAAAAAAACAGCTTGCGTAACCTTCGTGGCAAGCCGCACCGGTTTGATCTACGATCAGGAGGATGCAATCGGCGTCGCAATCGATTCGGATTTCGAGAACATGTTGCCGATGCCCGCTTTCTTCGCCTTTGCGCCAAAGCTTGTTTCGGGATCGACTGAAGTAGGTAGCAAGTCCGGTCTTGAGGGTTTCCTCGTAGGCTTGTTGGTTCATCCAAGCCATCATCAAAACAGTCCGTGTTTTTGCATCTTGGGCGATGGCCGGTAGTAACCCTTGGCTCCCTTTGGAGAAGTCGGGCCCTTGGGCCAAGTCAGCTTGGTCGGTCATTGCAGCGATCGAAGGTGATGGGAACGAATTTTATTGGTAGGGGCGCCGAAGGATTTCGTGAGCAAGGATGGCCATCCGCAGAGTTTTGGGGTCTCTGAGTTGTCGGACCAACTCCGAGGAGCCCACCACATCGTTGGGACGCTGCTGCACCGAAGGCCGCTCCTCCGATTGCTGGGTAGGTTTGTTTTTATTCGTTGTCTTTTTTCCCTTCGAGCGATTTTGAAGACTACCAAGCTGGGTTGCATCGCCCATGGTCGAGCGAACGTAGGAATCGATTCCTTCGTCTGCAAGATCGATGTCGGTGGTGACATGACGCTGTGCGATCGAGGGCTCTAGCGATCGGTCCTCGACCGACGTGGTATCTTCAAAAACCGTGGGGCGAGCACCAGACAAATCCCTCGAGGGTGCTGGTTTGGATTTGGGTGAATTGGAACGTTGTTGTCGCGGCGGGGCTTGAGGGACAGACGCATCAGGTGGATTTTGCTTGGCTTGCTTTTCTTGCTGCCGCTGCATGCGACGCTGTGCGGCTTGCCTAAGGAATTCGTCGAGTTCATCGGCCATGATGTTAAAGATCCGTGAGGTGATTAGTTGGCTGGTCTTGCCTGCGAAGTGCTCGAGGGACCGGTGGTGCTCGTTCCTGCGATGCTTTGACGCATTTCGGTGTCTGCAGTGATATTCCGCAGCTTGTAATAGTCCATCACCATCATTTTTCCATCTTTGAGAGCGTCGGCAATAGCCACCGGAACACTGGCCTCCGAGGCCACAACCGCAGCGCGACTTTCCTCAATCTTGGCAATCATCTCTTGCTCGATCGCTACAGCTTCGGCGCGGCGGCTCTCTGCACGTGCCCTTGCGACCCGAGTGTCGGCTTCGGCGCGGTCCGCTTGAAGCCTAGCACCGATGTTTTCTCCCACATCGATATCCGCGATATCGATCGAAACGATCTCGAAGGCGGTTTGGTCATCGAGTCTGCTTGCAAGCACCGCCTTGGAAATCACATCAGGATTTTCTAACACGACCTTGTGGCTCTCCGCCGAGCCGATGGCCGATACGATGCCTTGACCAACGCGAGCGATGATCGTTTCCTCGGTCGCACCTCCGATGAGCTGGGCTAGATTCGCACGGACGGTTACTCGCGCTTTGACCTTGAGCTGGATGCCGTCCTTGGCGATCGCATCGAGGAACGGGTTTGCACTATTTCGAGGAGGACAGTCGATCACTTTTGGATACACACTGGTCTGAACCGCATCGAGAACATCTCGACCTGCCAAATCGATCGCAGCGGCTTTCTGGAACGAAAGATTGATCTGCCGACTCTTGCGAGCGGCGATCAAAGCTCGGATCACCTGCGGGACATTACCACGCGATAAGTAGTGGGCCTCGAGTGCCTTGGTCGTCAGATCTGGATCATCGATGCCTGCGGCCACCGCCATGATCTTGCTGCGAACGATGGTGCGAGCATCGACTCGTCGAAACATCATTCCGATAAGATCCCTGAGCCGGACGTTTGCACCGGTCATGATCGATTGAATCCAAAGCCAGAAATATCGAGACAGGATCGCCAAGAAAACCAGCGCGATGATGGCTCCTATAACGAACAAGGTTCCGAACAGAGCAAGGAGTGCTGGAGGCATGCTGAGTACCGTCGGTGAATTTCCAGGAATAGTAAAGAGGACTTCTGACGCAAATCCTTTCCAATCATCTTAGTCGAGCTTTGCCAATTTAGTGATTCTCGAACCATGGCATTGTTAAAAAAAAAGGAAATCCATGACTTCCGGGCTACCGTCCGCTACGATACGGCCTTTTCCAAATCTTTCAGTGTCGCGATCCGTTGCCAGGGTTCCTTATGCCAATCCATCGTTTGCCAATGCTGCGTTGTTTTTCCTTCATCACCCTCGGGTTGCCCTTGATTTTGTCTCAGAAATTGACCGCCCAAGAAATCCCATTGGGACCCGCCGATATCGACCGCCAATGGGTGGGGGGCTCGATCGCCGAATCGATCGTAACACCCGTGAACCAACGGCTTACTCCCGTCGGTAAGTGGCTCGAGTTGCCCGGCATGCGTCCCCAAGTCGTCGCGTTGTCACCCGACGGAAAGATCGCTGCGACCAGCGGAAAAACAAGCAAGCTGGTGGTCATCGATCCAAGAACAGCCTCCATCCTACAGCAAGTCGACTTGCCTAGTGAGGAATCTAAATCGGTTCCCGATCAAGCGGCTGCAAACAACCTCAAACCCGACACCAAAGCCATTGCGAGTTTCACGGGTTTGGTCTTTTCTCCCGACGGTCGCCAAATTTATTTGAGCAACGTCCAAGGCTCCATCAAAGTCTTTTCGGTAGATACCTCGGGTAAGGTCACCCCATCGCATTCAATCCCACTGCCAGAGGCCAAGGCTCCGATGCGTAAGCAAGAGATCCCAAGCGGACTTGCAATCAGCCCAGACTCGAAGCGACTTTATGTGTGCGGAAATCTTTCGAATCGTTTGATCGAAGTCGACCTGGAGAATTTTTTAGTCCTCAGGACGTTCGATGTCGGTGTCGCTCCCTACGATGTAAAACTCGCAGGCAACAAAGCGATCGTGACCAATTGGGGAGGTCGCCGGCCAACCGACGGAGACCTAGTCGGACCCGCTGGCAAAGGAACCACCGTCCGCGTCGATCCAGTCCGTTACATCGCAAGCGAAGGCTCCGTGTCGATCATCGATCTTGCGGATGCACACGCCGATGAAATCCTCGTTGGCTTGCACCCCTCTGGACTGGCGATCTCACCCGATGGCAAGTACGCCGTTTGTGCCAACGCTGCCAGCGATTACTTGAGCGTCATCGATCTGAGTTCGTTAGCCGTCATAGAAAAAATCTGGACCAAGTCCAATCCGTCCGAACTCTTCGGTGCCACACCCAATGCTCTGGCGTTCGGCAAAGAATCGGATGTGCTTTACGTCGCCAATGGGACTCAAAACGCAGTGGCCGTGGTCGAGTTCGAACCAGAGCAAAAGGGGGAGAGCAAACTGCTGGGAATGATCCCCGTGGGATGGTTTCCCGGCGCTCTTGCTTACGATCCCAATCAAGACGCACTCTTGGCTGCAAACATCAAAGGGCTCCCGACGGAGCCACGAAAACAAGGTAATTCCAGAGGATTCAACTCCCATCAGTACAATGGCAGTCTCTCGATCCTGCAGGTTCCCAACGAAAGTGAATTACCGGCGCTGTCAGAGCGAGTCGCTCGCAACATGCGGGCCGATGCCTTGATCCAATCCCATCTACCCGCAAGGCAAGGTCAACCGCCCCGTGCAATCCCGCAGCGGATCGGAGAACCGAGTTTGATCGAGCATGTTGTCTATATCATCAAGGAGAATCGTACTTTTGACCAAGTCTTTGGAGACGTAGGTCGTGGGAAGGCCGACCCCGAACTATGCATCTTTGGCAAAGACATCACCCCGAATCAGCACAAGCTGGTCGATGAATTTGTGTTGCTAGACAACACCTATTGCTGTGGGATTTTAAGCGCCGATGGTCATCAATGGAGCACCACAGCCATCGCAACGGATTATCTGGAAAAAAGCTTTGCGGGTTTCCCCAGAAGCTATCCCGATGGGATGGAGGAAAGCGATATCGATGCTCTGGCTTATTCGCCAGCGGGATTCATCTGGGATAATGCGGTCAAGCACTCTGTACGCATACGCAACTACGGCGAATTCATGATGCCCAAGGTTCGTTGGAAAGATAAAAATCGTGGTGGTGCGGTCGACTTTATGAGTTGCTACAAAACATGGAAGGGTATCGAAGATCTAGTTATCTTTGAATCCACACCAGGGATCGAGAGCATCAAGGATTTTTCACCCACTGGCTATATTGGGTGGAACATGTCGGTGCCCGATCAAGTTCGCGCGGACTTTATTTTGAAGGAGCTAACGGA
>JAGWZB010000355.1 GCA_018969045.1 Planctomycetota bacterium | reverse complement strand
CTTTAAAGGATTTAGAGATGGCGATTCAACTCGACCCCAACGATACTCTTGCAAAAAGGTACCGCGGATATGTTGATACCATGAAGATTGCCGATCAATCAGCTCAAAGAGCTACCAAACCAGCGACTTGGTACCTCATTCGCGGGATGGCCAAGGAATCTATGCTAAAGGATTACGAAGCGGCTATTAAAGACTTCGACAAGGCGATTCAACTCGACCCCAAGTCGGCAGGGGCATACAATCGCCGCGGACAAGCAAAGTCCGCCTTAAAGGACTATGCGTCGGCGGTCCTGGACTTTGACCAGGCCATCGGGCTTTATCCAGAAGACGCGGTTGCGTACAGCAACCGCGGGGATGCAAAGTTAGACTTAAAGAATTATTCGGAAGCGATCAAGGACTACGATGCTGCAGTTACGCTGAATCCGAACGTCTCACTTGTTTATATAAAACGCAGTATTGCGAAAGAAAAATTGCGAGATCATCAAGGAGCCGTGCAGGATTGTAATGAGGCGATTCGACTGGAACCCTCCTCGGCATTGGCGTTTCTCAGACGAGGTATTGCAAAGTCAAGTCTCAAGGATCCTGAAGCAGCGATCAAAGACTACGATGAGGCTATTCGCATTAATTCTAATTATGCAATTGCGTACTACAATCGCGGTTTAGCGAAGAGCAAATTGAAAGATTTGAGTTCAGCTATTAAGGACTACGATCAATATGTGCGGTTGGAGCCCGGGGATGCTGATGGATACAACCGCCGCGGATATGCAAAGCTACAGTTGAAAGACTATCCGGCGGCCATTTTGGACTACGATGCAACCATTCGTCTCAATCCGAAGTATAAGACAGCCTACGTTAATCGCGGCTGGTGTAGGCACAACTGTAAGGACTACGCGGGAGCGATCAATGACTATGACGAAGCTATTCAATTAGATCCAGAGGATATGATGGCAACGCATAATAAATCCTTTCTTCTTTCAACTGCCGAGAACCCAGCATTTCTCAATCCAGGTCTTGCATTAAAGCTTGCGGAAGTAGCGTTAAGTCGGGATTCGGAGAATTCCTACTCGCTGAATGCGAAGTCTTTCGCACTTGCTGCATTGCGTGACTACCAAGCTGCGATTGCGTTACAAGAGAGTATTACAGACGTCGATTGGCTCAAGGACAAAGGAATCGACGGCGGTGTTCACGCCAAGGCACGCATCGCGGCTTGGAAGTCAGAGAAACTTTGGCATCCCTGAAATTGACTTTAGGTTTTTACGGTCACGATAAATTCTTGGGCCAACTCTGCCCTGGGCCATGTTACGTCGCCATGGCTCTTGCGAAGCCTCACACGAAGAAAGCCAAGACACCTGATACAGGTCACCTTGGCTTTTAAGTTATCTATGTAGAGGACCCAGAACAAGTCTAGGTTTCTGCCAGGCAAGGACTACTTGGCCGGTGGAAGGATGACCGAATCGATGACGTGAATCACGCCGTTGCCAGCATCCACATCGGTAGCAAGAATCTTTGCTCCGTTGACGTAAGCAGCACCATCCTTGACCGAAATCTCTACTTTACCACCTTGGAGGCTTGCAGCGCTCTTGGCAGCCAAAGCGTCTTCGGAATAGACGCGTCCTTCAACGACATGGTACAGAAGGATTGACTTGAGCTTGTCTTTGTTCTCTGGTTTGAGCAAGCTTTCAATGGTTTCCTTTGGCAACTTGGCAAAGGCATCGTCGGTCGGAGCAAAAACCGTCAGCGGCTTGTCACCACTCAACGCATCCACTAGACCTGCGGCTTTGGCAGCAGCAAGCAGTGTGTTGAACTTGCCAGCCTTGGTCGCGACCGCTGGAATCTTGTCTTCGCTTGGAAGAATCACCGAATCAATGACGTGAATAACACCGTTGGTGCAAGCGATGTCGGTGGTGACGACTTGGGCACCGTCGACCATCACCTTACCACCATCGACCTTCACATCGATGCGTTGGCCGTTCAAGGATTTTGCACCCTTGACGTTGACCACGTCTTTGGCCATGACCTTGCCAGGAACAACGTGGTAAGTCAGGATGGCCTTGAGCTTGTCTTTGTTTTCAGGCTTCAACAGCGTTTCGACGGTTCCCTTGGGAAGCTTGGCAAAGGCCTCATCCGAAGGAGCGAAAACGGTAAATGGGCCGGGGCCTTTGACGGCATCGACCAACCCAGCGGCACCTAGTGCAGCAGCCAAAGTCTTGAACTTGCCTGCATCAACTGCAGTGTCAACGATGTTTTTCTCAAATGCGAGAGCGGACCCGCCCGCTACGGACAATACGGCGGTCATAGCAAACGACAACAATTTCTTCATAACCTAAAACCCTGTCACTGAGACAAAAGACACGAAACGGACTGGATGGACATTCTCCGTCACCTTGGCGCTCAAATCCTCGAGGCGTGGGGCTTAACGGTTCCCGCTTGGGACGCAGGACTGTATCCATGTTGTCAACTGCCACCTTAGAATTTTTTGCGGTTTTGGATAAAACCACCCCTTACTTGACGTCCGCTTAACCTACAGCCAAGGGTGTCGAGGATGTTTGTCCAAAGCCGGCGGTCGACCAAGTTGACCATTGTTGGAACGCTGGACGAGTAAGTAGATTTGTTTTGAACTTGGGTGCTACTGGAGGGATTGATGAGTGACGTTAGGGTGGCGATTGTTGGAGCCTACGGCGGAATTGGGCAATCCCTTTGCCGCGAGGTTTTGGAGCAGGGAGGGCAGGCCAGGTTGATTGGTCGTGACGTAGCGAAATTGGAAGGTGCATCCAGTGAGTTTGGTTTTGCCCATTTTGTTGCCGACGCAACGGATTGGGATCAATTGGATCGAGCCATCGAGCTTGCTCAACAAAGCATGCAAGGATTAAATGCGGTGGTCTGTTTGGCAGGTTCGGTACTGCTGAAACCGTTGCATTTAACCAGTCGAACTGAGTGGGATTCGACTCTGCAAACAAATCTTACGGCCGCAGCAGGATCGCTTAGGTCCTCAGTCTCGAGGATGCCCGATGGAGGGTCGGTGGTGCTGATGAGTTCGGCAGCTGCCCAGATCGGTTTATCCAATCATGAGGCGATCGCCGCGAGCAAAGCGGGCATCGAAGGGTTGGTGCGATCGGCCGCGATGACTTATGCGGCTAAGCGCATTCGGGTCAATGCGATTGCACCAGGCTTGGTCCAAACGCCGCTGACTCAGCGTGTTTGGGGAAACGCAAGAAGTGCAGAAGTCTCTTTGGCCATGCATCCGTTGGGTAGATTTGGTCAACCGGATGAAATCGCCAGGGCCATTTACTTTCTGATCGATCCCAGGAATCAGTGGATTACGGGGCAGACACTCGGGGTCGACGGTGGATTGGGAACGCTCAAACCTACAGGAACTACAATTCCGAGTCGAAAAGATTAGGTACAATGTCGCTGGACGTTATGGTGTTGAATCGGAGCGGTTCAGAGGTTCCGATTTAGCAAATTCGACAATCGATTGAGTGCTACTAACGGACCTGATCTTGATCTACTTGGACAATAACTCTACGACCCAAATCGACCCCCGGGTTGTTTCCCATCTCGCGAGCCTGCTTGGAAACCGATTTGCCAATCCAGCAAGCCAGCATTCACTCGGAAGATCGGCGCGAGGGGTCCTAGAGAATGCGCGCGAGCAGTTGCTGGTTCTATGCAAGGCCAAGACCGTGGGGATGCAGAGCGATCGCGCTGTATTTACCAGCGGTGGAACCGAATCGAATAATCTTGCGTTATGCGGTTTGATTGCTAACCGCCCTGGGATGCTAGTGGTCTCATCGATCGAGCATCCCAGCGTCCTTGCTATGGCTCAAAAACTCCAGCAGAAAGGTCGAGAAGTACGTTACTTGCCATGCCGAGCCGATGGTCAAGTGGACTTGGAACCACTGGCGCACTGGATCGACCAGGATCAAAAGATCGCTTTAGTTTCCTTGATGCTCGCCAACAACGAGACGGGCGTTGTGCAACCGGTAGATCAGTTAGTACGATTGTGCAAACCGGCTGGCATTTTGGTCCACACCGATGCGGTCCAAGCCGTTGGCAAAGTCCCTGTCGACTTCCAAGCCCTCGAGGTCGATGCCTTGACGCTTACAGGTCACAAGATTCATGGATTGGTTGGAGTCGGAGGACTGTTGCTTAAGCATTCGGTGCCGTTAGAGCCGATTTTCTTTGGTGGTTTTCAGCAGCAATCGCTTCGACCCGGAACCGAGAGTCCTGCGTTGGCAAGTTCGTTGGTGTTTGCCTGTGAACTTGCGATCCAGCAATTGCCTGAGCGTTATGAAAGAATGCTTGCTTGTAGAGACCGCATCGAATCCGAGTTGGTCAGACGCATTGCTGGGGCCATCGTTGTGGGTCGCGATTCACCGCGATTACCCCATACCACAAGCATCTCCTTTCCAGGGTTGGATCGACAAATCCTGCAGATGGCTTTGGATAAAGAAGGCATCGCCTGCGGAACTGGGTCGGCCTGTGCGAGCGGATCAAGTCAGCCATCGCATGTGCTTCAAGCGATGGGATTGCCTAAGGAGGTTGTTCAAGGTGCCATCAGGTTGAGTTTGTCCTGGGAGAACAGCTTGGAGGAGGTTGATCATGCATGCGAACAAATCATTCGAGTGATTGAACGTTTGAGTCACTAGCAGAATCGCTTGAGAAGCTTGAGAAACGCGCCCAGGTTGGCAAATAGTTG
>JAGWZB010000018.1 GCA_018969045.1 Planctomycetota bacterium | reverse complement strand
CAAGAAACGGAGGCTCGCGAAGCTGAACGAAAACGAGCCAACGAGCTTGCACAACAACTCGAACAGACCCAAGTCGCCTACGCTCAGAAAGAAAAGGAGCGACAAGACGAGATCACCAAGATTCAGCAAGAACGACAACAGCTTGCGCAACAAGCCGAAACCGAAAAGCGAACGTATCTTGCCGAAATTGACAAGCTGGTCAAAAAGAGCGATACGCTTGCCAAGCAAAACGAGATGCTAGGCAAGCAACTTGAAGAAATCAAAGGAGAGGATTTCCAATACGTACAAGGCAAGATCACCGAAGTTGTCGACGGAGGCCAAACGGTTTATCTGAACTTGGGACGAGCCGATGGACTTAGGCCTGGCGTTCGTTTCGCAGTCCTTGATGATGACACTTCGAAAGTCGCTGATGTATCGCCCAAAGCCCGCATCGAAGTGGTTGAAGTCAATCAGCAAACCGACCACCTTTCGCGAGCTCGCGTCCTTCCAGATCGCAATCCAACGACGATCCTCCGAGGCGATCGGATCTACTCGCCAGCTTGGCAACCCGGCAGAAAAGTTTCCTTTGGTCTGGTTGGTAAATTGGACATCAACGGCGACGGACGCGACGACCGAGATACGGTCAAAGCCCTCATTGCCCAAAATGGTGGTGAAGTATCCGTCGACCTTCGTCCCGATGGACGGATGGAAGGCAACCTGAGCGTCAACACCCGCTGGCTTGTGATCGGCGAGGAATTCAAAGTCCTTGGCGGTACCCTCGATGCTGCCACGGAAGTCATGGGCAAACGACGCGCGGACCTCGAGCAGCAAGCCAAGTCGATGGGCGTCAGCAGAATCAATCTTGATAAGCTCATGGGGTATCTGCGAGGTTCCAACGATGAAGACATCGTGCCGTTGGGAAGTGCGACACGGGCCGATGACTTCAAACGACGCGACCCGCCTCCTCCTCCAAGCCGAGGTCGAGTATCAGGTCTTTTCCAATCCCCAGACGGGCAAGCAGCACCGAAGTAATGCTCGGTCGTTTGGTCGATGTTTCTACCGAAGACAAAGTCAAGCTGCATGGCTTTTTGTCTTCGGCCTCTCAAGGAACCTCTGCGGTCTGGATGATCGTTCATGGTGTGAACGGTAATTTTTACGGCAGCACACTCCTTAGAGATCTTGCTGCTGCATTGTGCGAATATGGGCATGATGCGCTCTTGGTAAATACTCGCGGACATGACCTTGCTACATTTGGGTCGTCGGACCAACCCCAGCGCATGGGCTCGATGTTCGAGACCATCGATGATGCGCAGTTGGACTTGGAAGCCTGGGTTCGATTTTGCAAAGACCTCGGTTATACCAACGTAGGCTGCATCGCCCACTCCCTCGGGGCAGTCAAGGTCACTTACGCATTGGCCAATCAAGCCACCGGAGGCTTAAGTCACTTGATTGCCCTTTCGCCACCCCGATTGAACACCGAGTTGCTACTAGGCGACCCGGTCAAACGCGAAGTCTTTGACCAGCATCTGCAGGAGGCCAAACAGTGGTGCGACAAGGGGTTCGGGCACCACATCATGCGAGTTCGATTCCCGCTGGCTAACTTGCTCTCAGCAGCGACGTTTTTGGACAAGTACGGAAGCGGGGACAAATACGATTACTTTGCCTACTGGTCGAAGATCCAAACCCCAACGTACTGGGTTTTTGGCCAACAGGAAGTTCGGGAGGGATCGGTCAATTTTCGGGATGTCGACAAGTATTTGACTCAGGCCTTTGAAACACAAGGAGCCCGGGCCCATGAACTTACATTGATCGATCATGCCGACCACTCCTATCGAACTTGCCGAAGGGAACTAACAAGATCGATATCGACCTGGATTGATCGGTCAGTGGGCACCCCTTGAAAAGTGGCTACAATCCTTAGTCCATCGACATTGTCGTCCACGCCCGATCCGCGATCCGATTCCTTTCTACCCACAGACCCACCATGACCCTTGCATCACCCGCTTGGCTTGCCAATCCACAAGACGTCTCACAAGCCCGGCAAAGACTCGACCAACACACGGTTGAAACCGTCCAATGGCACTTCCATGAGTCGACAGGTTCCCCGTTTTGGCTTGGAAAAAAATCGGAACTCAAATTCGATCCGCTCAAGGAAATCAAGGGTTTTGATGACCTGAAGAAATTCCCAATGTTCGAAGATGAATGGCTTCGCGGTGGTCCAGTCGAGCGATGGATTCCCAAAGGACTTGCCGGAAAACCCACGTATGTGTTCGAAACCGGCGGCACGACTGGGATTCCCAAGAGCCGCGTGGTGATCGACGATTTCCGAATCGATTATGAGCTTTTCAGCCACACTCTTCCCGACGAGTACTTCCCCAAAGGATCCAATTGGCTGATGCTCGGACCTTCGGGCCCCCGGCGGCTTCGCCTGGCCGTCGAGCACCTGTGCCAATACCGAGGTGGAATTTGCTTTTGCATCGACCTTGACCCTCGATGGGTGATCAAACTCATCAAGAAAGGCTGGATGGAACATCTTGAAGAGTATAAGAAGCACTGCATCGACCAAGCGATCACGATTCTGACGGCCAACCACAACATCAAGTGCATGTTCGCAACTCCGAAATTGCTAGAAGCCCTCGCGATGGGCCTTGCAGAAAAAGGAACCACCATTCGCGAGTGCGGCATCACCGGTATTTTTTCCGGTGGTACTGAGTTCACACCGCAGTGGACCCGGTTTTGCGTCGAAGAACTTCTCGAAGGGTTACCCGATCAAAGTGGCGTGTACATGACACCTACTTATGGCAACACCCTCATGGGATTGGCTTGCTCGCGACCCATCACCGATCAAGACGAGTACACCATTGCTTACTATGCGCCTCAACCTCGCGCCGTGGTTGAAATCGTCGACTTTGACGACTCCAACAAGATGGTCGATTACGGCAAGACCGGTCGAGTCAAGCTCTATACGATGACCAAAGAGTTCTTTGTTCCTGGATTCCTCGAACGAGACGAGGGGGAACGCGAATTGCCTTACTCCAAGTACCCATGGGATGGTGTCTCGGGAGTTCGTCCTTTCCACGGATTTGCTTCCTCGACCACCGTCGGCGTCTACTAAGAAACCCGTACTCGAAAAAGACCAATCAAGATGCTCACCATTCAACCGCTCCGTTGGGGAAAACCTTACAACTCCCTAGACACCTTCGATGTGATTCACTTCGATACCGGTGAACCGATCGCCAAGATCGGACAAGTCACCGGAGGGATGGTTCAACTCGATATGCGGAAGGCCGATCAAGCCCGCAAAGCGCTTCGAAAATTCTCCTGCGAGGATTTGATCGAGAAGTGCAAGAAAGCGGCCCAACTCTTTGAGCACGAGCCCCTGCCCATCGGCGATGGTATCCAAACCGTCAGCGACTTTATCCACCAGCAGTCGGCAAGCACCGGACTCCCAGAGCACATGTGCCAAAGCAATATGAAAAAGAATTGCTTTGTCCTAAGCAACATGGGAAAGATCTTGGACTGCCTGACCCGAGGACTCCCACTTGGTGTCTACACCCAAGGTTACGGAGAAGAAGGACGCGGAGTGACCGTCAGCTACCAGTGCCAGTCTCCGGTACTAGGTGCGGTCCTACCTAACAACTCGCCGGGCGTTCACACACTCTGGCTACCTGCTGTTCCATTGCAAGTCGGCTTGGTGCTCAAACCAGGATCCCAGGAGCCTTGGACTCCCTACAGAATGATCTCTGCGTTTATCCAAGCAGGGATCCCAGCCGAAGCCTTCTGCATGTACCCAGGTGGTCACGACGTTGGATCGACCATCATGAGCAAATGCGAACGCAGCATGATCTTTGGCAGCGCCCAAACCGTGCAGCAGTACTCCGGCAACCCGAGGGTCCAAGCCCACGGACCAGGGTTCTCAAAGATCCTCTTGGGAGACGACTTGGTCGATCATTGGGAAGACTATCTGGATATGATGGTCGAGAGTGTCGCAAGCAATTCTGGAAGAGGTTGCATCAACTGCTCAGGCATTTGGGCTTCCAGACACACCAAGAAGATTGCAGAAGCCATCGCCGCCAAGATCGGACCCATCGAAGCTCTCGGGCCGACCGATCCGAAGGCCGAACTAGCAGCCTTTACCAACAAGCAGATGGCTACTGGAACTTGGTCGATGATCCAGCAGGATCTAGCAGAATCGGGAGTTATCGACATGACCGCCTCGTATGGCCCAAGGCTTATCGAGAAGGAGCGATGCGGCTACCTTCGACCGATGGTGATCCACTCAGACTCACCCAATCGCCAAGTGGCTTCCAAGGAGTACATGTTCCCGTTTGTATCGGTGGTTGAATGCCCACAAAAGGACATGATCAAGTCGATCGGCCAAACACTGATTGGAACCGCTTTGACCAAAGATCCAGTTTGGATCGATGAGCTAACCAACGCGGTGAACATCGATCGCCTGAACATCGGTGCGATCGCGACGAATCGATTGAACTGGCTCCAGCCACACGAAGGCAACTTGACTGAGTTCCTGTTCCGGAACCGAGCCTACCAAATCGCTTAGCGACTGACCAAGGCTTCTAAGACCCTTTGTCGTCGGACCTTGCGAACCAGTACCCTGATTCCTTGATGTTCGATCGTATCGCCACCGATGGGCAGATGCCCCAGTCGGGCCGAGACCCATGCATTGAGATTCGGGAACATTTCAGATCCTTCGAGTTCCAGACCGGTTATTTCTTTGAGGCGGATAAGCGAAATGCCGCCGCCGACAAGCCAGCCTTGGCCTGCCCGGACCGCATGGATCGGAAGCATATCGTACTCGTCTTGGATGTCCCCAAGGAGTTCCTCGACGATGTCTTCGAGGGTGATCATGCCGGAGATCTTGCCATCGGTGTCGGTCACCAGCGCGATGTGGGTATGCTCGCGCAAGAGTCTTTCAAGAGCAACCGAGATTTGCAGCGATTGATCCAGTTTCGGGATCGAGCGCAGGATGCCGGCAATCGATGGTTCGCTAGGGTTGATCCTCATGACTGAAACAATGTCTTTGAAGGTCACATATCCGACGATCGTCTGCGGATCGCTTTTGTCTTTGGCGACTGGAAATCGCGTGTGCATATCCATGTGAGCAGCGATCAGGCACTCGCTCAGCGTGCTGTTTAGTGGCAAGACGTGGATTTGGGACGCCGGGAGAGCGATTTCCGAAAGACTACGGCTTGCAAGCCTTGCTGCCCCAAGAATGATGTTCTCTTCGCGTGAGCCGATCAAACTCGAAGTGCGAGCCAGACTTGCAATCGCTCGAAGCTCCTGCAATTCGATCGCTTCGTTCTTGGACTCATGCGATGCCTTCGGGCTCCATAGTCTTTCGCTAAAGTCCATTACCCCTGTTGCAGAGGATTCCAATAACCAGACCAGTGGCCAAGCCAACAAGGCAAACCCACGCATCCAAGGAGATAGGGTCAAGCAAACCCACTCTTTATTCCGCAATGCGAAAAGCTTGGGGACTAGTTCCCCGATCACGATGGTGGCAATGGTCAGAGGAGCGACAAAAACCGCGATGGCAACAACATCTGAAAAATGTTCGCTGAACCCGAATTCCTGCAAGACAGGGGATAATGATTCCGAGGCAGTTGCACCGCTCGTTGCACCAGCGATCAAGCCTACGACGGTGATTCCAAGTTGAACCACCGCAAGGCTCTTTTCGATGCTCTCCTTCATGGCGATGGCGGCTTGGGCACCAAATCGACCTTGATCTTTGAGCGTCTGGAGTCGAGCTTTGGTCACACTGGCCAAAGCGATTTCATAAGCCGCAAAGAGTGCGTTGACCAGCACCATCAGAACGACGATGATCCATTCGAGTCCGGCCACGTTTCCTCTGGCTCCTGAGTTTGGAGACTCACACGAGTTATTCGTCGGTCACGCAACCTTCGCTTGCGCTCTTTACGTTTTTAATATACTTGTAGAGAGTTCCGCGTGTGGCTTTTAGAGCTGGTGCGGTCCACTTTTGACGGCGATTGGCAATCTCTTGGTCACTGATATCCACGACGAGTCGATTGTTGTGAGCATCGATGGTGATCAGGTCATTATCTTGGACCAATCCCAAGGGTCCACCGACTTGAGCTTCCGGTGTGATATGTCCGACGATAAAGCCGTGGGATCCTCCTGAGAATCTTCCATCGGTCAGTAGGGCTACATCGGATCCGAGTCCGGCTCCCATAATGGCGGATGTGGGTGTCAGCATTTCGGGCATCCCGGGGCCACCTTTGGGCCCCTCGTAACGGATGATGATGACATCCCCTTTGCGGATCTTCTTTTGCTCGAGGGCTTCGAGCATCAATTCCTCGGAGTCAAAGCAACGGGCTGGACCCGAGAAGACCAAACCTTCTTTTCCGGTGATCTTGGCAACCGCCCCTTCGGGTGCAAGGTTTCCAAAAAGGATTTGAATATGCCCGGTCGATTTGATCGGATCCTTGATGCTTCGAACGATCGACTGACCTTCTTTGAGGCCTGGCAAAGCCTCTAAGTTCTCTTGGAGAGTTTTTCCGGTCACCGTGATGCAATCACCTCGCAGAAGTCCTTCGGCCAGCAAGTACTTCATCACCGCAGGGGTACCGCCGATCGAGTGCAGGTCTTCTTGAACGAACTTGCCCGATGGCTTCAGGTCTGCAAGGTAGGGAACTCGGTTGCTGGTATTTTGGAAATCTTGAAGCGTCAGCGGTACGTTGACGCTTCGCGCCATGGCCAACAGGTGAAGCACCGCGTTGGTGCTTCCTCCCAATGCCACGACGATCGTCATCGCGTTCTCGAAGGCTTCTCGGGTCATGATATCGCGGGGCTTAAGGTCTTTTTCGAGCAGGTTCAAGATGGCTGCAGCGGCCCGATCGCATTCGTCCTTCTTGGCCGGATCTTCGGCTGGAATCGAAGCCGAATAGGGCAGAGCCATCCCGAGAGCTTCGATGGCTGAAGCCATGGTGTTGGCGGTGTACATACCGCCGCAAGCCCCTGCACCCGGGCACGAGTTGCGGACGATGTTTTCTCGGGTCTGATCGTCGATTTGGCCAGCGATGTACTGTCCATAGCACTGGAACGCTGAGACGATATCGAGTGAATGACCGTTCCATTTACCGGCTCGAATCGTTCCTCCATAGATCATCAGGGCTGGACGGTTAAGTCTTCCCATGGCGATCAAACAGCCAGGCATATTTTTGTCGCAACCGGGAATGGCGATCAATCCGTCATACCATTGCCCTCCCATGATCGTTTCGATCGAGTCGGCGATCAAATCCCTTGACTGCAGGGAGTAGGACATGCCGTCGGTTCCCATGCTGATGCCATCGCTGACCCCTACGGTATTGAATCGCATGCCGACGAGCCCTTGGGCCTGAACCGATTTCTTGACGGCTCCACCAAGGTCCAACAAGTGCATGTTGCAAGGGTTGCCTTCAAACCAAACACTCGCGATACCGACTTGCGCTTTGCTCATATCCTCAGGCTTAAGGCCAGTTGCATAGAGCATCGCTTGAGAGGCGCCTTGGCTTTTGGGTTGAGTGATTCGCGAGGAGTATTTGTTGATTTGGGAAGTCATCTTAGATAAAAAATCTTGTGGGAAAAAAACACTGGAAACTGTTAACGGTCATTGTGAACGGAAATGCGTTTTATTCCTACTTCACTTTCCCAAGAATCACCCCAGGAGGTTATCCCTGTGGTTTTTTCAAAGTGTTGTTAGTGCAAGTCGCGATAGAACGTCAGCGCTCGGCGGTTCGAAACAAAGACCAGTTGCTCGAGGATTTCATCGCCCAAATGGGTCCACAGCCAAGAAGTAGCTTCGCCATCGACCAGCTCGATCGGTTTGTCTTCTACTTCGACCACATAAAATAGATCCAGAACCGGAAGGGTCACACCCCGATAAACGTAAGCATTGGGCTCGGATGTCAAGTACTTAAGCGATTTGACCGTCAATCCAATCTCTTCGAGGACCTCCCTTTTCAGGGCGATTTCAGCAGTCTCACCATGATCGACGAATCCGCCTGGCATCCCCAACATGCCTTTGCCCGGATCGTTGGCTCGTCGAAGTAGCAAAACTTGGCCTTGGCTGTTGGTCACAATCGCTCCGACGGCAGAGACCGGACCGAAGAACGTCGCGTGAGCACAGCGGGTGCAGCGAAAGGGTCTAAGTGGCTCGAACGACTCCCGAGCATGTCCGCAAGCGGGGCAGTAACAATAGGTTAGCGCTAATTCCTTGCCCATCTTCCGTCGAGTCCTGGATTCAAATCATCAACCAACCGGTGCCATGGCTGGAGCTTTGCGTTTGGCTGCCTTAGGCAAACACAATACCGCTTCGATCAACAACGCTCCGAGCATGGCAACAACAAACCAACGCCAAATTTCCTGCACTAAACTGGAGGCCCGTTTGCCAGCCTCGATTTTTGCCCAAGGCAGATCGCCGAACATTCGCTCGAGGTTCTGCGAGTCGATACTGCGTAGCGAATCTTCTTGTGGGTCCCGGTGCAGTGCTACGAGATTCGAATCATTCCGATAAACGCCAGAGTGCATCGCGAATTCACTCGACAGCGCCGAATCGCTACCGAGGACCAATTTCGAGGTGGCATCGACCGATCGATGCTCGGTGCCAGCCGAAGCGTTCTTCGTGGTTCCAACGCGTTGGGCTCCAGCCGAGAGCATGCGCTGAATCGTGACATACAAAACCACACCATCTCCTGCTAGCGTCGAATCGCGATCCGCTGGGGTGGTGGCACACAAGGTGATCGGAGTGGGGTCCTGAGCAGACAGCGGTGCGGTCGCCAGAAACGCTTTGCCATCGGGCAAGGATGCCAATGCTTCGAACGTTCCATCGAGCTTGCACAACCTGCGAATTCCAAGTTGCCCCAGTGGCAATGGAGCACCGCTGAGAGTGTTGGACAGCAGCTGCGAGTCGTTTTGCCACTGGGCGATACGGGCCAATCGATTTCTCTGAGCCTCGGCTGCAGTTTGGTTCTCGATCGGTGCGCTTTCTTGGCCCTCTTGAAGGGATTCCCAAGCTCCCCAGCGGACCCCAAAGGCTTCGGACCCATCGGCGTTCTCGGGTGGCAAAATCAACAGTTGCCCACCGGTAGAAACAAAACGATTCAGCGTTTCGAGGGCTTTTCCAGTGGGTAAGTTCTCTTGCCATACGATCATGGCCACATTGCCAAGATCGATCGATTCAAATTGATCCAGGACTGCCGATTCGACTTCGCACTCGACTGCCTGCTGCGGAGAGATACTTGCACACAACTCGATGGCTTGCACAAGCTCAGGTGTTTGGGTGACGATGACAGTCCGTCTCTTAGGCGATCTCTCGAACACAAAGTACTCGATGTCGTCGCTTGGATTGGTATCGGCTGGCAGACGGACCGAACCCCATCCCTGCGATGAAAAATCAGGGTTGCTGGGGACTCCTTTTTCAAGCGGGATTCGATAGTCGGCAAGCTGTGCGGTGTTGCCCTGAAACTCGACTTGGACAATCGATCGATTATCGCCGACGGTGATTTCGACCGGTACAGGTTCGCTGGGTGTATTGGCAGGAGAATCCGTACTTGCCTGAGCCGAAGAGTCAGTGCCACTTGAAAATTGCTTGTCGATCCGAAAACTGATCGATAACTCCGGTCCGTTGTCGGTTTCCACGCGATGCACGTCGGTGATCCTAAGGCTTCGGTTGCTGGTACTTGACTGAGAAAGATCCAGGATTGAGAAGCGGACTTGCTGAGCGATCGATCGAAAGCCGTCTTGGATGGCTTTCCATCTGCCGTCTTGGCTGCGCCAATCGCTATCTCGCATGTCTGAGCAGAGCCATACCATGGTGTTCCCCGAAGGGTTGTTCTTGGCGTACAGCAGCGCTTTTTCCAGCAGGCTTGGGATATCGCTCGTGGCGCTCCAGGCTTGTCTGGGTGTGGCTCGGAGCCATTGGGATACCGAGGCAAACTCTTCGGGTTTATCCGCAAGGGGATCGAGCTGGACGATGCGTTGGATCCCGAGTGTTTTGAAAGTTTCCCCCAGTTGATCGATCCCTTGCTGGAGCTTGGTGGCATTGGCCCCACTGGGCGTCTCCTCCATGCTCGGTGAGCGATCTAAGATCACAATAGCTACGCGGTTTGCGTCACCACCTAACAGGGCCAGCAAACCGCTGGTCAGCGGTCTTGCGGTGAACATCACCAGCGCAAGCAACGCTAGGGTGCGCATGGCTAGGATCAGCCATTGACGCAGCTTGGTGTAACCGCTGGACATTTTGGTCGCTTCGAGCAAGAAGCGCATGGCAGCCCAGGGCACGGTTTGAAAGCGACGTTGATTGACCAGATGGATGATGATCGGGATGGCAGCCAGCGGCAGCGCCAGGAGCATCCAAGGTTGCAGAAAGTTCATCGGACCCCTCGCGCTCGGGTACGTCCAACGAGGAATCGCATCAAAGGATGCTCATACGATTCGCTGGTCTGCACGCGTTGGTAATCAAGTCCGGTCTCAAGGACGATTTTCTGCATGGCAGCAAGGTAATTGTTGAGCGCTTTTTGATAACGATCGGCAATCTCGGTTGGTTCGACAAAGACCGATGTATTGCCCTCCATGTCGACAAAACGGACAGGCCTTCCAAAAGCGAACTCGATCTCTTGGGGATCGAGCAAGTGAAACGCTGCCACGTCATGCTTTCTGAATCGCAGATGCTCAAAACAGCGTTTGAGTTCGTCGGTAGCGACAAAAAAGTCCGAAACGATGACGATCAATGCTCGCTGCCGCAGGGTCTCTGCCAATTCATCCAGGATGGTCGGCAAGAGCGTTTCCCCTTGAGGTTTCGCCTTTTCGAGAGTGTCCAGAATCAGCTTCAAGTGCGCTGCAGAACGCTTGGCAGGGATGTTTTGAATGATCTTCTGGGCGACTGTTGTCAGCCCGACGGCATCACCTTGCTGAGCTGCCAAATAGCCAAGTGTCGCAGCGATTCGACGCGCATAATCGATTTTGGTCGGCATGCCTTTGGAAGCAAAACCCATCGATCCACTGGTGTCCAGGACGACGCAGAGCCTCAAGTTGGTGTCGGCTTCGAACTCTTTGACATAGTAGCGATCGGTTCGACCGAACGCTCGCCAATCGAGGCGTCGAATATCATCCCCTGGGACGTATTTGCGATATTCAGCAAACTCGACGCTGGATCCACGATGGGGCGAAGCGTGCTTGCCCGATACCGTACCTTGCATGGCAAAGCGAGGGTTCAGCGGGACTGCAGCCAATCGCGAGATGACTTTTGGGTCTATGGATGAACGGGTGACGTTGAGCATAAAGCTATCGGGTTTCGTCGATGAGTCGAGCCACGATCTGCTTGGCCGATACCCCTTCGGCCTGGGCCGCAAAGGTAGTGATCAAACGGTGGACAAGGACCGGACGAGCCACATACTGAACATCCTCCAATCGAACCATGTAGCTGCCTTGCAAAGCAGCCCGACTCTTGGCACCGAGGATCAAGTTCTGGACGGCACGGGGTCCAGCTCCCCAACTGACAAAAGGCTTGATCCATTCCGGGGCAGATTCGCTCTGAGGCCGTGTCTTGCGCACTAGCTTAGCTGCGTATTCATAAATATGATCGGCCACGGGGATTCGACGCACAAGCTTTTGGTAGTGCATGATCTCCTCGCCACTTAATACCCCATCGAGTTTCACCAGATCGTCGCCAGTGGTCGTTCGAGCGATCTGTATCTCCTCTTCTTCGTTGGGATAATCCAACTCGATCAGGAACATGAAGCGATCGAGCTGGGCTTCGGGAAGCGGATATGTTCCTTCCTGCTCGACCGGGTTTTGAGTCGCTAAAACCATAAAGGGGGACGACAAATCGTAAGTCTTGCCCAGCACAGTGACGCGTTGCTCTTGCATCGCCTCAAGCAGTGCCGCTTGGGTTTTCGGTGGTGCACGGTTGATCTCGTCGGCCAGAATGATGTTTTCAAAGATCGGCCCAGGGATGAATTGAAACTCGCGACGTCCCTCGGATGTTTCCTGCAAGATATCCGTTCCGGTGATGTCCATGGGCATCAAGTCCGGAGTGAACTGGATACGATTAAAGCCCAGGGACATCGTCTCCGCAACTTTGCTTACCAGAAGCGTCTTGGCCAAACCTGGGACACCCATCAGCAGGGCGTGTCGACGGGCAAACAAACAGATCGCAAGTTGTTCGATCACCTCACGCTGGCCGACGATGACCTTGGCAAGCTCATTGCAAAAACGATCATAGGAGGCTCTTAATTGGTCGATCGCTCGGACTTCTTGATCCGTCAATTGCGCGATGGGATTGGCCTCAGAGGCTAGGTTGGATCTCGAATCGATTTGGCTCATGGAGATGCAGTCGTTGAAAAAGTTGGGCTTGCCATGGAAATCATGGACGAATCCTCATTGTAATTGAATTCACCTTGGGAGCATCCGGAATTGCACTTCCGGACTGATATTTCTGAGGTCTAAACCCGGGCTGCAGCCCGGTAAATCGCAAGAAAGTCGTCTGCGGTGGCTGGCCTTGGATTGAATGCACCTGTCCACTGTTTGGCGGCCATCTGCGCCATCGATTCGAGCAGATCTTCGGTGGCGCATGGACTCGGTCGCTCGGAACCTTCAACATTCGCAAATTTCGATTTCCATGAGTCCAGCTCTACCAGCGACGTGGCCATCGATGAAAGACGTAGCCAATTGGTAAAGCGATCGGCAAGGATGTCGCTGGGGTTCCTGCGATCCGCCGCTGAGACTTCGGCCAGCAAATGGACCAATTCGCCGTAACGGTTCTGAACGCTCTGAGCGTTAAAACGGATCACGTGAGGCATCATCATCCCGACGGCTTGGCCGTGCGGAACGTCAAGGAAAGCCGTCAGGGGATTGGCAAGTGCATGGGCCGCCCCAAGCATAGAAGCCTCAATGGCCATCCCCGCAAAAGCGGCTCCAAGCTGCATTTGCTGCCTTGCTAGCAGATCCGACGGTTCCTCGATCACTCGAGGAAAGCCCCGCGATAACAGCATCCAAGCCTCTCGAGCATAGCAGTCGCTGATGGCATTTCGCTTGGTCGTTACAAAGGACTCCAAGGCATGTGTCAAGGCATCGATCCCAGTCAACGCAGTGACCCTCGCAG
Organism: Planctomycetota bacterium; assembly: GCA_018969045.1. Lineage (GTDB taxonomy): Bacteria > Planctomycetota > Planctomycetia > Pirellulales > Pirellulaceae > JBKCUI01. Next base: position 13,830 of record JAGWZB010000018.1, on the reverse strand, counting down.
GTTGCGTGCACGTTAGGACAGGATCTAGGATGGCGATCGCCGGAGCAGCCTTGGGATCCCCACAGGCCATCTTCACATGGGTATGAGCATCGCTGATCAAAGCAAACGACTGCGTCTCACTGCCAGTGCCCGCCGTCGTTGGTATGGCGATCATGGGAAGCATCGGCGCAGTGGCTTTGCCCACTCCCCAATAGTCTGACATCTGACCTCCACAGGAATAAAGAAAATTGATTCCCTTGGCGCAGTCCATGCTGGATCCTCCTCCCAAACCGACCATAAGATCGGGGCGAAAATCCCTAGCCACCTCCAAGCCGGTCTGGACATGCAATGTGTTTGGGTTCTCGGCCAGTTGATGGAAACCCAACACCTCCAAACCGCAATGGGATATCCTCTGAGCTCCCAGTGCATAAATACCCGCATCGACCAAGCCAGGATCGCTGACGATCAGGACTCGCTGGGCTTGGAGTTGTTTGGCTAATGTCCCGAGCTGCTCGATGGCGTGCTCTCCTGCGACCAGACGAGTGCGGAGTTGGTAGTCGATCATGAAGTGTCGGTCGGTAGGAGTGATCGGTAGGAGTGATCGTGCGGAGATCTTGAGGATAGGCGGCGCGGCGGGCAAACGCGATGGGTATTTTTGCATAACCGGAACAGATTAACAAATCCCCCGTTTTTCGTTGCAAACGGACGTTTATAAAGGCTCTTTGGGGTGAATATTACCATCGGAAAACTCCGAACAATTGATCTTAGCGGAGTGTTCATGGATGAACCGGTTCGCTTTCTACCGCAGGGCAGAGAGCCGGGGAGTCGGCGGCATGGGCATCCGGTCAATTGCATTGGTCCGTCAGTGTTGAAGGCCCAGATAAAACTGCTATTGCGTCGCCGAGTTTTGTTCAGGAGAGGAGTTCCAGAACTATGAAGATCAACCGACTTGCGCTAAGTGCAATGATTGCCAGCGCTTGCATCTCGGGATCGGCCTTCGGTCAAACTAACCGAAACGCCGCTCCCCGTTACGCACCTGCCTCGTACAGCTACTACGACGAGGCTTCACCCACCGCAGCCAAAACTGCAACAACAAGCAAGGTTGTCCAAGCGTCAGCGACCTGTGACAACGGCAAGGCATGCGACAACACCGCCGCATGCGATTCGGGCAAGGCCGGGGCTTGCGATTCCGCAGGTGGCTTGTGCTCAGGATTAGGCGGAGCTTTGGGCGGACGCCTTGGAAGCGGACTCGGCAGCGGATGCGACACCGGTAGCGGTGCTGCTGGAGGCTGCGATTCCATGTGCGGTTCCAGCGGCCTGTTCGGTATGGGAATCCTCGGAACGGGTCGCTCACTGACCGATCCTTGGAAACTCTTCAGCCAACCGATCGCTGGTTTTAACGTCGGTGGATGGACAAGCGTTGGTTACCATGCCTACGCGAACCCATTCAGCTTCAACACCTATCCAAAACGCTTGCAACTGGGTCAGCAGTGGTTCTATGCTGAGAAGGTCGCAGATGGCAGCAACGGTTTAGGCCTCGGTGGTCGCGTCGATTACCTCTACGGTACCGACGCTCCAGACACCCAAGCTTTCGGTATCGCCAACAACCATTGGGACAATGGTTGGGACAACGGTGCCCAATATGGTCATGCTCTACCTCAGGCTTATGCAGAAGTCGCCTACGGGGACATGAGCGTCAAGCTCGGTCACTTCTTCACGATCGTTGGCAACGAAGTAGTCGCCGCAACCGGTAACTTCTTCTACAGCCGACAATTCACCTTCTACAACGCCGAGCCATTCACCCACACCGGTGCTCTGACGACCTACAAAGTCAGCGATGACACCCAGCTTTTCAACGGCTATGTCATGGGCTGGGACTCTGGTTTCGAAGACAACGGCGATGCGTACATCGGCGGTGTGAAGACCAAAGTCAACGACCGTTGGACGTTCCTGTGGAATTCTGTTCTCGGACGTTTCGGCGAGAACAAGGCTTTTAATGCCAATGAGCGTGGCGGTATTCAAAACGTCATGCTGATCGGAAGCTTGACCGACAAGTTGACCTACATCAGCCAAACCGATTATCTGTACACCCAGAACGCTTCGGGCATCACCGCTCGGAACTCGTTTGGTAACATCAATTACCTGATTTACCAACTCAACGATCGCTGGGCTCTGGGCCAACGATTTGAATGGTTCAACTTCAGTGGCTCAGGCTTCGGTGGTGCACAGAACGACGACCTGTACAACTACACCGCCGGTGTGAACTACCGAGCTCACGCGAACCTCTTGTTCCGACCCGAAGTTCGCTGGGTTTGGGACAAGAATCGCTACGGCTTCAACGAAGACAACGCAGGTAGCCAAGCCGCTCTCGGTGGCGACGTAGTCTTCACGTTCTAACCCGCCTCGAGAAGAGACGTTGAAAAAGACCCAGATGCAAAACACCTCGCCATTTAGGCGAGGTGTTTTCTTTTTCTATCCTCCAATAACCAACCTGGTGCCACCAGCAACGAACTGGGGCTCGCTGCGATTTCCCCAGTCGATACGAAAATCTTGTGGAGCCCAAGCGATCCAAAGACCGAACTTAAAGCAAGGACTTTAACGACTGTGCGGATTGAAACGCTCCCGAACGAAAGATCGTCCCGATGAAAACCAAACGGAACTCCAAACTCCAATCGAGTTTATTTGCTAGCATTTTTGTAGCCGCTGCATGGGTCGGGCTATCAAGCTCGATGCCGGTTTGTCTGGCCGGTGAACCCCACCAGTGGTTTGCAGGCACCTACCTGGATCCTGCAATTCAACGTCCGGACTTCTTTCCTCACACCTTCACTCGCAGCATTCCTGAGTACCGGCAAGTCTACAATCGGCCACGAAATCTCACCGGTTGGATCGCTTACAAAATCGAACCCTCGAGCCAGGAAGCCATGGCGTGGCAAACCAACCATTGCAACGGCAATTACCAAAACAATACCGGTCCCTACATACCGATGTATTGCTATCCCAAACCTTGGGAGTCGCTCAACACCCGTGGTCGCCCAGGCTCTCAAGCTAGCGTTCAGTCAAACCGCATCCAAGACGTTCGGATCGATTCCGAACCGCTGGAATCCATACCCGGCACCAAGCTCAAGCCGGTACCAGAAGCGACCAAGGATTTTCCCTTGGGCCTGCAGTCCGATGGCTTGAAGCCAAAAAGCCCCCTTGGGGTCGAAGTACCACCCCCGGCCGCAGCGCTGAAATAGCACCTGCTAAAAACTTTTTATCAGTTTTACCCTTTGCATGCTAAAACCGCTGTTCGCTTAGGGAACTTCACTCGCAACAATACAATCAGTACGTTCTGATCAGATCCTGAGGTCTGACCCATTCGGAACGCCTGAAAGAGTGCTTAGGAGCCAGTTGCGATGCAAAGTATCACGTTGGAAACAATGGTCCGTGGAAGTCATCGGCTTTGGTTTGCTGGATGCGTAGCGTTGGCAACCACAACGCTCTCATTCCAAGGATATGCACAAGCCCCGGCTCAGGAGCCAGCGTCTGAGCCACCGGTCGTGATCGAGCCGGCTGAAGAACTGCCTGTTCCAGGTGCGGATGCCAAAGCTGCCCTCAAGCAAGCTCCAATTCGGTCGAAGCCACCGATCGTGATCACTCCTCGCAACCCGGCAGCCCCTAACGCCACTCCAGCACCCAAAGCTTCTGCAGAAGTCTTCGAGGACAGTCTCTTGAGTGAAGGAGAGGTCGCCAAAGGTGCGCAAAACAGCCAGGGTGGTGGTGGCTACCTTGGCCTGATCGTCGAGCCGGTTCAAGGAGGTGGATTTGGCTTGGCCGTGGTTGATGTCACCAACCAATCGCCAGCTTGGAAGGCCGGGTTTCGAGTCGGCGATCGTATTGTCGGAGTGGGAGGCCAAGCCGTAACGACACTTGATCAATTCGGTGAGCAACTCGAGCGCTATGCCGCTGGAAGTCCCGTCAAGTTTCTTGTGCAGCGCCGTGGCAGGAGCACCAACCTCACGGCAGTCCTTCAAGATCGCACCTTAGCCGGACAGCTTCAAGGCATGCAACCAGGCACTGCCCTTCCCCTTCAACCACCCAAGACTCCCTACCAACCGATCCTTCCGAACTTGACCGACTCTGCAAATATTCGCTCAAGCGGACCAAACCTTAGGGACCCAACCAGTGGCGTGATGCTTGGGGTTTCGGTCAGCGACTTGTCGGAAACGTTTCGCAGGCAGTTCGGGATCCCGCTGTATCGCGGAGCGGCTGTTTCGAATGTAACTCCTGGTACCACCGCAGAACTTGCTGGCTTACAACCCGGTGACTGCATCTCGGAGATCAACGGTGCAATGATCCTTCGAGCCGAAGATGTCCTTGCAGCGGTCCAACAAATCCCAGTCGGCGAATCGATCACCATCGGTTATTACCGGGGTAAGCAAAAGCAAGTGGTCGAAGTTCCCTTGCTGACCGAAAGCATGATCGCTGGCCAACCTCAGCAGGCCATTGGAGCAAGCGGCAACCCTGAACCCATCACTCCCGAGTATGTTCAGTCGTTGCGAGAAGAGATCCGAAGGCTAGAAGCTCAACTGGCCCGCATGCAGGCCCGCCTTGATCAACTCGAAGGAAACCGTCCTTAACGCCTAAACCGCCTAAACCTACCTGCGGATGCAATGGGGCAAGAATCGACTCGTATTGTGCGTGATGGCTTGGATGTCCTCTCGTATCCCCAGCCCACATGCCCGGTCTCCTAAGATCCAGCTTCCAAGCACCGCGTAGCCGGCATCGCAGTGATACAACCGATGGTACGCTTGGTAGACACATGGTTGATTCCAGTAAGGGCCTTCGGTCGCCATCTGCGCATGCTGCTCCTGAGTGACGATCTGGATATTGCTACCTTCTCTTGCCAAAATCGGCTTGCGCACATATTCGCCCGCAAGTGGCTCAAACGAGGCTTCGAGCAAGTACTTGTTATCAGGAAATAGCTCCCAGAGGATCGGCAAGATCGTCTTGTTCGACAGGAGCATCTTCCAAGGTGGCTCTAACCAAACCGTTTTCGAGGATAGCAAATACCTTGCAAAAGACTCTTGAAGCATCCACTCCCAAGGATAGAGCTTAAACAGATACTCGATCGGTTCTTGCCGTGCATCGACAAAGGTCTTGCGTTCCTGATCGTACCCAATTTCGGACATGTTCAGATAGTGGGTATCGATGCCCGCCTGCGAAGCGGTATCGCGCATGTAAGTCACATTGCCGAAATCCTCCTGGTGATCGTCGGTGGCGGCAAAATGTACACGCTCCCAGCCTTGTTGCCGAAGGTACTTCCATGCCTCGATGAGCTGTTCGTGTAGACTGTTGAACTGATCGTAGGTCGCGATCGCGCTTCCTTTGGCCTGCAACGATTCGAGCCAATGCCACTGAACCACCGCGGCTTCGAAAAGCGAGGTCGGTGTGTCGGCGTTGTACTCGAGCATTTTCGGAGGGCCGTTGCCATCCCAAGCTAAATCGAATCGACCAAAGAGAGTCGGTTGGTCAGCTTCCCAACTATCGCGGATCCAATAATGGAACTGCGAAGGGATACCAAAGTCTTCCAATCGGTCTTCTTCGATCACATACTCGACAGCTTCGATGCACATCGCATGAAGCACATTGGTCGCTTGCTCGATGACTCGGATGTCCTCGTAGGAAAACTCGAACCAACCGGATTCATCCCAATACAATTCGTCGTCGATGGTGTGGTAGGTAAACCCGATCTGCTCGACTTCGTGCTGCCAGTTTGGTCGAGGACTACCAAAAATTCTTTTCATGGAATGTCGATTGGACAGTTGGCCAAATGCTGATCGCTTAGCAATCAAGCCTTGGGAACCATCCAGTTTAGCCATCAAGTTTAGGAAGAGGACGAAAACGAAGTGCCGGTGCGGCCAAAGCCGCCGCTGGTGACACTGCTAGGGGCTCCAGCGGTGCCAGGTCTTGAAGTCATCGTACCGCTCGAAGGCACTGGTGCAGATTGAACACCCGCATTGCCGCCGTAGGATCGGCTGCCTGAACCCCAAAACCAAATCCACGGAAAGTAGCTGCCGGTCCTTGCCACATGCGTGCTTTGTCCCTTGACGGGTTCTTCACAGAATTCGGTCTTTGGAGGCTCCCCAGGCTTTGCGGGCCCACTGCACTTGGAAGGTTGTGCCACGTTGGGCTTCTTGGCCGCTTCGCAACCAAATGCGGCAACAGCCGGCAACATGAGAGTCAATAAAACTTGAGTGCTACGTTTCATGATGGCCTCAAAAAGTACCGAAGCGATTCGACCTGCAACCGCTTCATTAGAACCCAATGCATTTCTTTCAGGCAAGACAACTAGCCCAACAGGGCGCTAAATCGCCGTTTTTTCCCACAAAACCCACGACTGCTGGGCTTTCCAGTGCGATGAAGCTTGCGAGGAATCTATAGATCGACGCTGAAAACCGAGACCGATTTGACGATCGAATAGTCGTCAGGAAACGTATGGAAGGCTTGGACAAGCAGCTGTTTTTCGCGGGCTTCTAAATGCACGAAGCTGATCGCTCCAAAGGGCATCCGACCGCTGGAGTCAAAGGCATGGAGCAAATGGTCTTGGGATGTGCACGTGTTGAGTTGATTCTGAAGCATCCAGAACACCTCTGCAGAGACTTGTTCAAGCTCCAATTCGGAACGATACCTTAGGCCTCGCTTCCCTTGGGTCTCTTCGACGTATCGACCTTGCAAGAGGGTCGACAAAAGTTTCCTTTGTCGCGGCAGTGATTGCTGACGTGACCCTACGATCTCGGTGAGCGTCGCACCTCGAGTGCCCGTGAATCCAACCACATGGCCATCACATGTAATATCGATCCGAGCCCGGTAATTGGACCTTTGGATCGTTCGCGTCTTGTGCGTTTTGAATAGCTCCGGATGGACGGATCTTCCGAAAACGCTCAAGACATGTTCAGCAACGGTTGGTCGAATCGAAAGCACGGGTCAGATCGTTTGTCTCTGAAGAGTTCGGTGATACAAATCCAGACGAGGTCTCGATTATAACGATTGCAACGACTGGCAAACTAGTCCAATCCTACCTCATTGGAAAGTCTCTCATAATTGTTCGAAATCCCCAAACCCGGTGTTGACAAAGGACAAACCTGACCCACTCTACCTTGGGTCGACTCATCGGGCCGAGTCGATAAACACGCGTTTGAGGATCCTGCTGATTATGCATATTGTGATGGCATCTTCCGAAGCGATTCCGTTTGCCAAAACCGGAGGGCTTGCCGATGTCGTGGGTACTTTACCAATCGAACTTTGCCACTTAGGACACGCCTGCTCGGTCTTCCTACCTGCCTACAAGTCCGCCAAGCAGTATTGGTCAGAAAGGCCAGAAGTAAAGGTCCATCAAGCGGTCGCTTCGCTGGTCGTGGATCTTGCGGGCTATCCGGTTCATGCTTGGATCCACCGTGTCAACTTGCCAGGATCCCGAGTCGATTATTACTTGGTCGATCAACCGATGTTTTATGATCGCGATGGTATCTATGGGGATTCGCATGGGGCCTTTGGTGATAACTGCGCTCGATACTGCTTCTTTTCCAGAGCGGTCGCTCAAGCCATCGAGAGGCTTGCGATTCCTCTGGACATCATTCACTGCCATGATTGGCAAACAGGTCTCATCCCAGCTTACCATCGGACTCAAACCGATCATCACTCCTGGTACCGCCGCAGCGCTTCGGTAATGACCATCCACAACATGGCTTACCAAGGCAGATTCTGGGGGCCGGATATGATATTGACCGGCATGGATCAAGGATACTTTCATTGGGAATCGATGGAATACTACGGTGATTTGAACTTGCTCAAAACCGGGATCGCGTTTGCCGATGCATTGACGACAGTAAGCCCCACGTACGCCAAAGAAATCCAATCGCATCCACAAGGCTACGGACTCGAAGGATTGCTCAGCGCTCGGCGAGATAGGCTCTTTGGAATCGTCAATGGAATCGATACCTCGGTCTGGAACCCCCAAACCGATTCGAATCTTTCATTTCATTACAGCCTCGAGAATTGGGCTCAAGGCAAAGCCGCCTGCAAACGCTCCTTGCAAGAGTCACTTGGTCTGCCGGTCCGTCCCGATGTGCCCCTCATAGGCATCGTCGGACGTCTCGCCGAACAAAAAGGCTGGGATCTGATCCTTCAACTCATGCGATGGTGGATCGATCACAGGGATGTCCAATGGGTTATCTTGGGCAGTGGTGAGCAACGATTTGCCGACGCTTTATTTCAACTTGCCCAGCAAAGACCCGACCGAGTATCGCTGCAAACCACCTTTTCCGATCCGCTTGCGCATCGGATCGAAGCCGGTGCGGATCTATTCCTGATGCCAAGCCTCTACGAGCCATGCGGTTTAAACCAACTTTACAGCCTGCGCTATGGTGCAGTTCCCGTCGTTCGCTCCACCGGAGGACTCGCCGACACGGTCTGCGATGCAACCCCAGAGAATATCGAACAAGGGATAGCTACCGGATTTGTGTTCGATGATTACACACCCGAAGCCTTGGCCCAAGCCACCATCAGGGCCTTGGAAATCTACTCCCAATCGCCACAGCTTTGGAGTAAAATCGTGGCCGCTGGGATGAGCCAAGATTGGTCTTGGTCCAAAAGCACCAAAGACATGCTCGAAGTTTACGAACAAGCTCGCCAGTTCGCCAAAAACGATCAACGGCTCGATTCGTAATGCTCGGTCGGCGAGTCGAAGCGTCCCTCTTCCGCTTCCATCGCAAATCCATCGACGCAGGATTAGTCTCTCGACGGCCCCAAAGAACCGAATCACCAAACCAAAAGAGGTGGATGGCTATGAACGAAATGCGGTACGATTGGCTCGGGGACCGTTGGGTAATCTTTGCTCCAAACCGTTTGCTTCGACCCGACAACTTTCGTAACCCTCGCAACTGCCAAGCCTCCGTCGCAACAGTCGCCGACTCCCAATCCAAACAATGCCCCTTTTGTCTGGGCTCCGAAGACCAAACCCCCGAAGCCACCTTGGTCCTCAAGACGCACCCTCAAGCACCTTGGTCGGTACGCGTTGTCCCGAACAAGTTTCCTGCGATCCAGAACCATGTCCCTTTGGAGTCATTCGATGCCTTGGAACCTCAGCAATGCTCCAAAGACGAACTGTTCCTGAGAAAACAAACCCGAGGGGGCCACGAAGTGATCATCGAAGCACCCTCGCATGTCCAAAGCATCACGCAACTCCAGACCGAACATGCCGCGTTGATCTTCGAAGCCTACCAACAAAGACTTCGGTACTGGCGCAGCGTGCAGGCGATGCGTTATGCCGTCGTCTTCAAGAACAACGGAGCCGATGCCGGGGCTTCGCTGGTCCATGCCCACAGCCAACTGATCTGCACCGATTTCCTACCAAGCGATGTTCTGAAAACGCAAAACCGTTCTCAAGAGTACTATCAATCCCACCGCAGATGCTATGCTTGCGATGTGATCGAGCAAGAGCTTAAACTCGCCCAACGCATCGTCGCTCAAACCGATTCTTTTGTCGCCCTGTGTCCGTTTGCCTCAAGACTCCCCTATAGCGTTTCAATTCTCCCCAAAACGCATCAGTCGGCGTTCGAGGAATGCACCCCAAGCCAATTGGCGGAATTGGCCCGATTGGTCCAACACACCTTAAGAGCCATCGAAACCGAGCATCCCCAAGCCGCCTACAACTACGTTCTGCAAACAGCCCCTTTGGATTCCCATGATCCTGCGGCATTCCACTGGCGACTGAAGGTCCTACCGCGACTGATCAAAGTCGCAGGATTCGAGTGGAGCTCCGATTGCTACATCAATACAGTGCTCCCCGAAGACGCCGCCATGGCCCTGTCTGGCCACATGCAGGCCAATAGCATGCCCCAGGCTGGTTTGAGATCTTCCGAAACTCCTATCGCAACAGCCCAGTCGACTGCTGCAAGCTGATCCTGGTGGCAAGCGGTGATGTGGCCTTCTTGGCGAATTCTCTTTAGGGGTGTATAAAAGACGGTCTTATCGACCAATTTCCCCGAATCAGACTGCTTGTCGGAAAGGCCACGCGATGGCGGAATCCAAGAAAAAACCCGATACGGCTTCCAAAATTGAGAACGTCTTCGACCTCGATCTCGTGCGCCGTTTGGTCGAACTGATGAAAGAACATAACCTGGGCGAAGTCGATCTTCAGCAGGATGACCAGAGAATTCGACTCTGCGGAACTTCACACGCTCATGCTGCACCCGCTGCCGCTTATCTTCCTCCTGCTGCCTCGGCTGCGATGCCTGCAATGCCCGCACCCACGGCCGCACCAAGCCCTGGAGCCGATTCCGATGGCCCTCATATCGTCATCATCAAGTCCCCGATGGTAGGCACCTTCTACTCCAAACCCAATCCAACGTCGAAAGACTTTGTCGAAGTCGGCTCGAATGTTCAGAACGATACGGTCGTTTGCATCATCGAAGCCATGAAAGTCTTCAATGAAATCCCCGCCGAAATGCGCGGCAAGGTCGTTCAAGTCCTCGCCCGCAACGAAGAAGCTGTCGACGTGGGCAAGCCACTCTTTAAGATCGATACCCGAGGCTAAGGCTCTGTATGTTTAGTCGCGTTCTTGTCGCCAACCGTGGCGAAATCGCCCTGCGGGTCATCCGCGCTTGCAAGGAACTTGGTATCGAAACCGTCGCTATCTTCAGCGAAGCCGACCGCGGTTCCCAATACCTCGAACTTGCCGACCAAGCCTTTTGCGTCGGATCGGCAAAATCCATGGATAGCTACCTGCGCATCGATCGTGTCATCGCTGCAGCCGAACTAGGCAAAGCCGACGCGATCCACCCTGGCTACGGATTCCTCGCCGAAAATGCACACTTCAACGAAGTGTGCCGAAGCTGCAACTTTGAATTTATCGGCCCAAGTCCCGACGCGATGGAGAAACTCGGCGATAAAAACACCGCGCGCGAAATGGCCATCGCCGCAGGTGTCCCCGTCGTACCAGGGAGCGATGGACTGATCGAAAGCCAAGAAGACGCCATCAACGCCGCTCGCAAAATCGGCTTTCCAGTGCTGATCAAAGCCACCGCAGGTGGCGGAGGCAAAGGAATGCGAGTCGCACTCGACGAAGCCTCCTTGCAAAACGCAGTTGCTCAAGCCCAAACCGAGGCCAAAGCAGCCTTCGGAAATCCCGGCGTCTACCTCGAACGCTACATCGATCGGCCCAGACACGTCGAAGTCCAAATCATCGCCGATCAACACGGCAACGTCGTTCACCTGCATGAACGCGATTGCTCGGTCCAACGCCGACACCAAAAACTCATCGAAGAAAGCCCTTCACCCCGGCTACCTGAATCGACCAGAAAAGCCATGTGCGATGCCGCCGTTCGCATGGTCAAACAAGCCAACTACTACAACGCTGCCACCGTTGAATTCATCGTCGACCAACAAGACAATTTCTACTTCATCGAAGTCAACGCTCGGATCCAAGTCGAACACCCCGTCAGTGAAATGGTCTCAGGTATCGACCTGATCAAAACGCAAATCCTCGTCGCATCGGGTCAAAAACTCCCGTTCAAGCAAAGCGATATCAAGCCGCGCGGGGCAGCCATCGAATGCCGTATCAATGCCGAAGACCCCGATAAGAACTTCCAACCCTGTCCAGGCAAAATCCAATCGATGTACCTGCCAGGAGGCTTCGGCGTCCGCGTCGACTCCCATGCCCACAGCGGCTACAGCGTTCCGCCTCACTACGATTCGATGATCGCCAAAATCATCGTCCATCGCCAAACGCGCGAAGAAGCCATCGCTACTATGCAAAGGGCCTTGAGCGAATTGCGAATCAGCGGGATCAAAACCACCGCGAGCTTCCATAAAACCGTCCTGGCTCAACCGGAATTCGTGCAAGGCACCGTCGATACCAAGTGGGTCGAGAGAGTTTTGCTCCCTAGGCTTCAAAACAAGTAGCCCCGTGGATGACTAGCCCCACTGGCGACCTGTTCCTAGGCGCAGCAGTCGCCCTGATCGCTTGGCTCTACTCAAGCGTTGGACACGCTGGGGCTTCGGGATACATCGCCTTGATGACCCTAGCAGGTTTTGCTCCCGAGCGTATCAAACCCTTGGCACTGCTGCTGAACATCTTGGTCGCCTCCATCGCTTCGATTCAGTTTTATCGAGCTGGCCACTTCTCGTGGAAACTCTTTTGGCCGATCGCACTTCTGGCCTCCCCCATGGCGTTTCTAGGTGGGTATTGGTCCTTGCCACTGGACTGGTTCAAAGCCCTCTTGGGTTTGGTGCTGGCCGGATCGGCGCTTTGGTTGCTCTTTCCCATCCGAGTCGACGAGCCGACCGCCCAACCCACAAAGCCCTTAGCGATTGCTGCTGGAGCCGGACTGGGACTCCTAAGCGGTCTAACTGGGACCGGGGGTGGAATCTACCTCTCGCCACTTTTGTTATGGATGGGCTGGGCCAAGACCAAGACGGCTTCGGCGGTCTCGGCGGTGTTCATCTTGGTCAATTCGGTCTCTGGACTTGCGGGGCTAGCCAGCTCGGGTCGCAGCATGCCTGCAGGATGGCACTGGCTAGCGATCTTTGTCGTCATCGGTGGCAGCATCGGCGCGACGCTTGGCAGTTTTAAGCTACCGGTTCGCTGGGCAAGAATCCTCTTGTCGATCGTCATGTGCATCGCGGCTGCAAAACTATTGGCCTGGTAATGTTAGGTCTTGATTGATAGATTCGCCCGCGCTGAGGACATAAGCGATAGGGTTCTTCAGGAATTATTGTGGGTGAAACGTAAGTTCGTGCATCGCTTTGGATTTCTTCGTACTCGTACTTGATGGCTGATTGAACCGCTGCGATGACGATGGTTGATCGAAGCGGCTTGCGGTAATTTGCAGACTAATTGGCTGATTTACGTTGAGCCGAACCGAGTGCGTCAGGAAATCCCAACGCCGAGACACACACAGGATCCTACCGTCTTGGGAACCATCCTTTTGCAGCTCGCAGTACACGCCGATAGGTGGCTACTGCCCAATACGCCGGTGGGGTGGAAGAACTAAACCCAACATCAAAGTTTTTTTATGGGGATGGTCCCGCACTGTGGTGCCTTAGAAAATTCCGTTGTTTGGAGCTCAACAGAGGGCATTTTTTCAGTATATTTATTGCAAGCTGTCCTAGTAGCTCAGTTGGATAGAGCGCGGCTTTCCTAAAGCTGAGGTCGCAGGTTCGAATCCTGCCTAGGATACTGGCCGGTAAAAAGGGGCTTAAGCCATACGCCTTACGCCTGAGGGCGTAAGGCGTATGGAAACAGCCAAACAGCCGCGTGCCAGGCCCACCGCTGCTACATCCGCTCAACCACGCCGATGCCCAGCAGTTCAAGTCCTACCCTAAGCGTCTTTGCTACCAAGGATGAAAGCTTCAACCGCGTTAACGCTTCGTCGGCCGTATCGGCGCTAAGAACGCTGCACTGGTCATAAAAACTACTGAAGTGCTTGGCCAATTCAAACAAATACTCGGTGATCAAGTTCGGTGTGTAGTCCTGCATCGACTGATGAAGCATCTCTTCGAAGCGAACCAAATGCAACGCCAAGGCCAACTCCGAGGCTTCCGTCAGTTGCAACGAGACTTGCTCCCAATCCGAGGGCCGGTAGCCCTTGTCCTGGGCCTTGCGCAAAATGCTCCGAATCCGCGCGTAGGAATACTGAATGTAAGCCGACGTATTGCCCTCGAGCCGCACCATTTTGTCCATGTCAAATACATAGTCGCTGGTCCGATTGTGGGCTAGATCCGCGTACTTGATCGCACCTAAACCAACCGTCTGTGCAATCTGCTCTTTCTCGCGCTGGTCCATCTGGATGCCAACTCCAGTCAGTCGCT
>JAGWZB010000017.1 GCA_018969045.1 Planctomycetota bacterium | reverse complement strand
ATTGGCTTTGCGCAGGGTGCTTAGGCGGTGAGCGATAGCGATGGTCGTGCGGCCTTGGACTAGAACATCGAGAGCTTCTTGGATTTCGCGTTCTGTTTCGGTATCGACTGCCGAGGTCGCTTCGTCGAGGATCAGGATACGCGGGTCGGTCAGAAGTGCTCGGGCGATGGAGATGCGTTGACGTTCGCCGCCTGAGAGGGACTGACCGCGTTCCCCTACGAGCGAGTCGTAGCCATCGGTGAGTTTGAGAATAAAATCGTGTGCTTTAGCGGCTCGTGCTGCGGCGATAATTTGTTCGCGTGAGGCGTTGGGTCTGCCGTAGGCGATGTTTTCGGCGATGGAGCCGAAGAACAGAAAGGGTTCTTGGAGAACGATCCCGATGTTGCTGCGGTATTGGCTGATTGGGAACTGACGGATGTCAATACCATCGACGAGGATGGCACCGCTTGCGACGTCGTAGAAACGGCATACTAGGTTCACCAAAGTGCTTTTCCCGGCACCGCTGGGACCGACTAGTCCGATCATTTCACCGGGTTGGATTACCAAGTTCACATCGTGGATGACTTGGCGAGCCCCGTAGCTGAAGGTGATTTTCTGGATTTCGATTTTACCTTGGATGCGACCTGGTTCGACGGGGTTTAGAGGTTCAGCGACACTTGGAACGCGATCGAGAATTTCAAAAATACGGTGGGTTGCCGCGGCGGTGCGTTGGGCGTTTGCTATCAAGCGGCTCATATCATCAAGTCGCAGATAGAGTCTGGAGACCCACATCAGGAATACCGACAGGTCACCGACGGTGAGGTTGTCTTTAGCGATTTGGTAGGCACCAAAGCCGTAGATGATCAGCAATCCGATATCGGTTAGCAGGGTGATGATGGGAGCAAAGGCGGCCCATAGTCGGTTGACGCGGTCGTTGGCATTCAGAACATGATCATTGCGTTGTTGGAATCGTCCGACTTCGCGATTCTCTTGCGCAAAGGCTTTAACGACCCGAATTCCGGGAATTGTGTCGGCAAGAACATTCACCATTTCGGCCCAAGCGGAGCTACCGCGAGCAAATCCAGCGCGCATGCGAGCTTGGACTCTTGCGACGATCCAAGCGATGAAGGGGAAGGGGAGCAGGGCGACTAGTGCCATCGTTGGATCGAGCCAGATCAGGAGGATCGCTGTGATGACGATCATGATGATATCGGTGGCGAAATCGACGACGTGGATGGAAAGAAAATCGCAGATGCGTTGGGTGTCGTCGCTGACGCGTGAGATCAGGTCGCCGGTACGTTTTCCACCGAAGAATTCCAGGGAAAGTTTTTGGAGATGGCCGTAGGTGGCATTGCGAAGGTCGGCGCTGATCCGTTCGGAGATCGTCGCCATGACGTAGGTCTTCGCCCAGCTCAGAGCCCAACTAAGCAGCGCGGCAAGTAGCATGCCCCCCAGCAGCCAAGGCACCAGATCGAATCTCGCTTCGAGTTTACTCTGGTGGGGGATCAAGACCTTGTCCATCAGCGGTTTGGTCAGCAGCGGCGGGATCATGGCTGCGGTGGTGCTAAGGACCGTTAGGGCGAAACCGCCTGCGATCATCCAGGCGCGTGGGGTAGCAAACCGCGTCAGACGCATCAGCGATCGAACGGTGCTTGGAACGGCAGTCGGCGCGCAGTTGGAGCAGAGGACTTGGCCGTCAAGCATCGGTCCCCCGCAGGAAGGGCAGATCGAAGCGTCGTTGGCATCGATTTCGCCAGATCGAATTTTTTGGTATTCGGTAACGATCGACGCGGCCCCGTTGGCTTCGGCAGCCGTGTATCGCCAGTGAGCGATGAGGCTTTGGTCGTCGAAGAGTTCCAGGACACCTAGACCTGCTCGATCGATCTTTCGAAGTTGGACGCTTGGGTCGAGAGTCCATCGTTTCCAAGCGTCTGTTTGCCGATCCCAAGCGTACAGAGCGTTACGGGTCAGAATCACCAGGCTGGATTGGAATTGGAGCTGGTGATTGAGGTTGGGTTCGAACCAAGCTTCGATCGTTTCGCTTGGTCCTAACGCATCGAACAGGGAGCTGGAGCAGAGGGTCCCGTACTTATCGAGCGCGATGACCAGGGTTTGGGGAATGTTTGCCGGAATGGGCAAGATAGGGAATTCCTAAGTTGCGGATTTGGAATCTTCGGAGTTTGTCGGCAAGGCTTTGCGGGCGTTGATAAACGACTTGACGCAGAGGAAAACATACGTGGCACAGAGGATTGCCATCGAGAAGACCGAGCCGGCACGGACTGGATCCAACGCGTTGCCGCTTGTCAGCTCGGTGAGTTGCTTTTTGATGGGAACAAGGGAAGCCAATGCACCTAGTAGACCGATCGTCACAGCGATATGCATCAAGAGCTTGCGTTTGTTTGGGAGACGCTCTGAGAGGATCCCTAGGACGATCAGAGGAAGGCCTATGGCGGCGGGGATAAAGATACTGGGGCTGGAAAAGGTTTGATTGATTGCCAGGATCAGCAACGAAATCCCAGTTAGCAGAGCGCCGAAAAGGACGGTAATTTTTGGCATAATTCGTAGTTGGTAGGGGATAAATAAGGGCTTGATATTTGACGCTGGGCAGATTCCTTCGTAAATTTCTAACACGACCAAGCGTTTTGGTATAGTAGAAACATCACTCGCTGCGAGCGCCCCATCATGGCAAACATGGGATTTTTGGTACCGACAGGTGGCGGAGAAGACATTCCGCTGAAGAAGCCCAGGATTTTGGTCGGAAGGCGAGAGACCTGCGACATCGTGCTGAGGTTTCCGAATGTATCTGGCCAGCATTGCCGTTTGACCCTTGAGCAGGGGTACTGGTTTGTTAAGGATTTGGACAGCCGCAATGGGACCAAAGTCAATGGGTATCGAGTCACGCGCAAGCGATTGGATCCTGGAGTGATTGTTTCGATTGCCAAGCATCAGTACGAGATACGGTACAACCCTGAGGAGTTGGGAGCTACTGGTCAACCACCGGGGGATGATGATCAAATTGAAATCGCGTTGAGATCGTCTTTGATGGAACGGGCAGGGTTGGACAAGAGCAAAAAGGATCTGCCCGAATCGGATGGTGGGTCGTAATTTCCCCTGTAGTCGTTTGCCCGAACAGTTGTTTGCCTAGGTAGACCATAGGCAGGATGCTTGCAGACTCCCTTGTCGATTGGGTATACTCTCGATCGATTTGGCTACGTTAAATCTCTCGCATCACGGAAACTCAATTCGATGGTCAAGACCGCAAGTACGATGTTGCCTTTGGGCACCCGAGCTCCTGATTTCCGCTTGCCCAACATTGATGGCTCGGAGGTATCGCTTGCCGATCTCAGCGGTGGGAAGGCTTTGGTGGTGATGTTCATTTGCAACCATTGCCCATTCGTCAAGCATATTGCAAGTCAGTTGGTCAGTCTTTACAACGACTATCGTCCGAAGGGGGTCCATTTTGTGGGGATCAGCTCCAACGACATTTCGACGCATCCGGACGACAGTCCTGAGGCGATGAAGATCGAGGCCAAGACGCAGGGTTATCAGTTCCCTTATTTGTACGATCAGAGCCAAGCGGTCGCGAAGTCTTATCATGCGGCTTGTACGCCTGACATCTTCGTCTTCGACGAATCGTTGAAGTTGGTTTACAGGGGTCAGATCGATGATTCTCGGCCTCGCAATGGCGAGCCCGTTACGGGGGCCGATTTGCGTGCAGCGTTGGATGCCATCGTTTCGGGTGCGCCGGTCCCAGAGAAGCAAACTCCGAGTATCGGTTGCAACATCAAGTGGATCCAGGGGAGTGAACCCGAGTACTTCAATCCAACTGGGGTGTAGGATTTCGGGTAGGTCGACGAAAGCGAAGGATCGGCGATGGATCAACTGGGGTTATTAGCTAGATCGCTTCGAGTTGGCATCGGGTACGACTCGCACCGCATCGAGTCTGGTGGAACGATGATCCTTGGCGGGGTGGTTGTCCAGCAGGGCCGACATTTTGTCGGGCATTCCGATGCGGATGTGCTGTTGCATGCGATCACCGACGCGTTGCTCAGTGGATCGAGTTTACCGGACATTGGGCAGTTGTTCCCTAACGACCGCGAGGAAAATCGGGGGCGAGATTCCGGGGAAATGCTGAGTTTGGCTATGGCGAAAGTTCGACAAGCTGGGTGGGATATTGTAAACTTGGACTGTGTTATCTTGTTAGAGCAGCCCAAGCTATCGTCGTTGAAAACGGAAATGATCCAACGGATAGCTCAGATACTTGGGGTGGAAGATTCCCTTGTGAGTCTGAAAGGAAAGACAGGCGAGGGAGTTGGTGAGGTAGGCCGTGGCGAGTTAGCTGTGGCTCATTGCGTCGCCTTGCTCTATCGGGTTTAACCTCCAGATCCAACTCAAACAATCCACTTACCCCGAACGCCCTTTCCAATTCCCATCTAGGACTTGGTAAGTGCGCAAGTATTGAGCGATGAGCGATCCTGAACTGCACGATTGGATTCAGAAATACAAACCATTATTGAAGTCGATTGCTGCCAAAGAGATCGACAAGGAGTTGGTCCAGAAGATCGACGACTCCGATGTGATCCAGGAGGCGTTGCAAGCGGCGCGGGCCAAGTTCGATCGGATCGAGCCTAAGAATCCGAAAGAGGTCCGTGGCTATTTGCGAAGAATCTTATTGAGCAAGATCGAGGATTTGCGCAGAAGATTTATCAGATCCAAAAAGCGTGATGTGCGAAGAGAGGTCCCGGACACAGAGATCACTTCGGATGAAATCCGTCAGATCGTCGGAGTGGACGGATCTCAGCTTGATACTTTGGTGGACGAGGAGCATTTTCGCAGGGTCATGACGGCCGTCCAGGAGTTACCGACGGAGATTCAACGGGTTTTGTCGTGGCGATTTGAGCACGACATGACTTTTGAGCAGATTGGAGAGAAGATTGGTCGAACCAAGGACGACGTTCGAATGCTGATCCAGCGATGCGTTGCACGGCTTAAAAAACAGCTTGACGAGAGTTGAGTGCCAACGCGGTCCAATAGGCAAAGCTTCGGTTGCACCCCCAGGTAAAATGGGGGTTTTGCCCGGTGTGGGGGCTGGGCTTAATGAGTACACCGACCTACGGTCTAGATAGGCCCGTGTTACAAGAGGCTCAAACGACGTGGAATGGTCTTTTCTGCCAGCTTATTTTTCGACGCGATTTTGGGTGGAAGAGCCTGCGCGCAGCTTGATGGAATTCGGGGTGATTCTCAGTGGATATGCAACGACGGGTCAGGTTTGGGCCGATCAGAAGAACAGGCAATCCGACCTGGCTTTAGAATCGCTCCTACGAACGAATTTGCAATGCAGTTTGGTTCGCTTGATCGGATACTCACCAAGTTTGGATCATGCAGAGCCGAGTTGGCTTGTCGATCTAAATTGCGAGGAAGGTTGCAGGATTGGAGTTCAGTTCCAGCAGGACGCTTTGTACAGCGTCGAAGCTGGGGAGATGTTTGTGGTGAATTGCCAGGACCCTACTAAGCGAGCTTATGTGGGTCGTTTCTCAGACCGATTGGATTGGCTCGATCCTGAGACGATGCGCAAGTGCCTTCAGGGCGACGGACCATTCCGGTTTGGAGCTTAGGCAAGTCTCCCACCAATCCATCACGGTTCCGACGAGGCCGGAATCTTCGGCATATTTCGTGGGGATTGGAATATTCCAGTTCTCGATGGCTAACTCGGCGACCGACTCATTGCATTTGGTCAGTTCGAGAACTTCACCGCATGCAAGGGCTGGGGCGAGCATTGCGATGGGGATGAGGCGATCGAAGGCTTCGGGAGCAAGGCCTGATTGGGAGCGAAAGGGGGTTGTTACCAGTTGAGAGAGCAGCCAGCCTAAGCGGATAACTTCGGGAAGTTCCGGCAGTGGGTTGGTCAATACGGCTTCGATGTGGACCGATTGGTACTGAGCAACCGCGCGGCCTGCACCGCCGAGGATGGGCTGGACAGCCACCACGGAGGCTTCGCGGACATAGGAATCGCAGTGAGTCAAGCGTCGAAGGTGAGCCATAAAACCGCCACCGTATCCAAACCATTGATCTTGGAGGGGTTTGATACGGTATTCGAACTGATCGAGGTATTTGGGAAAGAGCAATTTAAAGGCGGCTTCGACTTCGGTGATCGAGCCGATGAGTCGCTGAGCCAGCGATTGCTCGACGAATCCGGCGGTATGATCGGAGATCAGTTGATTGGCAAGAGCGCTGTTGGATCCGATCTTTGATCCGAGGATGACCAAGGGTGCCCAGAGTCGGTTCGAGCCGTGTGGGTCTAGGTCTTGCAGGCAGATACCTAGTTCTTTGGCCGGTGGACCGAGTTTTGCAAAGAGGTTTTCATCGTGGATTTGGGGAGCAAATCGGCACAGGCATTCCGCGGCGTGAAGGGCGCTGGTCGAGTGGCTTTTGGTCCATTGCAGATGCATCGGGGGAGTGAACCTTAGGGGATTTTGATTACTTGGGGTCTCGGGTTGCCATCTGTTGAGAGATCCATTCCTCGAGTTCCCGCCAGTCGACCGGTGGCAGTTTGCTCAGATCAGGTCTAAGCGCGATGGCATCGTGGATATAGACATGGTGGATGTCGGTTTGGGAGCGGTTCGTATTCCAGTGCAGGAGGATTCGAACGCAAGACTTGAGGGATCCGGGAACTTCGACTTCATATCCACACAGCAATGGAACATCCAACCAGCCCATTTGGCGGGCGGCCAGGGCGGGAAACTCGGCATCGAGATCCCTGGTAACGGTAAAGATCGCGCTGGCGATGTCTTTGGTTTCAATTCCATTTCGGCGGATGATTAAGGCCAGCAGTTGGCGGGTTGACTTGAGGATCGCTTCTCGCGTGTTGGCTTCTACCGTCGTTGCCCCTCGGACACCGCGGCAGAGGGTTGTTACGCACTGGCAATCTTTCTGGTTTTCCGACATAAATCCGGGTTCCTACCGTGGCTGCAATGAATGGAAGGCAATATTTTGGGGGGCATTCGCAAGTCAGGTGCCCAGAGTATACTTGATCCTATGGAAATCGACGACGCCAAAGAGCATTCAGTGACGAGCAACGAGACCGAACTCCCGACGGAGATCGATCCGAAACGATTTGCTTTTCTAATTGTTGACAATGATCCGGCCCATGCTCGGGCGATGACCGAGAGCCTTGAGAAGGTCGGTTACCGCTGCGCGGTTGCCACCAGTGGGCCCGAGGGCAAGCGGATGCTTGAGCAAAACACTTACGATGTCGTCATCACCGATTTGGTGATGAACGATGTCGACGGGATGCAGATTCTCTCGACGGCTCGGCAGTTGCTTCCGGAAGCTTACGTGATCATGGTCACCGGACATGCGACGGTGACCAAGGCGGTTGAAGCCATGCAGCTTGGGGCTTTCAATTTCCTGGAGAAGCCGATAACGCCTAATCGGCTCCGGGCCATATCGCTCAAGGCCGTCGAAGCGGTTCAGTTAAAGCAGACCAACATCGACCTTCGTCGGCGGCTTGATGAGAAGTTTGGGTTTGAGGGGATTGTGTTTGCCAGTCCTCAAATGCAGCAATTGATCGATCGTCTGAAGCGGATAGCACCGACGGATGCGACGGTTCTGATCACTGGCGAAAGCGGGACGGGCAAGGAGATGATCGCTAGGGCGATCCATCAGAACAGCCCTCGAAAAGCGAAGCGATTGGTGGCCTTGAACGTGCGAGCCGTATCCGAGACGCTGGTAGAAAGCGAGCTTTTTGGGCATGTTCGCGGAGCGTTCACCGACGCGGTCTCGGATCGAGAAGGGGCGTTTCAGTATGCCGATGGAGGGACCCTTTTCTTGGATGAAGTCGGGGATATGCCGATGAGCACCCAGATCAAGCTGCTGCGGGTGCTTGAGGAACATCAGATCACTCGGGTGGGGGATAACAAATCCCACAAGATCAATGTGCGATTGATTTCAGCGACCAATCGGCCTTTGGAAAAAATGATCGAGGATGAGCAGTTTCGCAATGATTTGTACTATCGGATCAAAGTGGTCACGGTGCATTTACCCCCGCTGCGGGAACGCCGTGACGACATCGTTCCGCTGATGGATCATTTCCGCAAGCAGTTCATCAAGCGGCACAATCGAGGTCCGTGCAATTTCACTCCCGGGGTGACTCGCAAGTTCCTCAGTTATGCTTGGCCAGGCAACATCCGGCAGCTAAGGAATTTCGTGGAAACCATGGTTGTC
Source organism: Planctomycetota bacterium (assembly GCA_018969045.1). Taxonomy (GTDB): domain Bacteria; phylum Planctomycetota; class Planctomycetia; order Pirellulales; family Pirellulaceae; genus JBKCUI01. The sequence continues at coordinate 18,769 of JAGWZB010000017.1, read as the reverse complement.
TTGGACACAGATGGCAAGTTGGATTTGGACGATTTGCCACCGGAACTCTACGAGGAGGGATTGGTCAGCACGGCAAGTGCAGGGGCTTGGGAACACAAAAATCCAGCTGCCAATGGTGCGATGGATGCGGCAGGAGCAGGTGAGGGATTGCCCAGCGAATTGATTGGGAAAACTATGGATCAGATCGAGCGATGGGCGATCGAGGAGACATTGAAACTGACCGCCGGAAATCGGGAAGAGGCGGCCAAAGTGTTGGATATTGGAGCGCGGACGTTGTACCGTAAGCTCGACAAGTACAAGCACGAAAGCGATTCGGACCCTTTGCAGGGGTAAGGGCCAACGGGGCCTAAGGCTATTGGGCACAGAAGGATCAGATTTGGTATGCAAGCCGACGACGAGCTATGTTTGTGTTTCCATATCACTTGCCGCAAAGTTCTCAACTACATCCGCATCCATCAAGTCAGAATACCGAGCCAGCTTGCCCACTGCGGTGGAGCTGGGACCGGGTGCGGATGGTGTCGCAAGCAGCTTGAGAAGCTCATGGTTCTCTCGGTGCAGAGTCCACCCTCGGCAAGCGACATTGAGCAGTGGCTGGCGGCCAACACACCGGATCGTCAGAAGTACGCCGAGGCGCGAGCGCGTTACAGGGCTTCTCGAAATCAAAGCGATACGACCGTCGGCTCTTCGGAGGATGCGGACCAAGCAAGTCAGGCACCGGGTGAGGAGTTCGAATAATCCGGAAAACCTGGGATTAGCGAATAAAGGGCTCGGTCCTGGCCCCGCCTAGCAAGTGCGACGAATTGCCACGAAACCCGCTCAAGCATGGAATTTTCAATAGATTTCTAGGAAAGTTGCCGATGAGGCCCACTCCGGAACCGGGCACTGAGGTTACCTACCTTTTGTGAAATCCGGGTTCATACTACACTACAACGCACCGGAAAATGGGTTGGGCTCCAGGGGCCGCTGCTCCGTTTTCTTTGGGTTTTCATGCTGATTTCCAACGTTTTCCAACTTAGTCAGTCCAAACCTATGTCCCAACGATTTTTATTTCCAAGGTGGACAAACAAACTTTTGGCATTGCTCGGTTTTCTAATCCTTGCCGGTGGGGCTTACGCCAGCGTTTTATTCTTGGGGGCAACAAGCCCTGAGACGCTCAATACCGGCTACCGACCGTTGCAACCGATACCGTTTAGCCATGCGTTGCATGCAGGCGAGCTCAAGATGGATTGCAAGTATTGCCATGTTTCGGTGGATAAAAGCGCACATTCGCAGATTCCTGCGACACAAACTTGCATCAACTGCCACAGTCCCAAGACGCTAGGGGCCGACGGCAAGCCGGCGGCACCCAAGTTGTCGGCGATTCATTCGGATTCGCCTAAGTTGAAGCCGTTGCATGAGAGTTGGAGAACTGGGGAGTCGGTCGATTGGGTGCGCATCCATCGGTTGCCCGATTACGTCTATTTCAACCATTCAGCCCACGTCAATCGGGGTGTTTCCTGTGTATCTTGCCATGGTCGCGTCGACCAGATGGAGATTGTTCATCAGGACAAAAACCAGTCGATGGCTTGGTGTTTGGATTGCCACAGGAACCCAGAACCCCATCTTCGCCCTGTCGATCAAGTCACGAATCTAGCTTGGAGTTTGCCCGCTGCTGAGCAGCTTGAATTGGGCAAAAAGCTTCGGGCAGAGAACAACATTAACCCTCAAACGAACTGTGCGGTTTGTCACCGATGAGCCAACTTGGTATCGATAGCAGAACTCGGTATTTTCGTAGCTTAGACGAGCTTCAAAAGACTCCTGAGTTTCAAAAATTTCTGGATCGGGAATTTCCGCAGGCCGCTTCGGAGTTTCCTGAAGGTGTATCGCGGCGTCGCTGGTTGCAACTCATGGGGGCGTCGCTCGCTCTTGGAGGGCTCTCGGGTTGCCGATACAACCGCGAGGAAGTCGCTGCGTTTGTGATGCGACCCGAAGGCCGCATTCCGGGCATTCCAGAGCACTTTGCAACGAACTTTGAATGGGCAGGACGCGTGGTTCACGCTCTGGTGGCTAACGTGGACGGACGACCTTTGAAGGTCGACGGCAACGCAGATCATCCAGCGTATTCGAGATACCAGCCCAAAGAGACCGCAGGAAACAAGAAGCTGGCTTCTGCGGGCACGGACGTATTCACTCAAGCGGCGATTCTGTCGCTGTACGATCAGGACCGCATCGGAGTGGTCCTCAACAGGTCGAAAGCCAAGTCCAGGCCAACGGTTGTCAACAGCGAGAGCGACGATGACCGCAAACAAACTTGGGATGCGTTTACCACCTATGCCTCTCGCAACGCTTCTTTGATTGGCACAGGGAAAGGCTTAGCGATTCTCATTGAGCCAACCCGCAGTCCGAGTTTCTGGACGGTGCTCAAGGAAGTCATGAAAAAGTATCCAGAAGCGACCGTCGTGAAGTACGAGTCGGTGTTTTCTGGCAATGTTGGCAAGGCGCTCGATGCGGCAGGAGCTACCAACTGCTCGATGGTCTACGACTTGGAGCAAGCCAAGGTCATCGTGGCTTTGGACTCGGATCTCTTGGGCAGTGACCCCAATGCGGTTCAGTACTCCCGACAGTATGCCAACCATCGCGATCCTGCCGGGGAGTGGATGAACCGTCTCTACAGCGTAGAGTCGCAGTACTCGGTCACAGGCACTGCAGCAGATTTCCGATTGGCTTTGCAAGCGTCGCAGATCGATTCGTTGCTCAACCGGATTGAGCAAGCGATTGATGCAGGTACGATTGTTGAAGATAAAGAAGAGTCGACAACTATCGACAACCTTAGCAGCGACGAAAAGATCGCTCGTACTGTTGAGAGCATCGCCAGCGATTTGTTGGCGAACAAAGGTTCATCGGTATTGGCGGTGGGATCTCACCATTCGCTGGCTGCACAAGTTGCAGTTTTACGAATCAACAGCAAGCTTGGTAACATCGGCAAGACGGTCAAGATCTACGAAAATCCTTCGGATATCAACGGAATTAAGTCGATGAAACTCGACGATTTCGTAGCCGACGCTGCCAAGTATAGCCGGCTTTGGATCCTTGCCCCCAACCCTGTTTTCAGTGTTTCGGGTGACATCGACCTTGCTGCAGCGATGGCCAAGATTGGCGATGTGGTTTATTTGTCGCAGTACGATGACGAGACGGCTTATCACTCCAACTGGACGGTTCCCGCTTGCCATCCTTTGGAGTCTTGGGGTGATGTTCGGGCGATGGATGGCACTTACAGCATTTGCCAACCGACGATCGCTCCATTGCTAGGTGGCAAGACAGCCACCGAGCTATTGGTGATGCTAGCAGGTCTTTCGGTCGACGAATTGCCCGCAAGTGTGGTGATCTCCGATACAGCCGAGAAGCTGTTTGGTACCGACACAACGGTCAAGCGAAGTAACGAGCAGCTTGCGAACCTTCGCAAAATGCGAGAAGCCTTGCACGCAGGATTTATGGCTTCTTCGGAGTCGAAGCTTTTCCAAGGCCAACTCAACGCGGATGCCAAAGAGCTTCAGGCGCAAGTTCCTGCGGATCCACAGAATGAAGTCGTAGGTGGATTGGTCAAGGTTCGAAATTATTTGTTGCCGGACACTCCGCTATCGTTAGGGATGGAGACCTCGAATTTAGAAGTATTGGTTTTGCCAAGCGACACTGTCTACGACGGGCGTCTTGGGAACAATGGATGGTTGCAGGAATGTCCGCATCCGGTCACCAAATTGACGTGGGACAATGCCGCGATTTGCTCACCTGCGACGGCCGCAGCACTGGGGCTTGAGCAAGGCAAGATGGCATTGCTTTCGGTGGGTGATTCCAAGGTCAAGCTGCCGGTGTTTGTGGTACCCGGACATGCCGAAGGGTCGTTTACCGTCAACTTTGGCTATGGTCGAACCAAGGAGTTTGGGGGGACGATTTCTGGTGCGGTCGGAACGGATCTATCCGGTTTTAGACGCTGGAATCAAGCGGCGCTTTACACCGGAGTCATGGTTAAGCCCACTGGGGAGCCATACCGTCTTGCGACGACCCAAGACCACTTTGCGTTGGACGACTTGGGAATGTCTGAAACGGCCAAGCGGGCTCCGCAGTTGGTGCGTGAAGGAACATTGTTCGAATACAAAGAAGACCCGAAATTCACCCAAAAGGTTGTCGAGCACCACTTTGAAAACAAGTCGCTTTGGAAGGAACCCAATGTCGAGCAAAATCACAAGTGGGGGATGGCGATCGATTTGAACAAGTGCACCGGTTGCAATTCTTGCGTGGTGGCTTGCCAAGCTGAGAACAACGTTCCGATCGTAGGCAAAGAGCAAGTTCTCCGTGGCCGTGAAATGCATTGGCTGCGGATCGACCGATACTTCCAAGCTGACGTTGATCCTTCGAAGTCGCAATCGGGCATTCATAAGCCGCTTGACGCGAAGGTTGTGATGCAGCCGATGGCATGTGCTCACTGCGAAACGGCACCTTGCGAGCAAGTTTGCCCGGTCGCGGCCACTGTGCACACCGAAGAGGGAATCAATGCGATGGCTTATAACCGTTGCATCGGAACCCGATATTGTGCCAACAACTGTCCTTACAAAGTTCGTCGATTCAATTACTTCAATTACAACGACGAGTACGGTTATTTCTACGGATGGCAGGACAAGCGTGAGCAAGCTTCCAAGAAGCTCCAATCGTTGGTTTTGAATCCGGAGGTATCGGTTCGTGGACGAGGGGTGATGGAGAAATGCACTTATTGCGTCCAGCGAGTTCAAAACGGCAAGATCTATACAAGATCCAAGGGAGATGGCAAGGTTCACGATGGAGACATCAGATCTGCTTGTCAGGATGCTTGTCCCACCGGCGCAATTGTCTTTGGGGATCTGAATGATCATTCGAGTCGAGTGTATGGCCTGCATCACGACCCTAGAAATTACGCTGTTCTTGAGGAATTGAACATCAAACCGCGAACCTTGTATTTATCGAGGATTCGGAATGTGCCCAAGCGGCTTGCGACAGCAAGCCAGCTACACCCACCCCGTCCTGGCCATGATGCTCATGGTGGACATGATGAGCATGGCGAATCGCACGGACACGATCACTAAGAACTAGAAAATCATGGCATCAGTACCTAGCTCCTACAACCCACGCGAAATTGACAACACGGGTGATATCCCGGGACGTCGAGCGCCGTTGATCACCGGTAATCAGACTTATTCGTCGGTTACTGAGATGGTATGTCGTGTCGCAGAGGATCCGCAACCAAGCATTTGGTGGATTCTTTTTGGCATGTCTTCATTGACTGCGGTGATGTTCCTAAGTTTGATTGGCTTTTTGATTTACAAAGGGGTTGGGATCTGGGGTAATATGAGCCCAGTGTTCTGGGCCTGGCCGATTGTGAACTTTGTGTTCTGGGTTGGTATTGGTCACGCCGGAACGCTGATTTCTGCGATTCTATTTTTGTTCCGTCAGAACTGGCGAACGAGCATCAACCGTGCAGCCGAGGCGATGACGATTTTTGCCGTTATCTGTGCTGCGATTTATCCTGGCATCCACGTCGGTCGGGCTTGGTTGGCGTTCTGGTTGTTGCCATATCCAAGCTTGAACCTATGGATGTGGCCGCAGTTTCGCAGTCCCTTGCTTTGGGACGTTTTCGCCGTTGGAACTTACGCATCGACCTCTTTGGTGTTTTGGTACATGGGGATGATTCCTGATTTGGCTACCTACAGGGATCGCGCCAAATCGCCGTTGAAGCGGTTCATTTACGGGCTTTTGTGCTTGGGATGGACGGGATCATCGAGGCATTGGCTCGTTTACGAAAAAGCTTACACGCTGCTTGCGGCACTTGCTGCACCCCTGGTTCTCTCGGTGCACACGGTCGTTAGCTTTGACTTTGCCGTTTCCCAGTTACCGGGGTGGCACACGACCATTTTCCCACCTTACTTCGTTGCCGGTGCGATTTTCTCCGGGTTCGCGATGGTGGTGACGCTTCTGGTTCCTATGCGGAAAATCTACAAGCTTGAGAACCTAATCACGCTTCGTCACCTGGACAACATGAACAAGATCATTCTGGCGACCGGTTCGCTGGTAGGACTTGCTTATGGAACCGAGTTTTTTATGGCCTGGTATAGCCAGAACCAATACGAAAGCTTTACGTTCATCAACCGAGCGTTTGGACCCTACTGGTGGGCTTATTGGATCATGGTGACTTGCAACGTGATTTCCCCGCAGTTGTTTTGGTTCAAGTGGTTTAGAACCAATTTGGTCGCCATGTGGGTGGTGTCGATCTTTGTGAACATCGGCATGTGGTTCGAACGGTTCGTGATTACAGTGACCTCCTTGAGCCGTGACTTTTTGCCGAGTTCGTGGGGATACTATTCACCGACGCTCTATGACGGCTTGATGTTCTTTGGCAGCTTTGGAGTGTTCCTAACTCTCTTCCTGCTGTTTTGTCGCTATCTGCCTACGATTGCCATTTCGGAAGTCAAGGGTGTGATGTCCGCTCAGGAGCATGCCGATCATGCGCAGGCTGCAGTTCTAGCCGAACTGCAGGGCAAAGATCCACATACGACTCACGGGCACTAAATTTCACGCAGCGGATCCACGCGGTACAACACCCGACGGGCACTCAACCACACAAGCTTGGACATCCAAAACGATAACCAACGATTAACGATATGAGCCACAACGATCACAATAGCAAAGCGACCAAGGAGCCACGGCCTCCTAAGGCATGCGGATGGATGGCGGAGTTCGAAAACGAACACGACTTGCTCCATGCTGCCGAGAAGGTTCGGGATGCCGGTTACACCAAGACCGACGCGTTCACACCGTTTCCTGTGCACGGCATCGATCATGCGTTGGGAATCAAGCCAACGATTCTCCCCTTCATTGTTTTGTGCGCGGGATTGACAGGTTTGTGCACCGCATTGCTGATGCAGTGGTGGATGAATGGGGTCGATTACAAGTACATCATCTCGGGCAAGCCCTTCGGGATCACTCCGGCTTCGATTCCTGTATCTTTCGAACTGACCATTCTGTTCTCTGCCTTCACTTCGGTCCTTGGGATGTTGGCGCTCAACGGATTGCCGAAATTCAGCAATCCGGTGTTTACGAATCCCAAGTTCGATCGAGCCACGGACGACCGATTTTTCTTGTACGTCGATTCGACCGACAAGTATTACAACCGAGAGTCGGTGCGGGAGTTGCTGTCGTCGGTTCATCCATCGTCTTTGGATGAAGTGCTCGAGGATGCGAGTCCAAGCGAGCTACCGAGGGGGATTTTGCTCGGCTCGTTATTGTTGGTGCTTGCAGGTCTGATCCCAGCGGCGATTGTCTTGAACATGCGAGCTAGTTTCAGCGATCTACCCCGTTGGCACGTCTTCTTTGACATGGACTTTCAGCCCAAGAAGAAGCCGCAGCAAACCACAACCATTTTCAAGGATGGGCGCTCGATGCGACCTCAGGTTCCTGGGACGGTGTCTCGGGGACAGTTGACCAATGAAGACCCTTTTTATCTGGGTTACGATCCGATGAAAGTTTCGTCGGTAGATGGCCCAAGGCAAATCTACGTATCGGCGACCGATACGGTCTTGGAGACGCTTCAACCACCAGCCGGTGGCGATGGTGGAACGGCACTGAATTTGCCGTGGTTGGAGAAGCTTCCCGTTGAGGCTAATGAAGCCAACATCAAGTTGGGTAAGACCAAGTACGAGACTTATTGCTCGGCGTGCCATGGATACGCGGGGTTTGGTGACGGATTGGTTGCCAAACGAGCCGCAAGCTTGGCTCAGGATACTTGGACGACCCCGACTTCTCTGCATGCGGATCGAGTTCAGAAGCAGCCTGTCGGACAGATATTCCACACGATCTCCAAAGGCCAAGGAAAGATGGCTTCGTATGCCTCGTCGCTCACGCCTCAGGAACGATGGTCGATTGTGCTGTACGTTAGGGCGCTACAACGTTCCAGGAATGCGAAGATCGAAGATGTGCCGGTTGAGCAACGCAGCGGATTGACGGACGCTCAAGCCCCGAAAACCGACGGACAATAAATTGTCCCAGAGACCAACGAATTGAAGACATCCAACGGATTCAAAACTGAAATGACCTCCAAGTACGATTTAGAAACGATTGAGTTGCCCGCGAAGTGGAAAGCATCCACTTTGTTCACCTTGGGATTGATTCTGGTGTTCATCGGTGCGGTGTTAGGCATTTTCATGAAAGGCCAGGGCAGTGGAGAGTCGGCGGAGTTTAAGCATCTGATCCACTCGTATTTGGCGAACTTCATGTTCATCATGACGATTGCCTTAGGGGCTTTGTTTTTCATTCTGATTCAGTTCGTTTCGCGTGCTGGATGGAGCACGTCAATCCGTCGGATCGCGGAATTGTTGATGTGGACCATCCCGTTTCTTGCGGTTCTTTTCGTCCCGATTTTGGTAGCAGTATGGTCTGGCCGAAGTGTTCCCTACGAGTGGAACGCTCCTGAGCAGGTGCATTCGAGCGTGGTCAAGGCCAAGATCGACATTGGGTACTTGACCAAGGAATGGTTTACGATTCGTTCGGTGCTGTACTTTGGTCTCTGGACCGCGATGGCTTGGTTCTTTTACGGACATAGCCGCAAGCAGGACGAGAGCGGGGATGTTGAGCATTCGTTGGCTCGTCAAAAGTGGGCAGGACCGTGCATCATGATTTTCGCGCTGTCGGTCAGCTTCGCGGCTTTCGATTGGGTGATGAGTATCGATGCGGACTGGTACAGCACTATATTTGGAGTGTATGTATTTGCCGCAGGGATGATGGCTTTCTTTGCTACCATGATTTTGATCTCCATGGCGTTGCAAAACGCTGGAAAGGTTCGAGCGTTCATCAGTGTCGAGCATTTCCATGACATGGGTAAGTTCATGTTTGGCTTCATCATGTTTTGGTCCTACATTGCCTTTTCCCAGTTGCTCTTGTACTGGTATGGAAACATCCCTGAAGAGACGTATTGGTTTGCGGTTCGCCTGAAAGACGGATGGCAGTACTTGGCTTACGCGTTGATTCCATTGCACTTTGCGATCCCTTTCCTTGGGACCATTAGTCGCCACGTGCGTCGTCACAGGCTTGGACTGACCTTTTGGGCCGCTTGGGCGATCGTCGTGCACTGGTTGGACATGACTTTTTTGGTGATGCCCAATGCGGGTCCGGCGAATTTCATCGCCTTGGTGGGTCACTTCATCGGAGGTGCTGGAATGTTCGCAATCTTCTTGTCATTGTTCCTGGTCCGAGCGGCCAAGGCACCGCTGGTCCCGATGAAGGATCCCAGACTGCCAGAAGCTTTGACCTACGCCAATCCACTCCTGTAATTTAAACCAACAGATACCATGGCTCGTTACGACGATCTCAACACGAAAATGATCGCTTACTGGGCGATCTTGAGCATCATCATCCTGATTGTGCTTTTGCAGTTGCTTCAAGCTCTTTGCTACAACATGGTCACCTGGACGGATGAAAAGGCCGGGCGTGTTGGTTCGGAACTTGATAAGCCCGCGATCGCTCAGCGTGAACAATTGGATTCATTGAGCGGTTATAAGAAGGAAAGGGTGATCGACGAGAGCGCCCCACCGCCTGAAAAAGGAAAAGAGCCAGCCAAAAAGGATGTCATCTACATCCCGATCGATCGTGCTCAAGAGATTATTTTGAAGGAGCTTGCGCCCGCTCAGGGAGCTTAAAGTAGAACCGATGTTCGTCACATTGATCAGCAAGAAAGGTAGACGCGTAAGTCCGATGACATCGGCTGTTCTGTCGTTTTTGATTGCGGCAATGTCGACGATAGGTGCTCCATGCGATGCGGCAGATAATGTTCTGCCGAAAGCGATGGAAGGTGTTGGAATCGACCAGCGATTAGGAATTCAGATCCCTGACCACTTGGTCTTTACGAATTCCAAGGGGGAGTCGACGAGCCTGAGCAAGGTTCTCAAAGAGGGCAAGCCCGTGATGCTTACCTTGAACTATTCGAATTGTCCGGGGATGTGCATCGCTCAATTGAACGGGCTGGTACAGGGATTGAACCAAATGCCAGACCCGGTGTTGGGCAAAGATTTCCGAATGATTTCCATCAGCATCGACCCTACCGAATCCAGCGAGCGAGCCAACAGCACCAAGAATAAGTACGCTCAGGACCTGTTTGATCACCACGATAGCCAAGGTTGGGATTTTTGGGTTGGAACTGCAGAAAGTATCCGCCAATTGACACAGGCCGTCGGGTTCAACTACACCTACGATTCCAAGAACAAGCAATACAATCATCCGTCGGCGGCGATTTTTCTATCCCCCAACGGCAAAGTAACTCGGTATGTCTTTGAAATTGGGTTTGTCCCCAAGACCTTGAAGATGGCGTTTGTGGAAGCAGGCGAAGGAAAAATCGGCACCCCGTTGGATATGATTGCCCTGTGGTGCGTTCACTACGATCCTGACGAAAACAAGTACACAGCGAGTGCAAGAAGACTGATGTCATTAGGTGGTGGGGTGTTCGTCATCGCCGTGCTGCTTGTGACTGTCCCTTATTGGTTTTACCGCACAAAGGCTAGCCCTAGCTTCCAAGAGTCCAACTCAAATCCCTCGGTCGACACGACTAAAGATTAAGCCATGAATTTTATTTTAGCCGACAAAGTTCAACCTTACGCTTGGTTTCCAGATGGTGCGTCGTCATTCGTCCCACAAGTGGACTTTCTGTTCACCGTCATCATGTGGATCTGCGTTTTGTTTTTCGTTCCTATCGTCATTGCGATGGGATACTTCATGTGGGCATTCCGTGAGCGTCCAGGATATCGAGGATCCCCTGAAGCCCTCCACAACAACTTGATCGAAATCACATGGACCGTGGTCCCCACGATCATCGTCGTATGGATCTTTTGGGAAGGGGCGATGGGATATTTGGACATGTCCCGAATTCCCAAGGGCACAATCGATGTGAATGTGACTGCCAAGAAATGGCAATGGGCGTTTAAGTATGACAACGGGGGTGAGCACGAGGTCGCTGCCGTTGAAGGTTCGGTGGTCAAGGAGTTGCCGATTTTGGTACTGCCTGTGGACCGCGACATCAAGATGATCATGCGATCCGATGATGTTTTGCACAGTTTTTACATACCAGCTTTCCGAGCCAAGCGGGACGTGGTGCCTGGTCGATACAACTACCTTTGGTTCCATACGACCAAAGAAGGCACTTATGATTTGTTTTGCACCGAGTATTGTGGTGATAACCACAGCCAAATGTTGGCCAAGGTCAAGGTAGTTTCTGAAGCTGAGTACCAAAAAGCGTTGGCAAAAGCGATTCAAGAGCCGGAAGACCCCCTAGAGCGCGGCAAGCTGTTGTATAAGCGTCAGGGCTGTTCGACTTGCCACAATGCCGGTGCCGAGGGTGCCAGTGGTCCAGGACCAAGCTACAATGGTTCATGGGGCAAGAAGGTGGCGTTGGAAAATGGCTCCGAGGTGGATTTCGATGAAAACTACGTCCGAGAGTCCATCTTGAATCCCCAAGCAAAAGCTCGTAAGGGTTATGGGAAAGCGTCGCCCATGAACAGTTACGCAGGAAAACTCAAGGATGAGCAGATCGACGCATTGATCACGTTTATAAAATCCTTGGAAAACACCGCTGCTGCTGGCAAGTAGCACAGCACCATCAACAACATCCACCATCCAATCCGTTCATTTTTCGTAATCACCACGAATCATCACAGGTCAAAACAATGAGTGTAGTAGATCGTCCTATAGCATCGCCGGTATCTCCGGAAGCGGACAGCTATCCAACGCACCACTTCCTGAACCACTCGAAGGGCTTTTTGAGCTGGGCGCTAACCCTGGACCACAAACGCATCGGTCTGATGTATCTGGTGGGTGTCATGGCGTCGTTTGCTCTGGGTGGACTTTTTGCGCTGATGATTCGGATCCACCTTTGGAATTTCAAAGACGGTTGGTTGTCCAATCAGACGTACAACCAAGTCTTCACGCTTCACGGCGCGATCATGGTGTTCTTGTTCATCATCCCGAGCGTTCCCGCGGCATTGGGTAACTTTTTGCTCCCGATTATGCTGGGGACCAAGGACGTCGCTTTTCCGAGATTGAATCTATCAAGTTTCTATCTTTGGGTAACAGGACTAGTTCTGTTCTTGACCGCATTGTCGGTAACGGGTTTGGACACAGGGTGGACTTTCTACACCCCCTACAGCATCGAAACCTCTCAAGGTGGAGCGGTACTTGCTGCAACCTTTGGTGTGTTCGTACTGGGCTTTAGCTCGATCTTCACGGGCTTGAACTTTATCGTAACGATCAACACGATGCGTCCACCCGGAATGACATGGTTCCGAATGCCGTTGTTCCTCTGGGCAGTTTATGCAACTTCGATTATCCAAGTCCTGGCGACTCCGGTTCTAGGGATCACGGTGCTTTTGCTGTCGGCAGAACGCTTGCTGGGGATTGGTATCTTCGATCCCAAGCTCAATGGGGATCCTGTTACGTTCCAGCACTTCTTCTGGTTCTATTCCCACCCTGCGGTGTACATCATGATTCTCCCAGCGATGGGAATCATCAGTGAATTGATGAGCGTTCACTGCCACAAGGGTATTTTTGGGTACCGAATGATCGCTTACAGTTCGATCGCGATCGCACTGTTTGGATTTTTGGTGTGGGGACACCACATGTTTACCTCGGGCATGGCCGACGTGACTGCGGTGGTCTTCAGTGCACTGACCTTTACGGTTTCTATTCCGTCGGCGATCAAGGTGTTCAACTGGCTAGGTACGATGTACCAGGGGACAGTCTCGCTCAACACACCGATGCTCTACGCCTTGGCGTTTATTTTCCTGTTTACGATCGGTGGGTTGACTGGTTTGCCGCTGGGTGCTTTGTCGACCGATATGCATTTCCACGACACGTACTTTGTGGTAGCTCACTTTCACTATGTGATGATGGGTGGAACATTGGTGGCGTTCCTGGGTGGTGTGTTCCATTGGTGGCCAAAGATGACCGGCAGGATGTTCAACGACAAGCTTGGTATGGTCTCTGCGATCATCGTGTTCATTGGGTTCAACATGACCTTCCTGCCCCAGTTCGTACTGGGTTCCCGAGGTATGCCACGCCGATATGCAACGTATCTCCCTGAATTCCAACCCTTGCACCAACTTTCGACAATCGGCTCTTTGACCCTTGGGGCTGGTTTGTTCTTGGCCTTGGTGGTGCTGCTTCTGTCGTTGGTCAACGGAAAGAAAGCGCCTCGCAACCCTTGGGGTGGAGCAACGCTTGAATGGATGTGCTCATCGCCACCGCCGCACGACAATTTCTCGAGTGCTCCAACGGTTGGCGATCCCTATGATTTTTCCGACATCGAGTACGATGGACGCGTAGGTTCGTACGTCAAGCGGTCATAGTTCCGCACCCAGTAGCCTAACCCTGCACGATTTTTTGGTTCAAAGAACATGACTGCTATCCAAGAGACCCATTCCACCACAGACCATCACCACGGCGATGACCATCACCATGATCATCCGAGTTGGTTGGCCCACCATTTCGACGATGCCGAGCAGCAGTACGACTCGGGCAAACTTGGGATGTGGCTGTTTCTCGTCACGGAAGTTCTCTTTTTCAGCGGAATGTTTTGTGCGTACGCGTTGTATCGAAACCGCAATCCGGAGGTCTTCGAGTTTTGCAGCTCCTTTTTGAACGAGAAGCTTGGTGCGATCAACACCGGCGTGCTGTTGTTCAGCTCCCTGACGATGGCTTGGGCAGTTCGCGCAGCACAACTTCGCCAGCATCAACTCTTGGTGGGGATGCTTGGAGCGACGCTTGGATGTGCGGCGATCTTTTTGGGTGTCAAGTCGGTCGAGTATTCCCACAAATGGGAGTTAGGGCTTCTGCCAGGTAAATTTTATGTCGCACAGCTAGAAGGTCACCACGGTCCTCACAAAGGCTACTTGGAAATGCTTTGTGCAGTGCCGGCTTTGATTACATTCCTTCTGGCTGCCTATGCTGTGTATGCTTGGGCGACCAAGTCAATTTTCCATCAGAGAGTGGCGGGCCCACTTTTGACGGCTGGAATTTGTTTTTTTGGCGGAGTGCTGCTTGGACAGTATTTGGAAGCTCAGGAAGAGGCGAGCAAGTCCCATGGTGGGCATCACGAACACCATGCGATGGCCCAAGGCCATGTCGATCATGATTCTCATGAGCATGCGGCAGCTTCTGATACCCACACGCACGATCATGGAGCACCAGCCGTTCCGGAGGTATCTCCTGCGGTAGCCATGGGTGGCTCGCCAGACGTTTATGTTGCTTCGGAGGAAGTCAACACACCGAAAGCGGAAGTCAACCAGCGAAGCATGGCTGGTTTGTTTTTCAGCATTTACTACTGCATGACGGGGGTCCATGCGATCCACATTCTCGGTGGGATGTTGGTGATCAGTTGGCTGATCATCAAGGCGGCGAGGGAAGAATTCCATGAGCAGTATTTTGGCCCTGTGGATAACGTTGGCCTGTACTGGCACTTGGTCGACTTTATCTGGATTTACTTGTTCCCACTCTTGTACTTGATCACTTAAGCTTCACGACTGAATTGAAAATGGCACATACGAACGCACACGCTGAAAATGCCCATACCGACTCCCATGATGTGCATCATGGCCATGGTTCGTCGCATGGTGATCACCATGGGTTTTCGCACCCGATGCCGATCTGGATGCTTTTGTCGGTATTCTTTGCCCTGTTGTTTCTGACGGGACTGACGGTATTCCAAGCCCAGTTCGACCTGGGGAATGCAGAAATCTGGATGTCCTTGATCATCGCAACGATCAAGGCAGGGCTGGTCATTTTGTTCTTCATGCACTTGCTCTGGGACAAACCGCTCAACGCGATTGTCATTTTGGGTAGCCTAATATTTGTGGCTTTGTTCCTAGGGTTTACCCTGATGGATGCCGAAGGTTACCGGGAGAAGTTGATTTTCAAGTCGACGATCACAGAATCGCAGCCCGGATACAAAGACCCTGCGACGCTCGCGGCAGAGGAAGCTGCGGCGGCGACTGGCAAATAATTGCTAGTCTTTTCGAGTGCGGGACTGACTGGACGGGTCCCGCATCGTCGTCGCGCAAGCAATCTGTACGCATAAATGCACGATGGATTGGATCGGCGGCGGGAAATAGTGCTTTGAATGGAACGGGTTATTCACGTGGGCTGTGATACCTGAAGCCTCAAAAAAACGTAGGGGCAGCGATCAATCTTTTTAAGTGTTCTGATTGCTCATGACGGTGGGGCAAGGCTCTGCTAGACTTCTTGGGATTCTTCATTCCTCACCGGGTCGTGATCCAAGATGACTAGCAGCAAAGAGATTCAATTTCTCGAAGGGCGGCAATCCCGTCGTAAAGAATTCTACTTCACGATGAAGGTGGCTTGGGAGTTTATCAAGGGGTTTCGGACACTGCATTTCGTCGGTCCTTGCATAACGATTTTCGGTTCGGCTAGACTTGGGGAAAACACTCCGGAGTACAAGCAAACCGTTGAGATCGCGGGCCGAATCTCGCAGCTTGGATTTACGATCATGACCGGTGGTGGACCGGGGATTATGGAAGCGGCGAATCGGGGGGCTAGGGAAGTTGGTGGTCGGAGCGTGGGGGTGAACATCGAGTTGCCTTTTGAGCAAGAGCCAAACCCTTATCTGGACCGTTCGGTCGACATCCGATACTTCTTCGTCAGAAAGGTGCTTTTGCTCAAATATTCGTATGGGTTTGTGATCATGCCCGGTGGGTTTGGCACACTTGACGAGTTCTTTGAAACGATCACCTTGATTCAGACCAAAAAGATATCCCAGTTCCCGATTGTGATCATGGACCGGGAGTACCACACCAAGTTGATGGCGTACATTGATCACATGGTCCAGGAGGGTACGGTTTCTCCAAGCGACCGGGAGCTCTATTTGTATACCGATTCGATTGAGGAGGCGGTCAAATATCTTCATGAGAACACGATCGACGATTTTCAATTGAAGAAAGAGGCCAAAAGGTGGAAGCCTTTTGGTTGGTTGTTCGAGAAGTCGTAGGGTCATCAATCCACTGAGCCGGGAGGTTTTCTTGACGGGAATACGTGTTGGAATACAGCTGTCAGGGTTGCGTTTGCCGTTTCGCCAGGCACTTGAGACGGCCTCGAAACTTAACGCTCAGTGGATTGAGATCGATGCGCGAAGTCAGTTGCATCCATCGGAGGTTGCAGGGACGGCGCTGCGGCAGTTGCGTAAGTTGCTTGAAGACTTGAATCTCAAGGTTGCTGCCGTTCGGTATGCGACGAGCCGTGGCTATGAGACCACCGATGAACTTGATCGTCGGATTGAGGGGACCAAAAAGGCCATGAAGTTGGCCTTTGATTTGGGTGCCAATGTGGTCGTTAACAGCGCGGGGCATATCGATCAAGACGGTTCGCCTTCGCGTGAGATTTTGCGAGGCGTCTTGTCCGATCTTGGCATTTACTCTCAGCATGTCGGAGCGATGTTGGCTTTGGAGTCCGGTGCCGAGTCGTTGTCTACGTTGGGGGGGCTGATCGATTCGTTGCCTCAGGCCTCGGTTGGGATTACGCTTAATCCTGGCAATTTGATCGTCCATGGATTTGGGTTGGAGGATTTACCGGTCGTGGCCAAGCATGTGATGTTGGTGCATGCCAAGGATGGGATTGCCGATCGAGCAAGGGGGCGGGGGACCCAAGTACGCTTGGGGCGTGGCTTGGCGGAATTCCCGAGGATTATCGCTTGTTTGGCAGAACAATCGTATCGAGGTTGCTATATTGTGGAGCGGGACATGGCACCTGACCCCATCGGTGAATTTGGTGCATCGATCCAATATCTTCGAAGCCTTTAGAGTGATTAGGAGATTCGTAATGCGACAGTTAAGTGATCGGTCCATAGGCCGATGGATGGCGGGATTGGTTTTGGTGGCTGCATCCCTGTTTACGTTTGGGTTTCAGGCAAAGCCTCTGGTGATCGCGCAGGAGGCGGCCAAGGGTTCTAAACCGCCGATTGAGGAGTTCGAGAAGTATCTTTCCAATTCGGTGCTTTCTGGTTCGTTCACCATGGATGGACAGCCACTTAACAAGCTTGAAGAGGAGCGGTATGAAATCAAAAGTGCCAAGAAGCTTCAGGGGGATGACAATCTCTGGGAGATCAAGACCAGGATCAAGTATGGGAACAAGGACTTGACCGTACCGGTGGTTGTCAACCTTGAATGGGTAGGTCGAACACCGATGATCGTATTGGATTCGGTTACCATTCCTGGGATGGGTACTTTTTCCGCTCGCGTGGTATTCCATGATCGCAAGTATGCTGGAACATGGAAGCATGACAATGTGGGTGGACATCTCTTTGGACGCGTTGAGCCAGCCGCAGAAAGCCCTAAGCCTTAGCCTTAGCCTTAGATAGTTCTTTTCACTCGATGGGGCTTGAACTGTCCTTTCGAGAACTTCGATCGATCACGTTATATTCCTGCCTCTCACATTCAGACAACCCATGAAACTCTCACGACGTATCGCTAGTTTATTTGTTGTTGCAAGCGCTGGTGTTGCCTTGTGGTCCCAAGCGTCGGGCAACTTAGTTTTCGCAGCAGAGAATGAGCCTTTGACACCTATGGCAATCGACAAGAAACCTTTTGGCAAGACACCTGATGGCAAATCGGTCACTCTTTACACATTGACCAATGATGCGGGCAACACCGTCGAGTTGATCGATTATGGAGCGATCGTCGTTTCGATCAATGTGCCCGACAAGGCGGGCAAGAAGACCAACGTGACGGCGGGATTTTCAAGTTTGGATGGTTATCTTCAGCGGCACCCTTATTTTGGCGCCACGGTAGGTCGTTTTTGCAATCGAATCGCCAAAGGCAAATTTTCGCTCGATGGGAAAACTTACACGTTGGCGACCAACAACGGGCCGAATCACCTTCATGGTGGCGAAATCGGCTTTGACAAGAAGATGTGGCAGGTTGTGGAGACCAATGCCCAGGGGAGTGTGGGTCTGAAGTTCACCTACGTCAGCCCTGACGGGGAGGAGGGATATCCAGGCACTTTGACCACAGTGGCAGAATATCGATGGGACAACAACAACTGCTTGACGCTCGATTTGAGTGCAACGACCGACAAGTCCACCGTACTGAATTTGACCAATCATGCTTATTTCAATCTTGGTGGTGCGGGATCTGGGACCATTCACAACCACGAGTTGACGCTTGCATGCGACCAGTACTTGCCGGTGGATGCCGACATGATTCCTACGGGAGTTTTGGCGGGTGTTCAGGGAACGCCCCTTGATTTCACGACGGCTCATAAGATCGGCGAGCGCATTGGTCAGTTGAAAGCGACCAATGGTTACGACCATTGTTTTGTGGTCTTTGGAAAAGCCGGAGAACTGCGTTGGGCGGCCAGAGTGGTCGATCCGGCCAGTGGTCGGACGATGGAGATCAAGACCACGCAGCCTGGAGTTCAGTTATACACAGGTAATTTCTTGGATGGCGGAGCGGGCAACGCTGGGTATAAGACGCATGAAGCGTTTTGTTTAGAGACGCAGCATTATCCCGATTCGCCTAATCAAGCTTCGTTCCCGTCGACGGTTCTGAAACCTGGCGACAAGTTCCATCAAGTGACGACGTTCACCTTCGGCGTTGCGAAGTAGCCAGGACCAACGTCGCTGATTTTTCCAAAATCAGTGCCCATCGCGCCAGGGCACGTTGACCAGAGTAAGCCGCACTCGAAGCGATCTAGGGTGATTTCGGAGAAATCACCCGACGTG
>JAGWZB010000354.1 GCA_018969045.1 Planctomycetota bacterium | reverse complement strand
GGTTCGTTCGATTGGATCCGGATTTTCAGTCGGGCCAAGCCGACCAATTGATTGCCGGCCTCAAGCAAATGGGGGTCCAAGACGGTTGGCTTGAGGGTCTTAAAGAGTCGTGGTTGGCTTGGCAGCATTCGAGCCACAGCAACGAAGGTTGGCCGCTGCACGCTTATTTAGACAAATTGGTATCGGACGTTCGAGTCAAAGCGGGGGTTTGGGCTAAGAAGAATGCTCCTGGGACTTCGGACCCCTACAAAGCTTACTTGTCTGCCCATCCAGACCTTCCGCAACCCTGGGTTCATGAATTGCTTGCGGATCCTCAGAATCTGGCCAAGTGGCAGTCGCTCAAATCGCAGATGGCGAGTTCTTCGCTGGTCAAAGACTACAAAGAGCATGCAGAGCAAACGCCGTGGTCTGCTGAAAAATTGAAATCTTACAACGAAAGTCTTGATGGAAAGATTCTGATTCCTCAGCCTTTTGGAACGCCTAGGAACGCTTACGAAGCTGAATCAGGGTTTTGTATCTCTAGGTACATGGTCATCGAAGTTATCGTTGCCTTTCTTGTGTTCTACGCCTTCCGGTGGTTGGCCAAGAGGATGAAGTCTAGCGATGCTCCGAAGGGCAAGGCGTGGAACTTTCTTGAAGGGATGGTTCAAGCGGTTCGTAGCAACGTGGTTGTCCCTGCGATGGGAGAGCATGATGCGGATCGATTCATGCCGTTTCTCTGGACGATGTTCTTCTTCATTCTCGGTTGCAACTTGATGGGGATGATTCCTTGGGTGGGCTCACCTACAGCGTCGTTGGGTACGACTGCGGCCTTGGCTGGATTGGTCTTTGCCATAGGTGTATTTTTCGGGGTCAAGGCGTTTGGGATTGTTGGTTACTTGAAGAACATTTGTCCTGAGCTTGGGTTGCCTTGGTACATCGCCTTTTGGGTGGTGCCGCTTCTTTGGATTATCGAGTTTGCTTCTTTGTTCATCAAGCACGCCGTTTTGGCGGTTCGCTTGCTGATGAATATGGGTGCGGGGCACTTGGTGTTGCTTGGGATCTTGGGCATTGGGGTTAGTCTACAGACGGCCATGGCGCTGAGCACCCCGGCTTGGATGGGGGTCGCGGGATTATCGGTTCTGGGTACTACGGTCCTGAGTTTCTTGGAGTTGTTTGTGGCCTTTTTGCAAGCTTACGTATTCACGTTCTTAGCGGCGTTGTTTATTGGAAGTGCGATTCACCATCACTAGTGAATCGTCTGGCTTTGATTGAGTAAATGTCCCTGCTTCATTGCAGATTTTCGTTCCTGTTTGTGTGATTTGAGAGACCTTCAAGTCGATCTTCAAGGAGAATGGTAAAGTGATTAGTCTCGTGCGATTTGGTTTGTTGTTTGCCGGATGTATGTTGCTCATGGCCATGCCAGCGAGTGCTCAAACCGCTAATGGTGGTGGTGTCCCTGGCGCTATTGGCGCAGGCTTGGCGGTAATCGGAGCGGGTTTAGGGATTGGTTTTTTGGGTAAGGGTGCAGTTGAGTCGATGGCTCGCCAACCGGAATCCTCGAATACGATCCAGATTGCGATGATTATCGCTGCGGCGCTCATCGAAGGTTTGGCGTTCTACGCTGTGTACGTATGCTCGACCCAGAACCCATTTGCGGGCTAGTTTGAAGATCATGCTCGCGGGGGCGGGGTTCGTTGGTGATCCGAAGCCGGTGAACCAAAAACTTCGTCCTGCGGCATGGAGAGGTTTTTCCAGGTGCTTGATTGATTGCAAGCCTGGTTAAGTCTCTGGATTGTCGGTGAGTTTGGAATTTGACTGCACAGATCGAAAGGTTTCTTGAGATGATTGCCAGATTAACCAGCCTTGGGTCGTGGGTGGCATGCATTGCGGTGGCTTTGAGTCTCGCGATGTCATGTTCATCGGCGTATGCGTTTGAGGGTAAGCCTCAGGGGCAGGCTTCAGCGGAGGCTCACGAAGGTTCGCATGGGGATTCTCATGGCCACTTCGATCCAACCCACGCTTACGCCTCGGCTGGAAACAAAGACTTGCTCGACTTCAAGAGCGACAAGGCCTTGTTTACGCTGCTGGTTTTCGGTTTGCTCTGCGCCGGGCTTTATCTGGTGGCTTGGAAGCCGATTACGGAGGCCTTGGCTCGTCGAGAGACTACGATCGCCAATCAAATCGCTGATGCTCAAAGGGCATCCGATGAGGCCGCCGTGAAGCTCAAGGAGTATGAAGCCAAGTTGGCCGATGCGGCTCTGACGGCTCAGGGGTTGGTGCAGCAGGCCAAGCGAGATGCAGAAGCGGTCGCCGAGAGGATCAAGACCGACGCTCAAGCCCAAGCAACCCGTATGGTCGATCGGGCTCGAAGCGAGATTGAGACTGCCAAGCAGGCGGCTATATCGGAGCTTTCAACAAAGAGCACGGATTTGGCGTTCGGGCTGGCAAGGCGAGTCATTGGCCGAGAGCTCAATCCAGGCGACCATCAGAAGTTGGTCAGTGAAGCCATTGGGCGTTTGCCAAGCGGAAACTAGTTTTCGAGGATAACATCGATGTCTGATCAAGCCAAAAAGATACCGACGGTCTTCGATAGCGAAGAGCAGCATGTTGGCGAAGTGTACGCCAGAGCCCTGCTTGCCGCTGGTCAGAACTCCAAAAGCATCGATGCCATCGTAGACCAGCTTGAATCGTTGGTCGTCGACGTGTTGGACAAGAACTCGAAGGTCGATTACGCGCTGTCGAATCCCAAGATGTCCGTCGAAGACAAGTGGGGGATGATCGATCGGGTGTTCGCTGGAAAAATGGACCCCACGCTCGTGACTTTCCTTAAGGTTCTTGCGAGGCGACAGAGGCTGGGTTCACTGCGATCGGTTCAGAGGTCGGCTTCGCTCTTGCGGGATCAAATGGCAGGGCGGATCCAAGTCCAAGCGACCGTAGCGCAAGAGCTTACAGCCGCCGCAAAAGATGCTCTCGTTGAAAACCTCAAGAAGGTCTTCAAGAAGGATGTTCGATTGACCACGAAGGTGGATCCGAGCATTCTTGGAGGATTGATCGTCCGAGTTGGAGATACGGTTTTGGATGGCAGCGTTGATGGTCAGTTGGCAGCACTGCGAAAGACGGTCGGCCAGCGAGCCGAAAACGCCCTCAGGACGGTCGCCGATTCGCTGGTTCAAAGCAATTAAGTCCCTAGATTTTACCCTTTAATTAACCTTTTATTTACCCGCAGTTTTCGCTGCGTAGACGAACCCGAGAGGTCGAAGAGATGAAGTTTAACTCGGATGAGATTGCCTCTGTAATTCAAAAAGAAATCGAGCAGTTCGGTAGTCAAATCGACGTGCGCGAAGTTGGTACGGTCCTGGAAGTCGGTGACGGTATCGCGCGGGTGTACGGGCTTTCGGGCGTGATGTCCGGAGAGATGGTCCAGTTCCCCAGTGGCGTTATTGGCCTGGCGTTTAACCTTGAAGAGAAATCCGTGGGTGTGATCATCCTCGGAGATTATTTGAGTATCAACGAGGGGGACGAAGTCCGATCTCTGGGAACTCTGCTGAGTGTTCCTGCGGGCGATGCTGTGGTCGGTCGAGTTCTGGATCCATTGGGTAATCCCATCGATGGCAAGGGGCCGATCAATACGAATGTTCGCAGGCCAGTTGAGATCATCGCAACAGGTGTTGCAGAGCGACATCCGGTCAATGAGCCGATGCAAACCGGGATCAAGGCGATCGACGCGATGACCCCGATTGGGCGCGGTCAGCGCGAGCTGATCATCGGTGACCGCAAAACCGGCAAGACAGCGATTGCCATCGATGCGATCATCAACCAAAAAGGCAAAGGGGTTAAGTGCTTCTACGTAGCGATCGGCCAGAAGGAGTCTTCGGTGGCGTTGATTATCGACGCGTTGGAGAAGGCCGGTGCGATGGATTACACGACGGTGATCGTTTCGGGGGCTAGCTCCCCTGCTCCCCTGCAGTACGTTGCACCGTATGCAGGTACGGCGATGGCCGAACACTTTATGTTCAACGGCCAGCATGCCTTGATCGTCTACGATGACTTGAGCAAACAAGCGGTCGCTTATCGTCAGTTGAGCTTGCTGATGCGACGTCCACCTGGACGCGAGGCGTTCCCAGGAGACGTGTTCTATTGCCACAGCCGTTTGCTTGAACGATCCGCCAAGCTCTCCAAGGAGCTCGGTAGCGGATCCCTTACGAGTCTTCCGATTATCGAGACGCTTGAAGGTGAAGTTTCGGCTTACATTCCTACCAATGTGATTTCGATTACGGACGGTCAGATTTACTTGCAACCGGACCTTTTCTTTGCAGGTATTCGACCTGCGATGAATGTTGGTATTTCGGTATCCCGCGTGGGTGGTAACGCTCAGATCAAAGCCATGAAGAAGGTCGCTGGCGGGTTGCGATTGGACTTGGCGGCATTCCGCGAGCTTGAAGCCTTTGCGCAACTTGGGACCGAATTGGATCCGGCGACTCAGGCCAAGCTGGATCGAGGATACCGGATGGTTGAGTTGCTCAAGCAGCCTCAGTTCCAACCCATGGATGTGGCCGAGCAGATCGTCAGTATCTATGCGGGAACCCGCGGACATTTGGATGAAATTCCAGTGGCTAAAGTCAGGGAATTCGAAACAGGTTTGTTGGATTTCTTGAGGGATCGCAAGTCAGATGTTCTGCAAAAGATTAGAGACGTTGGCGATTTGACTCCTGAAGTCGAAGAGATGATCAAGTCG
>JAGWZB010000016.1 GCA_018969045.1 Planctomycetota bacterium | reverse complement strand
GGTGTCTGTAGTTTTTGACAGGGCATTTGTTTTTCGACGACGGGTTAGCCATCCCAAGGTCGCAATGCCGACCGACGCAGCAAGCAGTGAAGTCGGTTCGGGAACAGCCGTGAAACGCAAGGCTGAGCTGTAGGGAGTGGTCTGAACATTGGAGGCCAGCAACGTACCCGCAGAAGAAAAGACAAATACACCGCCGTTGTTCTGGAAGTTATCCGAAGCTTCGAAAGGATTGGTTCTCCCCAAGGCTGCGACGACGATGTTGCCGTTGGATTCGATGGCAACACCTGCAGGACTGGTAAAGTCAGGGCTGGTGAAGGACTGAGGCGGTTTTGGCAACAACGACTCAGTGATGGTAATCGACCCTACGATCTCTCCATTGGAGTCAAGCTTGGTGACGCTGTTGGAGAAGGCTGCGCCTCCAACATAAGCATTGCCTGCTTGATCGATCGCAACCATCCCATTGGCGGTCGGATTGCTGGAGTTGAAGCTCGAAAAACTCCCGTTGTTGGGATTGTATTTGAGAACACCCGCACCGGCGAAGGTCGAGATGATCAGGTTGCCTTGGGGATCGAAGGCAAGTCCGCTGGGCAGATTGGCCCCGCCTGGGAAATCAGGCAAGTTCACCTCTTGCAGCTTGTTAAGTCCCGAATCGTACTTCACGATGCTGTTGCCGGCGTTGTTGGCCACGTACACAAATCCATTGGCGTCGACGGTGATGCCAGCGGGGGTCATGCTGCTATCGAGCTGACGAAATCCTGTGACATTTCCGGTATCTGGGTTGATCAGATAAACCCGCTTGGAAACTCGCGCCGTTGCGTACACGGTATTGCTGATCGGATTGTAGGCGAGTCCCGATATGCCGGGGAACGCATCGGCACCGCTGCTGACCTGGGAGAATAAAGTCGTCGCGCCCGTGGCGGTATTGACCCGATCTACCGCCCCGGAAAAGAATCCCCCTACCAGGACAATTTCCGCGCTGGCGAATCCTAGCATCGACAAAAAAGCGATCGCTGCCGTTACATGTGCATTCAAGAACCTAAAAAACATCGTTGCTCCGGCTTTAATTCTCGTGGTGGTATCGCATGGTAGTCGCCTAACAAGTGGGTGGTATCTTATTCTCCAAAGACATCCAGTGCAAGAAATAAGCCCCCAGAAACATTCCGGTATTCATCAGAATGTTGTGGCGTTCTTCGCGAAAATGAAGCTCAGGGATTCGGCATCATATCGGGAATATCAATGCTCCAACAACTGACTTCTTTTTCCAGTGCCACAATGATTTTGAGGTCCCCTTGCCAGCCCATCAGGCCAGCACCGAATACTCTTGCACCAAACGAGGCTTGATCCTGCAGGCTTAAATCAGCTGAGAACAGATGTAAAATCCGGCTTGGACCTGTCGCTAATCCCAACAAGGTACCGTCTTTAAGCTGGGCAGCCCCCCACAATCGAGCTTGTTCGCCACGGACGGTGATCGCGCGGCTTGCAAGGATTTGATGCAGGTGGTTGGCAGCATAAACACCGGTTTCTCCGCTGGGTAGTTTTCCTAGAAACAACTCGATGGGTATGGCCGACCCTGCCGAAACCTTGGCGTTTTTGTGACTGCCCCAAAACCAATTTCCCCCTAAAGCCTTGGCAGTCAATTGATCGAGTCGAGCTTCTAAAGCCCCACCGGACCCGTCTTCTACTTTGGCGGAGGTCAAATTTGAAATCTTGTGAAGACTGCCATCGGGATAAAGCACATCCCACTGATCGATTTGACCTTTGGAATCGATTCCTGGAACGAAGGTCACCGGGGGTTCACGAAACGTTCCATCGAGCCGTTGTTCGGAACTGGGGTCGATCATCATCAATCGCGACTCGCTGGTACCGATGGCCAGTTTGGAGATCCAAGTTTGATTGTCGGAGAAGCGCTGCGGAATCCAGGTATGGCAAACGGGACTCTCGGCCGCTTGGGTGTTGTAAGCGGTAGCGAGTCTTGGCGACGGATTTGCATTCTCGGTCGGAGCGATCCAAAACCTTGGCAAGCCTTCGGGGACTACGGCAACGAAGCTCTGAGTCCAAGGGTCGATGCTGGTCAAAAGTCTTTTGGCTCCGTCTGCTTGCTGAGGTTCTATCTGCGCGAAGTGCTGTTTGGTTCCATCCCAAGCGAACCGATGCAGGCGTCCATCTTCATCCAAAGTGACCATCGCCATTTGGCTCAGCGAACCCCCAGTGGAAGCTTCTAGGGCCGCCGCTTGAGTCCAAAGTCCAGTGGCACTGACCAAAGATGATTCCAGTTCCACTTTCCAATCTCGACGCATCCCTACGATCCCGAATGGGAATGCGATGATCTCAGGCAGTTTTGCGACTTGGTCTTTGTCCAGCGCAACGCGATGCAGTCCGCCGATGAAGCGGGATTGATTGTCGAGATCTTGTTGCAACTGTCTGCTTGCAAGGTCTTGTTGACCACGAAGCTTGAAGATCAACTCAGGGATGGAGGCGATGGTTTGTGGCATGATGACAAGCTCTGCGACTTGCACTCGTCTGGCGCGATCTAGAATCACCATGGCCGGAGCGCTATGGATTTGGAATGCCCCAGAGAGTTTCCCATCCCTATCGACCGCAAGTGGCAGATCGCAATTCCAGGATTTGAGTTTCTCTGCCAAACCAACGGATTCCTTGTCACTGGAGACAAGGTAGATATTGCAAGAGGGAGAAAGCTCTTTGTCCAAGAGGACTCGCTGGACGCTGATCAGATCATCGATCAGGGCTTTAGATTCGTTGCGATCTGAGATCCAGATCAGAATGCTAAGCGGTTTTCTTGGTTCGGCCGTATCGAGTAAGACCGCATCGTTGGCATCCTTAAGATCCAACGGTTCGATGATATTGCCCAGGATCGGCGTTGAAGCGATCGGTGGAGGAGCCACCCATCTAGAAACACTCACTTCCTGTGGGATGTTCGGTACACTCCACCTGCTCCAATCGATCGGAGTCTCTGCGGTGGCCCCCAGCAGTTCTACGGCACAGGAGACGTCTTGGAGTTGATCGGCGGGCAAGTTCGGATAAAAAAATTGCGAAGGCAATTCGATCTTGCGAATAAGCGATGTTTGTGCATCGATCCAAAGCACCCAATGGAACGTTTGCGAAGCGATGGTTTTTTCGATCGATACTCGTTGACACATCGCGCCGTCGAATACCGACGACTCGATCGTCTTTAGGATCGCGTCGCTTCCGACAAGACTATCTGACAGATCGCTCGATAGGAGCAAATCCAACTGAATCGGCTTGGACATCGGATTCAGCAGCAAGCCCCCCATGGTGTCATCGTTGATCCAGTCCAAGTTGATGGTTCCGGGCAATGGGCGCACCAGGCGTTGATTGGGAAAAGGATTCACCGCACCTAGGCTCTGAGCCTCCCATGTGGTGCTGGTCCAAGACCCTTGCAAAGCACCGGTTCGTAGACCCAGTCGGTTGGGCTTTTCCCAAGCCACCTGCATTGGGATGGTCATCTTCGAGTCGCTTTGGATGACCAGTTGGCCAAGGTCTTGATAACGAGTAATCGACCTGTATTTTTCGAGGCAATCGGTCAAGAGCCTCTGGGTGTCATCGGTTGCCTTGGGATCGACCATCGGGGCAGGTTGGGCTTGCTGCTTTGGTGTCGTCGGTTGCTCTGAACCAACCGATGGGCTGACGGATGGGTTGGAAGAGCTTTCGATTTTTCCGAGATTTTGTTTTGATTCTGGGGAGCAACCCAGGAGGGCTTGGAGAAACAGCAGCAGCAGTACAGGCCGGTGTTTCCAAGGTTCGATGCCAGGCCATCCATGCGAAGATCGGGATTGAAGATCAAGCGGCATAAAAAACTCTCGAAAGCGCTCAAAAAAACTCATCTTTTGAGGATTATACGAAACGTAACTCAAATCGGTGCAGAGTCAAAAGCGAGTTGTTCCCTTGGGGCCTCTTCGGGGGAGCCATTGCCTGGGAAAATGGGCAATTCTACTTGGGTTTTTTCCCTTGGATGCCGATGCAAGACCACAAGTGATGGCCTGCGCGCGGACTTTCTAAGTCCTTGGGGGGGATTTCCAAGGATGGAGCTGGGGCGTCACCCTTTGATCCATCCTCCAAGCGTTCCGAGCACCCTCGGAGCTAGGACCATCGATGCAACCGATTCGCAGCGTCGGGATATTTCGAAAGCTCGGCCAAACCCTGGTCTTTGGACTTTGGGTAGCAGCCTTGGCCCTAGGGCTAGCCGTTTCTTTCCAAACTGGGCTCGGGCAAACCGACCATCGCCAGCAACTCCAAGCGATCAAGGAGTTCGAAGAGGGCTCCAGCACCCGCGAGACTCGGGCTACCGCGATTCGCTCGCTCCCATTCCAACAGCTAACCCAGCAGGCCAATCAACGGATCCGCAGTGTCGTTGACGATGTCAGCTACTTTCGAAGGATGCCAGCTCAAACGATCGAGAGCGATCCGGACATGTATCGATTCCTCGTTAGGCATCCTGAAGTGGTTGTCAACATTTGGGACTTGATGGGGATCACCAAGGTAACGCTCGGGCGGGTGGGCGAGTATCAACTTGTCGGTAACGATGGAGCTGGAACTACCTGCAAGATGGATCTGGTTTACGGCAGCGATAGTTTGCACATCTACTCCTGCGATGGCGGTTACGAAGGGAATCTATGGCCCCGGGCGCTGCGGGGCCAGTGCGTTGTTGCACTTCATAATCGTCCGGTGAAGCTGCCTGATGGTCGACCTGGGATGGTCGCTTGGATGGATGCCTTTATACGTCTTGAAAACGCAGGTGCGGATCTGATCGTCAAAACGCTCGGCCCATTGGTCGCCAAAACGGCGGACCAAAACTTTATCGAGTGCGCAAGCTTCCTTTCGCAAATCTCTCAAACCGCTCGAGTCAACCCACAAGGACTACAGCAAGTAGCATCCCGGCTTGGGAATATCACACCTGAAGTTCGCTCGGAATTTATGAAGACCAGCGCGTTGGTTTCGATGCGAAGCTCACAACAGATCAATGCCCAGCAAGCCGTCACGCAAGGGATTGCTACCTCGACCCGCAAACTGGTCCAGAAACGTACCAACCAACCGGTGGGATCAGATCCTGACGAAGCTCTAAGCAATTTAGGCGATACCGATTCTCCAACCATTCGGATGCTGACTTCCGAAGGGGCTTTCGATCCACCGAACTGATCGCTTAGGCTCCGATGAAATTCCCATCTTCGTCGTAGCGGACCAAAGCAAAGTAGATGAAGATCACACTCAGCAGTGGGATGGCCGCTATAAAGACCAAGCTGACGAAGGAAATCAGTCCTACGAGAACCAAGAAGAACACCGACCATAACCAGCCGGTATCCTTCCAAAAAGCTTTAAATCGTTTCATGAAGTCGAATCAGTTCTAGCGGGCCTGCTTGGATGTCAGGCCTGTTCGATGGCGAGGAACTTAGGGATAGGGGTTACTTGGAAGCCTCTTTGGCGGTGGCATGAAGGCCGGCGGTATTGCCAAAGCGAAGCGATCCGGGAAGCAGGTTCGCATCTTTGATGGAACTGGCTTTGGAGAAGTCAAACTCCGGTGTGTTTTGAGGAACGGCGAGGGATCCAGGGCGAAGCACTGCGGCTGCATCGAGCATCGAGCCCATGACTCCCTGGGCTTGCCAAGCACCGTTGGTGATCCCTCGGCTTGGTGCAGCATCGATGAGCGCCAAGAGGACAGCGACCTTGCGCAGATACAGGCTAGGATTGTAGCCATAGGTATAGCATGCTGCGGGCCGTGGGTTCTTCACCAGGGATTGCTCCGAGGATGCAAGGCTCAGTCCCCATGCATCATCGATGGCCAGGATCGCTTCATCTTTGGGGATAGTTGAAGTTTGCAAATCGCTGAGCAGTCTGATTTTCGTGCCGTTGACGTTCAGAGGAACGCGAGTTTTGAGGACTCCCACGTTGGTTCCATCGGCATTGATCACGCGGATGGTTGTCACATCGTCCTCGATCGTCGCTTCGGTGACTTTTAGCGATTTGGCGATCGTATTTGCAGGTTCCAAAACGGTCTTCCAACCGGTTTGACGAATGGTTGGTGACGCTTGAACTTTGGCGGCGACATCTTTGGCCCAGCGATCCAGCAAGTCGGCTTCGAACTGGATGCCTCCTTGGGGCTTGGGATGCTGATCGTCCCAAACGGTCATATCGGCTGCCTTTAAGGCTTGAAAGTCTTTTTCAAGGATCGGTTCTTCCAGACCGAGTCCAAACAGGCGGTTCATAAAGCCGTACATCGGTACACGAGTCACATGGTTGTAGTTGTGAGGAAAATGGGTGGCGTTGTGAAGACTCACTGCATCGGGCACACCGTAGAGCCCATAGAGTTTCTTCAGTTCTGGGAATCCATCCTTTGCCATGTCCTTGGTCCAATCGTTGGCAGCGTTGACGCCCAGTGGTCGAGGGGCTGTGAGAGCTGCCAACTCCACGTTGCCTGTATTGACACGCAGTCCCGTGGCGTTTTCGCATGTACAGCCACCTTGCATCGATGTGCTGACCATAACGACCGGGTAAGCACCTGCGAATCTCGGTTCGATTGCCGACGCGATAAATGTTTGTGTCCCGCCACCGCTAGCACCGGTGATCGAGATCCTTTTGGGATCGACGTCGGGACGTTGCAGTAGGAATTCTAAGGATTGGATGCTGTTGATGGTTTGCATCCCCATAATGTTTTGATTCATCCCCTCGGCGGTGGTGCTGTACAAAAGCCATTTTCCTTGGGCGACATCCGGGTTGGAGACTTTGGGATTGCCAAATCCGTGCACTCTCTCGGCGCTGATTTGCAAGTTGTCGGCGTTGCCCATCATGTCGTAGTGAAATACCACGATCCCCATGCGAGCCATTTGCACGCATCGAGCTTGAAGAGGACTGCGACCTGCGGACTCGAATCGCTCGGCACCGGTAGCCAGCTCGCGTTTCATTTCAGCATCCGAGGTGTAGTAGAACCGACCGTTTGCCCAGTGCCCGTGGGGGCACAGGACCGCAGGTCGCTTTTGACCTTCGGCAAGAGAACTCGTTGGCGTGTAAAGGCTACCAGTGACAAAGAGCCCTGGAAGGCTTTCAAAGTAAACCTTTTCGATCGCATAACCGTCCATTTCACGACGCGAATGCACCACCGGTTTCATCGGTGCAAGGGTCGGCATCGGGTACATTCCCAACGAGACGAGCATCTGTTGGCGAAGCTCTTTGGCTCTGGATTCCCAAGCCTCCTTGGTTTCGGGAACCGCAAATGGGAAATGGCCATCGAGATCTTTCAAGGCATACTTGGATTCAACGGTAGCAATCGGCTCGGTAGGTTCGGTAGCCAACACGCAGCAGCCAGCAAGACTCATGGCAACCAAGCCAAACGAGAATTTCAAGCGTGGGATGTCAGTGAGGGTGAGTTTCATGAGGAAGGGATCCTTGGGTCGGAGATCATGAGGATGCAAGGTGGAATCTTGTCGATACAATCATCCTAGAATCATACCAAATTTTCGTCCGATCGATGCGGAACAATCCATGCTTTTGTATCACAGTGAAATCTTTGAGAAACACGATACGGGCAGACACCCGGAGTGCATAGCAAGAATTTCAAAGGTCAATTCGATGCTCCAGAAAAATGGCTGGCTGGAGCGGTGCACCAAACCCAACTGGATGGCAGCGACCATCGAGCAATGCAAGCCGAATCACACTCCGATGTATCTTGAACAATTGCATCGATGGTGCCAGCAGGGTGCTGGTCGAATTGAATCCGATACGGTGGTATCGACCGGGTCTTGGGATGCAGCGACCCTGGCTGCAGGGGCCGCCTGCGATGCGGTCCGACGCCTGTACAATGGCCAGGACACTCAAGCCTTTTGCGCGATACGCCCCCCGGGGCATCATGCGTTGCCCGATGCCCCTATGGGTTTTTGTTTGCTCAACAACGTCTCGATCGCGGCCCACTGCGCAAAGGCTTTGGGTTGCAAGCGGGTGTTGATCGTCGATTGGGATGTCCATCATGGCAACGGCACCCAAGCCTCTTTTTGGGAAGATCCTGCGGTGGGATTTGTCTCGATCCATCGCTTTCCGTTTTACCCTGGTACGGGCCGCAAAGAGGAGACAGGCACCGGTGATGCCTTGGGAACCAAGGTCAATATTCCAGTCCCGGCTGATACGTCGGCGGATTCTTTTCTAGATCAACTGGCTACTCAAACGCAAAAGCTTGCTCAGAAGCTCAAGCCTGAGATGATCTTACTGAGCGCGGGTTTTGATGCCCACGCGGCCGATCCAGTAGGAGGACTGAGCCTTGAGTCAGAGCATTTCTTCCAGGCCGGCAAGTGGATCGCAAGCTTAGCCCGAGAGTTTTGCCAAGGCCGATTGGTGTCGATGCTCGAGGGAGGCTATCACCTAGAGCACATGCCTCAGAGCGTGGATGCACACCTGCGCGGCTTGCTTGAGTCTTAAGACCAGAACCCGTGGAGTTTCTCGTTTATGGGGACTTGAAGCGGAAATCGTTGGCTAAACGGATGATTCTCGATCTTAGCAAACTCGCGTAGTGCCAAGTGGATATGTTCTGGACGCACGCGGATTCCCTGGTTTGGGTCGATGCTAAGAGTTCGAGGATCGATTGGCAAAGCCTGTTGTTTTTCGTCGGTTGCACCGATCACGCGATTGCCGGTGATGCCCGGACCAAGGAACATGATCGAGCTTATAGACCAATGATCCTTGCCGTTGCCTGGGTTGTAGGTTGGGGTGCGTCCCATTTCACTCTGGATGATTACCACGAGTTTGTCTCGTATCTGAAGAGCTTCGGCTTTGTTCAATAGGTCATCGATACCCTCTAGGAACTCTGGGATTAGTTTCATCTGATCGGCGTCATTGTTGTTATGGCTGTCGAATTGACCGATCGACAAGTTCGCGGAGATGCACACGCCTGCTTTGAAGGCAGCCAGCGCGATATCGTTTTGTTGTGCAAGACGTCCTTTGGCTTGCTCTTTGGGTAAGAAGGGAACGACGCGTTGCAGTGCTTTGGAATTGGCTTGAGCGGCATAGAGCATGCTTTGCGTCCGCTGGACTCTTGGAAGGCTCGCATCGGAAATACGGGTTTGGAATTGGTCTTGGAGAGCTTGCTCGATTCGATCCATGGCAAAGGAATCTTGGTAGGGATGAGTTCCACCTTCGACCGAATCGGCACGTGCCAAGAGTCTCAGCGACTGCAAGTAGGGAACACGCGACATCGGGACGAGGTTCCCGGTAGCAGAGTAATTACCAAAGGTGAGGAAGGCCAAAGGAGCTTGAGGCCCATAGCAAGCGGCAACGAGTGCAGGGAACGTCGGATAACTTAGACTGTCGAGTTTTCCCGTTGCCATGTACCGAGCGCAAGGGGTGTGGTTGTTTACGGAGAGATCCAGTCCGTTGAAAACGCGAAGTTCCTTGCCGTATTTGGCAAAAAAATCTTCATTGCTCATTCCCTTTTCAATGTGCTTGGCGATCGGTGCAATTCGATGGTTACCCTCCGAGAGGATATCGCCTTGCTTGTAGAGTCGGTTGATTCCCTCGACCCCCTTGGGGTCCATCAAGTACGTGGTATCCCAACCACCCGACGCGTTATAGACGATGTAATAGGGACCAGGGTAGCCGTCTGCTTGATCTTTCTTTTCCTGCGCCCCCAGTACCGAATGGGGGTCGATAGGGACTGCAAAACCAAGTCCGGCCAATGAACAGCATTTCAGGAACGTTCGACGTGACATGGTGGAGAGCTACTCGTAGAGGAATGCATGTTGTCGCAGCAAATAGGTTACCACAGCCCGCCAGGCGCGAACGGTGTAATGAGGATCGTCGACTCGAAAGTCTTCGCGGCCTCCACAAAAATAGGTCTCTCGCGGCTCGAAACTTGGAAGCCCCTTGGCTTGATCGACAATCCCGCTGAAGAGTTCAAACACACGATCGACTTCGGGGTGATCGACTGGGAGTGATAGGCCAAGGATTTTTTCTTGCAAAGAAACAATGGTTTTGCGAATGTTTCGATTAGCCGCTTCGTCGCCTGGAATCACTGTAGGTTCGATATTGGAAAAGAGGATTCGTTGGTCAGCGGGACGATGGAAATCAAGCCCTACATTCGTGCAAGCCACATCGTTGGCCATGATGCGTTGGATCGCTCCCATCGCACCGCTAGGGTCCGCATTGCGCTCAGTGACGGTGATCGAATCGATCCCACCATAGAGGATCTTGTACTCTTCTTGAAATCGTCCCCAAGGTTTTCCGAAGATCGCGTGGATTTTACGATCCAATTGCTCCGGCGTGATCAACGCGACGAGCCCCACATCTTCGAGCTCCGCGAGACGCTGTGGATTCTCGCTGGTGGCCAACGCAGCGTCGGCTCGGTAAAAATCGGTCTTGACGATTGCTTTAAAGGCTTCTTTGAGGTTGAAATTCGATTCTTTGAATCGGTTTGCAACCTGACGAATCATCTTTCTTTGTTCCAGATAAGCTCTGCGCTTGGAATTGAAGTATGGGTCATCGATATCTTCGGGAGGCTGAAGGACTTTGCGTCCGAACATGATAAAATAGACGTGTTCGCACATCGCGATCGGAAAGCGGGGATCATTGACGGTCCGTTCGGCAAGCCACTGCGTGGCCCTCCATCGCTGCTGTGCCGGCAGCGTTTCTGCTTCGAACCCTGGTGGAAACATGTCTTGGTACCATCCGTCTTTTCTAGGTCCAAGCTCGCCTTGAAAATTAAAGTCTTGAAAGATTCCAGCGACCGGGTCGATGATTTTGTGGCAAACCACACAATCTGCCGCCTGCATGGTCGGTATCTGGAATTTCGACGCGACGGCCGAAGCGTCCGAGGAACGGGGTGCAAGCTGCATAATGTCTATGCCCAAAAAATGCTGATAAAACATTCTTGCCCGCAATCGGTTGCGATTGGTTTCTGTGGAAGGGTAGCGCCTCAGGTAATGGAACATGCTCAGGAAGCCTGCGTGAGGATACAAGCCTGTTTCGGATTCCTGGACCTTCCCATCGCGGCTTTTGAGTGCACCGAGTCGAGCGGGGATATATTCGAAGGGATCTTCGATATTTCGAAACTGATCCTTGATCTGATCGAAGATCCCGTAGCCCCGCGCGGTGTAAGGGCTGACCATGATGTAATCGGCTGTCGCCAGTTCGGAAAAAGGTTTCTCATTGCGAACGATGTAGGCGATCAGTTCCAAGGGCTCTCGCAACAGGGCGTCTCGATAGACCGCCGCAAGTTTCCAACCTGCTCTTTCCCGCTCGGATTCCGGCAGATGGCTGAAATCATGGGTCTGATACCAAAGGCGAGTCTTCTCAAAATGGTCGTAGGACAAGAGTGTTTCGGCGTTGTCCTCGATGCCGATGGTTAGGAAGATATCGTTAAATCCCTCTTTCAATCGCACATAGAATGCGTCTTGGCACAAAATCGAATCAAGAATTCGATCTAGCGCCATGAATCCATCTTGTTCGATGGCTTTGGATTCCTCTGTTAAGGGAAGTCGACCGACCAACGACAAGGTGATTCGTCGCAGCAAACGCGACTCAGAGAGCATGTTGATTCCGTCAAAGAAAGATGTTTTCTCATTGAGTTCCAAAGTCGGATCTGCTTGATGCCCATGGTTCGGAGAAATGGATTGCAGGACAAAGCTTTCGAGAATTCGAAATTCCGTCGAGTCAGGTTTGACGACTTGGCCACCGCCATGCTCAAGACCACCGACAACTTTCTTCAGCAGGATCGACTCTTGGCCTGAGGTTCGGGAAGCGATCGAGCGCATCACCTCTTGATTACGAGCCAAAGTTTCAGGATCGTAGAGACCATCGTAGGAAGGTTCTAAAAGAAAATCGCTCTCTTTGGCTTCTCCTTGACGATGGTGGCATCGGACACAGGATCGCTGGGCGACTTTGGCCCAAACATCGGACTCCGATGGAGATTGTCCAAGTACGTTTTGTTCAAATGCGACAAGAAGAACGCTGCTACCGAGCATCCAATGCAGTAAGACCAGTACTTGGGCCACAGATTTTCGGATGGAAGCACCCATAGGCGGGTCTGTATGTAAGGTATCTCTGGATTAGTCTCTACGAATTACGGCGACTGCTCCAGCTTAACCGACCAACCATCCTTGGGCAACTTGGCCCCACAGCGAACTTCAGAGCCCCGAAGATTATTTCAGCGGGGCGATTCATCGGCACCGCGCGAGGCTCGCGCGATTTGAGGTCCATTGAGGAAACGCCCAATCCATGTGTGTCGCACGAAAAACTGGTAGGTCAGTAGCAAAACACCTATGCAAACCGCGCAGATGATCAGCAGCTTGATAAACCCGTTGAGCGAACTTTCGGCAATCGCTGTCTGGACAAACACTACCAGAGGTAGATGGGCGACATAGAGCCAGTACGAAGAGTCGGACAAATAACGCATCGAAGGACTCTGTCGGCTCAGGCAGCTTCGGAACAGACCGATGCAGGCCAAGGACATCCACCAGGCGAACCACGATTGGGTGATGACTGAAAGTGTTCGGATCGAGTCTTTAGGAATCCACAAATCACGAAGGCCAAGGAAACCTAGGTTGATTTCCAACGCGATCGGGAAGACGACCAGGATCGAGACCGGAAGTAGCCATGGCCAATGACTCCCTAAGCGAGATTGGGTATCGTTGGACAGATAATAGGCGATGCCGAAAGAAAAGAAGATTGCATAGTAAAGAAAGACATGACCAGCGGGAATCAGGCCAACAGAAGTATCTGGGCCGAAGAGGAAACCTAGGGCTTGCATCCTGTAAAGCGGGAAGATCGTCAGCGTCATCCAAACAAGCAGAGCCCCTGGCGAATGGAGTTTTGACCAAAAGGAGTCTGGGATACCCACTTGCGATCGCAGGAGACCGAGCATCCATGCAAGTATCGCAAAACAGACTGCGTACCACCACAGGAACCAAAGAAACCAAAGGTAAGAGAACAACGGGTAAAACAACAAGAAAGCCCCCAAGGCCTGGAGTTGTTTGCTTTGGGATTGGGCACTGCTGGACCCAGCAATCGTGTCTTGATTGGAATCGGATTTGGAGTCCAGGCGATGAAGGCTTTTGAGTTTGCTCTCAATCAACTCTCGACCATGCTTGACCGTCGCTAGATCGGCTTCCACAAGCAGCAAGCCTGCGATGTAAGGAACCAAGTTGGCATCGACGCGCAGACTCTGGATCGGAGTCTCACCGTTGAGGTTCTTTTTATCCAGGTTTGCTCCCCGATCGATTAGAAACTCAGCGATCGAGTCATGTCCGAAAAACATGGCCGCGTGAAGTGGAGTGTTTCCATCTGGGTTGGCGATGTTTGGATCGCAGCCTTGTCGGATCAGCAAATCGACCGATTCAAGATCTTGATGGATCGTCGCCCAGCTAAGTGCAGTGGTTTGGAATTCAGGGTGCAGATCGCTCCATTGGAAACCCTTATCAAGATGCATCTGGACGATGTCGGCACGGTGGTTTCTGATCGCAGCCCAGATGCTTTTTTCCGAGGGCTCGGCCTTGGCGGCCTGGAGCCTGCGCTGGCTACCTTGGTCCGATGCTCTTGAGATCGCGTAGTTGCACAGAGGAACCAGGGTCACTGCGCCCAGGAGGCAAGGAAGCAAGATCCGTCCAAATCGATGCCCAACGAGGGCTTTAGCCCCTCTTTTCTTCCAAAGCATGGCGGTAAAAAACCCGCTGATGATGAAGAAAAGAGGCATTCGAAACCCGTGCACCCACGATTGAAATACGTACATCGATCGGTTAGCAGACGGGTCTTGGACAAACCAAGGAAATCCTGCAGCCAACGACAAAGCCCCGTGGTAGAAGATCCCTAGGATCATGGCACTTGCTCGAAGAGCATCCAGGTCATGACGACGATCTGTAGCTCGACTAGGGTCCGTGGTGCTGGAACTCAATTCGATTCACCGGCTTTGCTAAAATAGGTTTTATTGATTCCCCAGAAGCCACCGTTGGCTTCGGGCGATGATCCGCCATGGAGGTCATCAAGCATGGAACGGTCCACTGGCAAGAAACTGACTTCGCGGCGCAAATCTTTGCGAACATCTTATCGATAAGTCCGATATTTGAGGTAAACTGACCTCGATAATGGTTGGGAAGACGGGTTGGACTAGCCGGTTTTTTTGTATCCCTTTGTAGGTTTGTATCATGTCATCGTCGGTATTGTTGGTCGAAGACGATTGCGAATTGGCTGAAATCGTGCGCGATTACTTGACCGAGAATGGATTCTCAGTGGCGGTCGAATCCCGGGGAGATTCTGCAGTGGATCGCATTTTAAAGGAAAAGCCCGACTTGGTAGTCCTGGATGTGAATTTACCGGGGCTCGATGGGTTCGATGTTTGCAAAACAGTACGCCAGCAGTACCAAGGTGGGATTGTCATGCTGACCGCTAGGCTCGAGGAAATCGATGAAGTACTAGGGCTGGAGACTGGTGCCGACGATTACTTGACCAAACCGGTGCGACCAAGAGTCTTGCTTGCAAGGTTGCGAACGCACCTGAGGAAGATTCCAGGAGCGGCAAGCGAAACCGAGGGTTGCATCCAAGCGGGTGCATTGAGTGTGTATCGATCGCGTCGGCATGTTGAACTACGAGGGGTCGCAATCGAATTGACCAGCGCAGAGTTCGACTTGCTAGCGTATCTGACCGAGCGCGTCGGAAAGATCGTCAGCCGAGTCGAGTTATTCGAAGCACTCCACAACGAAGTATATGATCCGCAAGACCGGTCCATCGACTTGCGAGTATCCAGGCTTCGTAGAAAACTGGGCGATAATCAGAGCAATCCGACACGAATCAAATCGGTTCGTGGAACAGGTTATCTATTGTCTAGCGAACCATGATTCGTTTATTCATCAAGGTTTTCTTGTTGATCATTTTGGTTCAGTTAGGTTCGAAGTGGGCTTTTGAAAAGCTTTTTGAGCGTCAGGTGGCTGCAGACCGTGAGCGAGTCATCACCAGCGTGCACTTGGGAGGTATGCGTCTGGTGACCCAGCAACTACTGACAACACCCGATGGGCGTCGCGAGGCGGTATTGGACCAGATTCAGCGTCAGTTTCGAGCACCCTTGGAGCTGCGTCCTTTGAGCGAGTTAGACACCAAGGATCGGACGAAACTGACTGAGCCCTATGGGTACATCTACCGGCTGCAAGACAGCTTCGTTGAACATTTATCGATCGCTTACGATGACCAGCAGTACCTGCGATTAGGACCCTTTACCGACTACTCGACCATCGCGTTTGAGGATGCTCTTTGGGGTTGGTTGAAACTGCTTGCGGCCAAGGTCGAGGATTCGGACAAAACTCCCGAGGCACTCTCTGGCATCTCTGGTGAGTTCGGGTTAGACCTGCAGTTGCAACAGACCGATGAGATTCCAAAGCCTGCGTTGGAGCGGTTTGGAGCTGGTCGGCAAGTGGCTTTCTACCGCCAAGAGGGAAAGCACTTTGCTGCGACGAAACTAGCAACCGGCAAGGACTATCTGCGTCTGGGTCCCTTGCCTGAATTTCAGGATGTATCCAAGCCTGCTGCTCAAACCGCGCTGACAAGTTCCTTTTTGACATCAGCGATTCTCATCGGATGGTTGGTTCATTCTCTCTCGAAGAAGTTTCGTTTGTTGGAACGAGCCGCGCAGTCGATTGCGTCGGGCAACCTAGGTGCAAGGGTCGATGAATCCAGAGCAGGAGAAGTGCGTGAATTGGCCAAAGCGATGAATCTGATGGCTGATAAAACCGAGGGCTTGATTCGCTCCAAACGAGAGGTCTTGCAGATGGTCTCCCACGAGCTGAGAACTCCCTTGGCGAGACTTCGCTTTGCCGTGGACCTTTTGGAAACCAAAGTGGACGACGAGAAACGAGACCGACGGATGGAAATTATCCATCATTCGATCGATGAACTGGAATTGGTGGTCAGCGAGATCCTTGATTACGTAAGAAATAACGAGGAGTTTGTCGTGCGTTCTCAGGATTGGATCGACGTCCCAAAAGCGATCGAACCGGTTCTCAAAGTGATCGCTGAAGAGACTCCGAACCTAACCATCGAGTGCGTCCCTTGCCAAGTGGGTCAGAGCCCCTTGGTCTATGCCGATCGCATCTCGTTTTTGAGAGTGGCCAAAAACATCGCCGGCAACGCCCAGCGCTATGCTCGAACTCGATTGGTCATTCGGGTCTATCAAGTCACACCACCGAGGGCCCTTGAGCCGGATGGGAAAAGTCTCCCGATGCAATCGATGACATGCGTTGAGTTCGAGGACGATGGTCCTGGGATCCCACAAGACAAGTGGCACGAAGTTACCGAGCCATTTGTTCGAATATCTGAGATTGGCCTATCGAATGCAACCGCCATGGCTGCTGCTGAGCCCCGACGTCCATTGAGTCCCAAAAACTACTCGGGGATTGGGCTGGGGCTAGCCATCGTCAGCAGGATCCTCAAGCAGCATGGTGGAAGCATGCAGATCGCTCGAGGGGAACTAGGTGGTTGCTTGGTTCGAACCTTTTGGCCCAATCCGTCGAGCCAAGTGCCGATGATCTAGCGATCGGCAAGTTCGGTCGCTTGCCGCAAGACCCTTAAGGCATTTCCATACAGCACTTTGTGGATGGCTTGTTCTTCATAGCCACGTCGTAGCATCAACTCGGTGATCACCGGGTATTTCGACACGTCTTCGATTCCTACGGGCAACTTGGAGATTCCATCGAAATCCGAGCCCAGACCGACATGATCGATTCCGGCGATGCGTATGACATGTTCAATATGGTCGACGATGATCTCTGCTTGACCTGCCGGATAAGGGTTCTTCAACTGCCACTGCTTGACCTCGCGTTCTTGGTCTTCTTTGTTATCTGGGTACTTGGCTTTGAGTTCCTTGCGAAGTGCCGATAGTTTCAGCAAAATGCTTGCAGATTCGGGGACAACAAACCCCGAGAAGAAATTGATCATGACGACACCACCATTGCTGGGTAGTTGCGCGAGCACTTCGTCTGGAACATTTCGGGGGTGATCGGCAATGGCTCGTGCCGAGGAGTGAGAAAACAGGACCGGTGCTTTCGAGATACGAATCGCATCGAGCATGGTTGCTGGGGATACGTGTGAAATGTCGACGAGCATCCCGAGCCGATTCATCTCCAGGACCACCTGCTCACCGAATGGACTCAGGCCATCGCTTTTGGCGACATCGGTGGCCGAATCAGCCCAATCGAGTGTTTCGCTATGGGTGAGCGTCATGTAGCGAGCTCCCATCGCGTGGAGTTGCCTCAGTTTCCCGATCGAGCCTTCGATGCAATGTCCACCTTCCATCCCGATCAGCGAAGCGATTTTGCCTTGGGATTCAATCCGCTGGACATCTTTGGCATCGAGTGCAAGTTCAAAGGTTTCGGGGTATCGAGCGATCATCTTATGGACTAGATCGATCTGCTCCTTGGTGGTTTGAAACGCATTGCCAGCGGCGATGGTCTCGACTGGAACGTAAACCGACCAAAACTGGGCCCTCACGTTGCCAGCTTTGAGTCGCGCGATATCGGTATGAAGTTTGGGCTGGGGTTTGGAGATATCGAATTCATCGAAAGCCCGTGTGGCTTTGGTGCGCACTTCCCAAGGCAGATCGTTGTGTCCGTCGAAGACGTAACCGCGTCGGTGAATCTCTTCTGCCCGCTGGGATACTTGGTAACGATTAGGGGACACTTGCTGGGCATGGGCACCGGTTGAAATCAAGGACATTGCCAAAATCAGGGACTTGGCCGCGCCGGACACGAAAATGACTAGGTAGGGGTTTTTGTGAAACATGTTGCGATAGGAACTTGGAGCTTTTACCAAAAAACGAAACCGAGGCAGTTTACCACGAACAAGACTGCCTTAGAGCGATCCAAGCGATTAAACTGGATCGACTATGGATTATAACTCTCGCTTGGTGATCTTCGGTTGCGCCTTGCTCGGATCGGTCTGCGGATTGGTTGGGGTCTTTCTGCTTTTGCGCAAACGCTCCTTGATCGCCGATGCGATTTGCCATGCCTCCTTGCCCGGCATTGCGATTGGATTCTTTGCGAGTCTGGCTTTGGGGGGCCAAGGGCGAGAGCCCTTGATTCTGCTGGCAAGCGCTGCCATCAGCGGGATTCTCGGTGCGTTTTCGGTGATGGCATTAAGGCGTTATACCCTGCTTAAGGAGGATGCTGCGCTTGGGATCGTCTTGAGTGTTTTTTTCTCGCTGGGGATGGTCCTTTTGAGCTTGGTCCAGCAAACCGAATCGGGCAACGCGGCTGGACTTGAAGGCTTTATTTACGGGAACACCGCAGGCATCGTGGCACAAGATGCAAAACTGCTGGCGTTGGTTTGCGTTTTGGTGACCGCCGGTGTGCTGATGCTGCGCAAAGAGCTGCAACTGCTTTGTTTCGATCCGGTGTATGCAGCGGCCCAGGGCTGGCCAGTGCTGCGATTGGATTTGATCCTGATGGGTTTTGTCATTCTGATTGTGATTCTTGGCACGTCGATTGTGGGCGTCTTGCTGGTCGTCGCGATGGTGGTTATCCCACCTGCGGCAGCCCGTTTTTGGTCGGACCGTTTAGGCAGGAATCTGATCACAAGCAGTTTCATCGGCTCTGCAGCAGGAGTCCTCGGTGCCCTCAGTTCATGGAGTATCGAGCACCTTCCTTCAGGGGCTTCGATGGTCCTTTGCGCAGCAGGACTCTTTATCGTGAGCATGCTTTTTGGCACGCGACATGGGTTGGTTTGGGACTACAGTCGCAGGATTCAAGCGCGATCGCAGGCCGATCAAGAGCACCTGCTCAGAGCCATTTATGAATTGCTCGAAGCGGATCAAAAAGCTCCCGCCATGCATGGTCAAATCAGGTCCGATGCGGTGGATTTCTCTCGCCTAGAGAACATTCTGGGTTGGACTTCAAGGCACTTGGAACGGGTGTGTAATCCATTGGTTGGCAAAGGTTGGCTCGTTAAACGAGGGCAAAACTCCTTGATCCTGAGTACTTCAGGGATCCAACAGTCGCACCGTGCAATACGACGTCATCGATTGCTGGAACTCTATTTTTCGCGATGGGCGGATCTGAGTCCCGATGCGATCGACCGATGTGCCGATTACACCGAACACACCTTGGATGACGAATTGCTTGCACGGCTCGAACGCGACGCGATGGATGTGGGCAAGCGAATCGATCCGCCGCCGAGCATTCATCCGGTGGGTTGACTCAGTTGGCTTTGCAGCCGAAAGAGTCTCTCAATACCTCGGGACACAATTTTCCGTATCGGAAAGAGTTTCCGCTTCGAAGATTCACGAAGCTGACCGTTGCAGGTGCGAACAGACCTGGGTCGACTTTGTAAAAGTCGTACTGGTATTCTCGGAACGTTTTTGCGAAAGGATTTCCGAAGTCCTTGGAGGCTAAGCTGGGGACTTTGCCACCGATCGATTCGATCAGATCATCTTGGGTATCGACCCACAGGGTGACTTGGCCTCCATAAAGGATCGCGTCGTTGGTCCGACCAATTCCTTCGGCAAAATCTTTTGCGACCGGTGGAATCGGAGCGCTGCCGTGGGCGCAGATGACTTGATGCAAATCAAAACCTAACTCATGCAGTTTGTGCATCGCTGTCTCGATCGATCTTGCAACGACTTGGATGACCCCGGCCAGGCTCCTGGTTGGTGCTACGCACAGGATCGTATTGGCGGGCTGGGTGCCGCACTCATCGGCGATCCTTTCGAGGATATCGATCGAGGGTATCTGGTCGCATTCCAAAACCCCAACTGCAAAAGGGGAGTCGTCCTGGACTTCTAGGTGCTCGAAGACTTCTTCGCGTTTGCGTTTGGAACGCATGGGGCCTGATCCCATGGCAAAGAACTGGTCCTTGGAAACTTTCC
This sequence comes from Planctomycetota bacterium, assembly GCA_018969045.1. Lineage (GTDB taxonomy): Bacteria > Planctomycetota > Planctomycetia > Pirellulales > Pirellulaceae > JBKCUI01. The sequence goes on along the minus strand of JAGWZB010000016.1, from coordinate 7,328 downwards.
AGCCTGCGTACTGAGAGGCCATGCAAGCCGAAACAGGATCGTCGGTAGTGACTTGCAAGGTCGGACCTTGCCAAAGCCCATAATCGGCCGGAGCGACTTGGACATCCGCAAGATCGGCCAAGCAAATGCGAGCCAGGAGAAGCCCAGCCTGGATCCCTCCGGGGACCTTGCATCCGAAATCCAAGACTCGGCCCGAATGCAGCCGGTGGTCGGCGATCCTCAAGCGCGACAAGTTGGGCAAGACCTGTCGCTCGATCAACGATTTTGCCGAGGTGTTCAGTGACATCGGCAGGTTACTTGTCCTTCTGAGGACTATCTTTGGGAGTGTCGGCAACTGGAGCCGCTGCGGCACCTTCGAGAATCATCGCTTTTTTGAGCGTGATCGGCTCGAGGGGAACATCGCCATTGCCTTTGACCCGCCCGGTCTTGACCTTGGCGATCTGATCGACGACCTCTTCGCCTTTGATCACTTTCCCGAAGACGCAGTAGCCGAAATTGTCTTGGGAATACTTACGGTCCAAGGGGCGGTTGTATTTGAGATTGATGTAGAACTGGGAGGTGGCGCTGTGGGGTGCAGAGGTCCGGGCCATCGAAAGGGTCATTCGTTCATTTTTCAGACCGTTTCCTGCTTCGTTCTCGATCGGATCGCTGGTTGGTTTTTCTTTCATGTCGGCTGTCATTCCGCCACCTTGGACGACAAAGTTATCGATCACGCGGTGGAAGATCGTTCCGTCGTAATGCCCTTTTTTGACGTAGCTCAGGAAGTTCGCCACCGTTACGGGAGCTTCTTTCTCAAACAATTCAACTTCGATGTCCCCTTTGGTGGTCTCCAAGAGCACCCGAGGATTCTGGGCCAGGGCCATCGAACCGAGGCTCCATCCGATAAGAATCCACCCACCAATGACGTGTTTGAGCATGCATCCAGGCCGGTTAGCCATAAGATTTCTCCGTGAAGTGAAGTTGGGAAACTGTGTTGGTTGTCGTATGCTTCGTTATGATAGCCCTTACGGTTCATCGGATCGACGGCTATTGGCCGAAAAGTTGACCATGCAAAGGGATTCCAGATGCTTTTTCAGTGTTTCGCTTCAGATCGCTCTCCAACGAAAGAGCTTACAAGGGTTGCTCTAGGCGTTCTAGCCTTTAGCCTACTGGGATTTGCTCAGGAGACGCCAATCCCGCAGTCCGTTGGGCCGATGACGATTGCCCAGCGTTCGAACTATTTGGCGACATCGAGAGGTTCGGACGTTCAAGAGTTTCTCGAAAAACTCGCGGCTACCGATGCGACGGCCAAGCTTGTGGATATCGGGATGACGCACGAGGAGCGGCCCCTTTGGACGTTGGTCGTCTCGAAAGAGAAATTCAATCCGCTACCGCTTGCCAAGGATGACCCTCGGATTGTGATCACGATGATCGGGGGAATCCACAGTGGAGAGTGCGATGGCAAGGAGGCACTTTTGGCGCTGGCTCGCGATGTGGTTCAAGGGAGCAAGCCTCAGTGGCTAGAGCATTGCGTGCTGGTATTTTTGCCGAACTTCAATGCCGATGGAAATGAGCGTGTCGGCCCGATGCACCGGCCGGGTCAGGAAGGTCCTGCGTTGGGGATGGGAACACGCGAGAATGCGTTTGGACACGATTTGAATCGAGACTTTATCAAACTCGATACGCTCGAAGTCCGATCCTTGGTCCGATTGCTGGATGCTTGGCAATCAGACGTCCTGATCGACGCGCATACGACCAACGGATCGTTGCATCGATACGATATGACTTATGGATTGCCCCACAATCCTGCGATCGATGTCGACACCTCACAATGGCTGCAACAAGAGTTCATGCCAGGGGTCGAAGCTCGGATGCTCAAGCGTGATTGTCCGGTTTTCCCTTACGGCAATTTTAATTCTGACCATACGGTTTGGGAGAGTTACGGTTTCGAGCCTCGTTACAGCACCGAGTACATGGCGCTACGGGGCAAGATCGGAATCCTTGTCGAATCCTATTCGTATGCTTCTTATCAAAGAAGGATCGAAGCCTCTTATGCATTCATCCAGGAGTGCATCGAGGGGCTCTGTAGCCATTCCGAAATGGTCAGGAAGCTTGTCCGCAAGGAGGTTCATCAACCCCCTGAGGATATCTTCATACGGGGCAAGATCGAGCCATCTCAAACGCAGGCACAAGTCGCAGGTTATCGTTGGGCTCAAGGTCAAGATGGGTTTCCTTCCCCCAAAGACCGTCGTCGGATCGCAGAGATGGAACCAAGCCAGTACACGGTGAAACTTGCGTTGGATGCTGTCGGTACTCTGGAAATCGACGCTCCGGTTGCTTATCACATTCCCCAGGAATGCTCGTGGCTTGCCAGTCGCATTCGACTTCATGGGATCCCGATGATCCAGGTCGCTGGCAGTTTCGAATGTCAAACACAGCGTTATGGAATCGAAGCTCGCAAGGAACTAAGCGAATACCAATTCCGCAAAATGTCAAAATACGAAGTTTCGCTAGAGGAGACGACCGAAACACTCGGTCCTGGTTGGATCGTGCCGACAGCCCATAGGCTTGGAAAGCTCGCTGCGTATATCCTGGAACCCCACTCCGATGAGTCGCTTGCGATGTGGGGTTTTCTTGATCCCCACTTGACCAAAGGGTCTTACTATCCAATCCGACGACTAAACTTATTGCCCAATGATGCGCAGCAACGAGAGTTGCCACCTATGGGGCTCAAGCAGTTGCAAGCCGATGACATCCAAGGCGAGTCTTTGACGATGGAAAAACTCTTTTCGCCTGAAAAGAAAGTGTCTTATTCGGGGATACCTAGCCCACTTCCTAGGTGGATGCCTCACGGGGAAAGTTATTTGATTCGCAAAGACAACCGCTGGGTTCATGTCGATGCTGCCAGCGGAGCGATGCATCCATGGGAGACTCCATTGAAGATGGTCGAAGCCCTCGGAAAGCTGCCTGAGTTTTCGGACTCTCAAGCGACACCTTACGGCAGGCAGATCGACCTTTTTAACGAAACGCTCGAGCAGGCATTGGTGCAACACAAGCAGGATCTTTACTTTTACGATCTGCCGACCGACCAAGCCGTTCGACTGACCGACTCCCCAACGGAGCTTGAGGAACTCTATGAACTGAGTCCCAGCGAGCGTCACGTAGCCTTTATCAAAGAGCAAAACCTTTGGGTCGTCGATTGCAAGACCAAGGAGCTCAAGCAGTTGACCCACGATGGGGGTGGTGAAATTCTCTGCGGCAAGCTCGATTGGGTATATCAAGAAGAAGTCTACGGCCGTGGGCAGTTCAAAGCCTATTGGTGGAATCCCGATGGCACCAAGATTGCTTATTTGCGACTGGACGAATCTCCGGTACCCAACTTTGTTATCGATGATGCGATTCCTTTTGCGCAGCGAATCGAGAACATGAGGTATCCCAAGGCTGGTCAGCCCAACCCTCGAGTCGAGTTAAAGGTCGTAGAGATTGCCAATGGTCAGGTCCAAGACATCCCGCTTCAGATCAGCGACCCCGAGGATCGGCTTGTGGTGCGCGTGGGTTGGAAGCCTAATGCACAGGATCAGTTGGTCTATCAGATCCAAAATCGCATTCAAAGCGTTCTGGATTTGGTTCTGTATGACTTAAATACTGGCGATTCGCAAACACTTTTGCGGGAGAGTTCCCCGGCATGGGTCGATGTGATCGATATGCCGCGTTGGCTTCCAGATGGTAGTTTCATTTGGCTGGCCGACAATCCCGAGGGTCGTCGGCACTTGGTGCACGTATCGGTCGATGGAACAAGAAGATCCCTTCGAAGATCGCTTACCAGTGGCGATTGGGATGTCAAAGAGATCTTGGGCGTGAGCGATTCTGGCAAGGTGGTTTGGTTTACAGGACATCGCAGTGGACCGACCAACACCGACGTGCTGAGGCTATCGCTTGAGAGCGGTACGATCGATGACATGTCTGGTAAGGTCGGATCGCATCGAGTGTCGGTACATCCGACGGGAAGTTACTACTTGGACTCTTGGAGCGACTTATCGAATCCGGCTCAGATCTGGCTCAAGGATCGACAGGGCAAGCCGATTCGGATGGTTAGCGAATACCGTTTGGATCGATTCCAGTACGTTCGAACTGCCGGTGTTGAATTGGTTGAGATTCCGGCCAGAGATGGTCAGAAGCTTCAGGGGCTTTTGTACAAACCTGCAGGTGGATTTGATCTTAGCAATGGTCCAGTTCCGGTGGTGATTTATGTATACGCAGGACCATCGGCCCCTACGGTGGAGAATTCCTGGACCCATCGCAGCGACCTTTGGCACCGATATTTGACCGACCAAGGAATTGCGGTGTTGCTGTGCGACAATCGCTCGGCGCTTGGCAAGGGGAATCAGGACACTTGGAAAGTCTACAAGGACCTAGGGGCCTTGGAGTTGCGAGATCTGGAGGACACCGCTGCTTGGTTGGGAACCCAGGCCTGGGCCGACACGAGTCGATTGGGAATATGGGGTTGGAGTTACGGTGGGTACTTTACAGCCTATGCGATGACCCATAGCAAGCTTTTTTGCGCGGGGATTTCTGGGGCACCGGTTACGGATTGGCGAAATTACGACTCGATCTATACCGAGCGTTACATGAGCACACCTCAGCAGAATCCAGACGGGTACAAAAGTTCCTCGGTGGTGGAAGCCGCTGGAGATTTGCATGGAAAACTGATGCTTATCCATGGAGAGATCGACGACAATGTCCACATGACCAACACGCTGCAGCTGGCTTACGCTTTGCAAAGATCGGGCAAGCAGTTCGAAATGATGATTTACCCAAAGAGTCGGCATGGGATCGTTGATCCTCTGCAAGTCCAGCATCAATTCCAAATGATGACCGATTTTTGGATCAGGAATTTGAAGCGTTAGACTTCGTAGAAACGCCTCAGGGCCATGAAGTCTTTCAGAAACGACTCTGTTGCAACGAGGACTGAGTCGTTGAGGGCGGGGGTTGATGTTCTAGCGTAGGAGCCCATGAAGGAACCTAGATCCTCAGAGGAGTTGCCTGAACTGGGCGTTGTAGCTTGCTGATGGATCAGCCATGTATCGATCGAGAAAGCATCGACGCCTGCGCTGAGCAGTCCGACGGCATCTTCTGCTGTGTGGATCGAGCTACAAATATGCAGCGAGACACTTGGTACGCCTGATTTAGCGATCGCGCCAAGGGCTTGCTCGATCACGAACTCGACGGGTTGAAAGTTCCATATTTTCGGCGGCGATCCCCCGGCAGCCGCCTGAGAAACAATGCTGATGTAGTCGACTCCCGAGTCGATTAAAAATCGCACATCGTTGTAGACTTGCCCGGCTGAAATCGCCCCGCCGACGACGACGGTCGGCTGATCGCTTGCGCTGCGAAGGAGTTCGATTCTTTTGGACATCTTTTCGATATCGGTCAGGTCCGAGGGGAGTGTGGGGATCCAAGCATCGGCCGTCAAGGCCATGTTGACGGAGTTGCTTGAGGATCGGGATGTTTGCGCGCGGGAGGGAAAGAACTGTAGTTCGATTTGCTCGGCGTGCATGAGGGCATCGAATCGGATAGGCTCGTCGACAAACACGGGGTGAATCGATAGGCCATCGTCCAGGGAGCGATCTGCACCCGAGCCAAGGTGATCGGACTGAGACTGGGAATTACGCAGTTGCGGTCCGATGATCGAAACGCCGCATCGGGAACGAAGGCGATCCAGGGTAGGTAACCAAGATGGTGAATTCGCAGTGTCTAGGGCGATGCGTGAGAAGATTGGGGAAGGCCAGTGGAGACTTTGGCCCGATGCGCGGCATTGAAGTTTGCAGCCAAAGTCGCGCAATGCATCGGCCAGCGGGGCTTGTTCAAGTCGATCCGCGAGGGATCTTGCTCGATTGATCGGATTGCTCGATAAATTGTTTTGCGATTTATTTTGTTTAGACATCTTGGATCACGCCTTATAGCTCGCTGGGTGATCGGTAGACGCGAAATTCCTTGATCGCAGATGCCTTAAGCCCCGCTTTCATGAGCAAGAGGCTTAGGATGAGTCGATCGGGCTCGCGGAGTCGGCATTCTTCGATATCGCAGGTCAGGCTTTCGGCTTGTCCGCGGATATAGATACGCCCTCCCTGGAATTGTGCGCCCAGTTCAGGGCCGGCATCTCCGCCGATGACCAGGATACCAGATCGCATGCGATAACCGGCTTGGGCTCCGGCGCTTCCGCGGACTAGGACCGCAGCGCCTCGCAGCGACGCACCGGGTCGATCCGTGGAATCTCCCAGAACGATCGACAAGCCCCCTTGGGCCATCGCGGCAAAACCGTGGCCTGCCGAGCCCATGACCAGAAGCGTTCCAGAGATTTGGGAATGGCCAAAGTAATCACCGACGTTGCCTTGGACAACGCATTCGCAGTCGCTTGTTCCGGCAAAGCCGTAGTCACCGATACTGCCCATGGTTTCGACTTTGAGGAGATTTTTTAGTCCGACGCCTAGATGATCTTTGCCCTGTCCAGCTTGGAGGATGGCATACAGAGCGTCGGGTTCCTCTTGGGTGGTTTGGATGGTCAGTCGCTCAAGGGTTGCGGGGTTGCTAAGAGCGTTTTGGATGACATGTTGCAAACGCGCCGGATGCACTTCGTCGGAGATTTGGAGTTCGATGACGCGTGCCATGCTTTGGCCTTGGGGTTACTCGATTTGGTCTTTCGTAGTTTTCTTCTTCACGGCTTTCTTGGCCGTTTTTTTGGCAGCTTTCTTAGGAGCTTTTTTGGCCGGTTTGTCGGTTACCTTCTTTTGGGCAGCTTTCTTTTGGGCTGCTTTCTTTTGGGCGGGGGCCGTGGTGGCTCGTTTGGCCTTGGCTTTCTTCTTCGAGGGGCCTTGGGCGGCTCTTGCCTCTAGCAGCGCGACGGCTTGCTCGAAGCTCAGTTCTTCACCGGAAGTGTTTTTGGGGAGCGACGCATTGGTTTGGCCGTCGGTAACATATAGTCCGTACCTTCCATCTCTGAGTTCGATTGGTTTGCCTGTAACCGGGGAGGCGTCGAGAGTCTTCAAGGGCGGGGCTGCGACGCCTCGCCCTCTTCCTCGCATGGCTTTGGGCTGAGCAAGGACTTCGAGGGCCTGCTCGAGGGTGATTTCAAGCAGCGAATATTCGGCGGGGATCGACCGAGAGTCGCTACCGTGTTTGAGGAACGGTCCGAATCGGCCTTGGGTTGCAATTACAGGTTGACTGTCGGTAGGATGCAAACCCAATTCTCTTGGAAGCGAAAGGAGTTTGACGGCCAGATCTAGGTTCACGTTTTCAGGCGAAACACCTTTGGGCAACGAAGCATTCTTCTTTTCTTCGTCGTCGTTGGT
>JAGWZB010000353.1 GCA_018969045.1 Planctomycetota bacterium | reverse complement strand
TGATCTCGTCACCCCAAGCATACAGTTGGCCGGCTTTGCCGCCTCTTGCTGCAAACTCCCATTCTGCTTCGGTGGGAAGTCGTTTGTTGGCCCATTTGGCGTAAGCTTCAGCGTCCTCATAGGCCACATGGGTTACAGGGTAATCGTCTTTGCCTTCGATGCTGCTTTGGGGACCAGATGGATGGCGCCAGTCGGCACCCGGCGCGTAGCTCCACCATTGCAGATAGTTGTCGAATTCGACTGGACCAGATGTGGGTTTGAACACCGTCGAGCCTGCGATGAGGTTTTCTTCGGGAGCTGTTGGGAATTCCTCTTTGGTCGGTTTGATTTCGGCAACGGTCACATACCCGGTGGCGTCAACAAACTCGCGGAACTGAGCGTTGGTGACTTCGCTTTGGTCCATCCAGAAACCATCGACGTAAACGCGATGGATTGGGACTGCATCGTTGGTGATGCCGGGCAGACCGCATAGAGACTCGCTGCGATGGTCGCTACCCATCGAAAACTCGCCCCCTGGAATCCAAACCATACCTTTGGGGGTTGGGCTTTTTGGTTTCAGGGTATTGATGGATGTCGATTCGAATCCTGCGGGCAAATCGGTCGCTTGCGGTGTTTTTTTGGAATGTGAGGCGTTCGATGCTTGGGCAGTGATTGGCCGTTGGGTGTTGTCTGTGGTTTTGGAATTAGGCCCCAGGAAGTTTAGGGCTCCGACACCACCTCCGATGCATAGGCCCGCCAGGACCCAAGGGAGCCAAGCGGGGCGGTTGGATGGGGTGGGGGCAACCGGTTTGATGCGTGAGGATTTGTTCATCGGCGCGGGGGGATTCTGGTGAAACAAGGACATCGAAATATGGGACTTAGGGGGCGAGCTAAGCCGGCAGACTCCAGTCCATAGTTTAGCGTTCTTTGAGAGCTTTGACGCTGCGCATGGCCCGATTCAGGAAGTCTTGTTTGCTTTCTTTGGGTTCAAGAAAGATGGGCGCACCGATGGAAATCGAGCTTAGCAGAGGCACTGGCATGAACTCTCCTCGGGGAAGGATTCTGTTCATGTTATCCATGTAGACGGGTACAAGTTCCAGATCCGGCCGTTTTTTGGCAAGGTAGTAAAGTCCACTTTTGAATTCGCCCATTTCGCCATCGATCGCACGGCTTCCTTCGGGAAACACGATCAGCGAGTAGGTGTTACCGATTTCACGAAGCATCAGTTCAACGGGACTTTGGTGGACTTTGATCTGTTTGCGATCGATCAAAATGGCGTTGAAAGATTTGGCGAGGAATCGGCGAAGGGGGGTTTGGCCCCAATAGTCCTGGGCTGCGACGGGTCGAGTCAGTTGTCTTAAGCTCCCTGGGAGGGCGGCCCAGAGGACGACGGCGTCGAGGTGACTGGTGTGGTTGGCGAAATAGACTCTTTGGCAAGTATCCGGTTCGGCACCGATCCAACGCACCGAAAACCCGCTGACGAGCTTAGCGATCAGCGCCAATCCTTGGCCGGTCATTCGGCACCAGGGGGAGGAACTCTCGCCCGGGGGCAATGCGTATCGTTTGGTAAAATCGGTCAATGCGGCCAAGAGTCCCTCGGAGGAGAAAGGCTTTAGTCACTCGAATAACAGTTGTGGGACTGTAGGTCAGAGTTCGATGGGTTGCAAGAAAACCTGGTTTCAGTAACCCAACTAACCGAGTCGGATTATGCTCTAATCCCATCGAAAACGCAATCTCGGATGGGATTTTACGACGGGGTGGATACCGATTTGGAATCAATCTTTTGCAGGATTTCTAGGGCTCCGGTTTCCAGGTTGTAAACGGAGGCGACGATCGCGATTTTCCCTGTGTCGGCTAGGTTTTTTAGCGATGAGCTATCGTGGTAGATTCGGATGGCACTCTGGATGGCATTTCTGCGTGCGACCAAATCGACGATCGCTTGGCGTTCGGATTCGGATTTACGATCCCAACCGGAGATTTCCGCTGGTAGGATACTTTCTTGGATCGCATCGATAATAAGCTCGAGGTGATCGCAGCCCAGATCGGCGCAGTTATGTTCTCCCCGACTGGCCAATTGGACTGCGGTAGAGACAGCGCCGCACCGGGTGTGTCCCATGACCATAATCACTTTTGCACCGGCTAGGGCACAGGCGTATTCGAGACTGCCAAGCACTTTGGATCGGACGACATTTCCAGCGATTCGAGTGCTGAAGACTTCTCCTAGGCCGACGTCAAAGATAATTTCGGCTGGGGCTCGAGAGTCGATGCATCCGAGAATGATGGCCAAAGGAAACTGCCCAGAGGCAGCTTCGCCGATCTGATAGTTCAGATCCCTAACCAGTCGTTGTCCAGCCCGGAATCGCTCGTTTCCAGCCAAGAGGACTTCGAGCACTTCGTCGGGCGTGAGTCTTTGCTGGAGTTCCCGGGTGGAGTATTCGGTGTAAAGAACCTGATCTTCGATTCCCATTCGTTCTTGGAAGCCGACCATACTGACTTTGATCTTGCGTGTAGGACCGGTGATTTCTCGAAACTCGCGAAGCAAAGCGAGAATGTCAGGATCGATGAAATTCGATTCTTTTGCGTCGAACACCAAATGCGATCCGCTTGGGGTGGAGTCCAGTAATCTTTGAAGGCTCGCTCGATTCAGGAAGCCGACTTGGTTGGCCAGTTGCACATGCGTGATTTGCTCACCGAAGCGCTGCTCCTTGATGATCGTTACAGGTCGCCGCATGTTGCTCAGCAGAATGAACGCAAGACTGATTACTAGACCGATGGCAACCCCAATGATTAGATCCGTAAGGACGATCCCGATGAGTGTCGCGATAAAGGGGATGAATTGGTAAATACCATCTTTCCACATGCGCTTGATCAGGGTTGGATGAACCAGTTTCAAACCGGTATGCAGCAAGATAGCCGCGAGGGCTGCTAAGGGGATTTCGTTGAGCCAGGTTGGAATCGCCAGAACACAGACTCCAAGCAAGACGCCATGGAATACCGCCGACAGCTTGGTCGATGCTCCCGCATTGATGTTTACCGATGATCGAACGATCACCGAAGTGATCGGGATTCCGCCCGTGAGGCCGCAGAGGATGTTCCCAGTCCCCTGGGCGAGCAGCTCGCGATTCGAAGGCGACACACGTTGTCGAGGGTCGAGTTTGTCAACGGCTTCGAGGTTCAATAGCGTTTCCAATGTAGCCACCAAGCAGATGATACCACCGGCGATGTATACCTTGAGATTGGACCACTGGGACCAATCAGGCATCCTAAAAAAGTCTCGCAATTGACCCAGATCGTTGGCAACAGGGACTTGGACCAAGTGCGACTCTCCGATGGTCCATTCACCCCCGAGACGGTCCAATAAGAACTTGATAGCGATCCCAAGCAGAACAACCAGCAGAGGTGCTGGCACAGGGGACTTCTTCAACTTCTTGATCTTGTCCCAAGCAATTAGCATGCCCAATGTGATCAGTCCAACGAGGATGGCCCCTTGGTGGATCTCCCCGGTGAACAACTTGCCGATTTCAGTAAAGGTGTTTTCGTGATCGGGTTGTTCAAAAGCCATCTCACCTTCGGGGTCTGTATCGTGGCCCAAGAGATGTGGAAGTTGCTTAAGGATCAGAATCACTCCGATGGCCGCTAAGAGGCCTTGAATGACACTGGTTGGAAAGTAGGACGATAGAGAGCCTGCCCGCAGTAACCCCAAAATGATCTGAAGAACTCCCGCGAATACGACAGCCAGAAGGAATGTCTCGAACGCACCGAGGTTTTGGATTTGTGCTGCAACGATTGCAGTCAGTCCTGCAGCAGGACCACTGACACTGGTTCGCGAACCACTAAGCAATCCGACCAGCACTCCACCGATTACACCCGATAGAATTCCCGCAAACAGCGGTGCCCCCGAAGCCAACGCGATTCCCAGACACAACGGCAGAGCGACAAGGAACACGATCAGTCCGGCTAGCAAATCCTTCAAGTAGACTTGAGGGGAACTCTGGCTTTGCACAGGAGATTCCCGAGACTCCGGATCGAGCGTAAAGCGAGGTGTGTTGGACATTTGCACGGCTTTCTCAAGGCTCCCCAGGACAGAGCATTGGATCGATTCGATCGTTGCTTGGGACAAAGAGATACCAAGAGCCTATACCAACGGACAGGGCGATGCAATCCGACACATTGGCATGGCAGCAGCGGTGTGCAATCTCCAGTGTTTTTGCGATCGATATGGTCAAGGTGTCCACCAAAGTAGACAGTTGCGTTGCCAGCGAGCGATTGGAATCTTGCTCCAGCGAGGCCCGAAGTGTTAACTGGCCTTTTCATGTGAATAGAAGAAAAACCCTCTAGAGGGAACTTTGGGCTCCCTTTGGCATCCAAAGTGTGTGGCTTAACGTGTCACTAGGTCACGCATTGAAGGCTAGGAAACCACCGCTGATCCGTGAAAGGAAGAACGCAGGAATGAAGTCCGTAGGTTTGAGAAACAGAAAACACCGAGTTTTGCAAGTTCAGCAATTGGAGAACCGAGAGTTGTTTGCGGCAGACTCGGGTCTTGGAGGCAGCGTCCCAGGAGGTGCTGGTGAGTCCCTACCTAGTTTGTACTCTTCGGATCCTGCATCGAGTGTGCCTGCTCCGTTTTGGAGGAAGCCTGCCGGTGCTCCATCGATCGCCCCAACTTGGTACCAAAACATTGGTCCTGTGACCCATGAGGTTTTTTATAACTCGAGTCTGACAACGGCCCAGAATGGTGCGGCACTCAAATCCCTTCTAACAACATTGCCCGCCG
>JAGWZB010000352.1 GCA_018969045.1 Planctomycetota bacterium | reverse complement strand
TCCCTTAAGCGTCTCTTGATCCCCCTTGGCTTTGGCAAACGCGTATCGAACCGACTCGTAACCCATCGCGAATGGATTTTGCACGACCATCGCATCGATCATCCCGTCGGCCATTTGCTGGATCGCGATAGCTTCGGCATCAAAGGTGACAATCGTGAACTTGTCCCGGGCCTTCTTTTCCTTGACCACATCGACGATGGCCGGAGCGTTGTAGGACCAGATACCGACCAAGAGCGAGAGGTCTGAGTATTTGGCGATGACGTCTCGGACGTTGTCTCTGGCGCGGTTGCGGTCGGCATCATCGAGCTTGCGATCCTTTTGGACGTAGCTTTCCCCGACAGCCGAAGTGAATCCGTCCATCCGTTCGATGGCGTTCTGTTGGCTATCGACCCCAACAAATTGCACGTAAGAAGCTCCCTGGGGCTTGAGCAACTTGGCCGCCGTGCCGAGTACTTTGCCACCGGCGATGTTGTTGGTGCCGACATAGAACTCACGGTACTCTTGGAATTTTTTGTCCAAGTCGCTGTCGAAGCAACCGATCGTGATCCCTTTGGCCTTGAGCTTCTTGAGCTCATCGGCAATGGCTGGGTTGGTCGAGGAGATCGGCGAAATGATGACTGCGGCAATGTCGCTTTGAGTTCCATATTGACGAAGCTTTTCGATTTGACCGGTTTCGGTCCCGTCGTTGGAGTCCATGCTCGCGGTAAATCCAGCATCCGAGAGCTTGAGCTCTTCTTGGGCTTTCTTGATCCCCGCTCTGGCTGCGTCCCAAAAGGGAGAGTCGGTATTGTTCAGCAGAATGATTCGTTTGGATCCGGCTTTCGTCGGCCCGCTTGCCGAGGAGCCCGCAGGTTTTCCAGAGTTCTTGTTGTCGCTACCAGTGCAACCTACTACGAGCATGGCAATCGCGACAAGGATCGCAAAGGATCGGCCTTGCGAACTTCTGGGAAACAAATCGGTCAGAAAGGTCATCTTCAATATTCCTGCCAGCAAAAGGACTTAACGGATCTCAAGGCTCCATAGTGTACCTATAAACGGTGCTCTCGAAAGCTTTGGCATCGGTGAGAAAGGCAAAAAATCGAGGGCAAAAAGATGGGAGGGCAGAAAGATGGGAGGGTAGAAGGTGGGGGGGGTGGAAGGGGGGGGGTTGGTTTTTGTTTTTTGAAGCGACTCGAGCCTTGGAATCCGACTTGGGAGTCGCTTAGGGGAGATTTTTTTCTACACACCAAATAGACCTACGGAATAAACCGGATTCGATCACACCGATTTCTCTGGCGTACAAAGACAAAGGTTCATTTCCGTTTCCTGGTCGGATCGACAAAGTCACCTTTGAGCTAACGAAGTAGAACCCGTCATCGAAAAAAAACAAAAAACACCTGTTTGTCTCTTGTTTTGCGACCGATCTAGTGTAATACTTGACTAGTGCACTAGTCGCGTACTCTAGCAACGGGTGTTTATTCATGTTTTTCTCGATCGATCCCAACAATGGCATCGCGATCTACGAACAGATCGTGCGGCAAGTTAAGTTTGCTGTGGCCGACGGTGTGCTGATCCCTGGCCAGCTTTTACCCAGTGTCAGGACGTTGAGCGTGCAACTGGCGATCAACCCCAACACGGTCGCCAAGGCCTTTCAAATCCTTCAGACCGAAGGTGTCTGCGAATCGTTGCGTGGAAGAGGTCTTGCCATTCGGTCCGATGCAGTCGTTCAGTGCAATCAGGCGCGGAGAACGTTGCTTGTGGAGCGGTTGCGGTCGGCGATCAGCGAAGCCTTGCACGGTGGGCTTTCGACCAAGGAAGTCCGTCGCCTGATGCTCGATCAACTTGGCCTGCTCGATGGCAACGTCGCGACGGTCGCTTCTCCTGTTGGTTCTGTTGCTGACGAATCAGAACCTGCTTAATCGTCTTTTCATCGAAACAATCAATCAGGACAACAGTCCATCGGAGGTTTCTCTTATGAACGATGCGATCAAGATCCACGGGATCGAAATGCATTACCGGGGTTGCGATGCCTTGCGAGGGATCGACTTGTCGGTCGCACCCGGGACGGTCATGGCAATCCTTGGTGAAAACGGAGCTGGAAAAACAACGCTGATTCGAATCATGACCGGCTTTCAAAAGCCTTCCAAAGGGACTTGCTCGATCCTGGGTTTGGATCCTACTGTAGCAGACCAAGTATTGGAATTGCGTAAGCGGATCGGGTATGTGTCGGATTCGCCTGCCCTCTATGATTGGATGACGATTGGAGAGATTGGCTGGTTCGCTTCGTCGTTCTACCCCGAGGGCTTCAAGGATCGCTATCAGGAATTCATCGCTCGGTACGATCTGCCTGCGGGACGCAAGATCAAGCAACTGAGCAAGGGGCAGCGATCCAAAGTGGCATTGTCTTTGGCTTTGGCTCATGATCCCGAGTTGTTGATCCTCGACGAGCCGACTTCGGGGTTGGATCCGATCGTGCGTCGGGAGTTTCTCGAGAGCATGATCAGTGTGGCAGCGACTGGTCGCACCGTATTTTTATCGAGTCACCAGATTTCCGAGATCGAACGGGTTGCCGACACGATCGCGATTCTGCACAAAGGAAAAGTTCAGTTGGTCGGTCCGCTTGCAGACCTGAAAGAGTCGATCGCTTTGGTGACTGTGTCGCTGAGTGACCCTCTGATTGCACTTGCGGATTTGCCCGAGCCGAGTCGCATTCTTGCCGAAATCACCGAGGGAAGGCAAAAGCAATTGATTGTCCAAGGCGACGGCGATGAGGCAGCCGCTTACTGGCGCGAGGCGACAGGTGTTTTAGGTGCTCAGTCGCGAAGCGCAAGTCTTGAAGAGTTATTCGTCGCATGCACGCGCGGTGACAGTATTTACAAACGGGTCACAGAGCCAAGCAATCCATCAACCCTGGAGGCTGGGAAATCATGAGCGGACAATCCATGTTAACCGGCCCGAATCCCGCGTCGTGGACCAAGGCCTTGCTGTGGAAAGAAATCAGGCAAGTTGTCCCGTTGCTTTTGACCGTTCTGGGGCTTGGGTTTGGAATCCTGTTGCTGATTGTCCTAAGTTCCGTGTTTGCTTCGCGCAAGGGATTCAGCTACGACAACGGTTTTTGGTTTCTGTTTCTTGCGATGCCTTTGATGTATGCCACCGGCGTTGGGATATTGCTGGTAGGGACTGAAAAAGAGTCTCGCTCGATGCAATGGATGCGATCTCTACCGGTCAGCGCTAAGCATATCGCTTGGAATAAACTTCTGGTTGCCTTGGTATCGCTTGCACTGGTCTGGGTGATCGCTTGGTCGTCCTGGGCTGTCTTTGCAGGATTGCTTGGAGTCAACCCATTCCAAGCCCAAGCGATGGACATCTATCGCATGAATGCAGGGCAATGGATGTTGCCAACCTATGTGATGGTGTCTTTGTTCTTGTGCGTGTCGGGGTTGGCATTTGCGTGGAAGTTTGAATCGCAGGTTTTATCCCTGGTGATGCTCATCCCAGCGGCTCTTGCTGTTTGGTGCACTGCTTATGGACTTGCCGAGTACACCACGGTGAGCAAATCGAGTTTTGAGGCACGCACTGTGATCGACTCGGGTATGTACCTGGGATGCTTGACGATCGGTAGTTTGATTGCGATCTTCTACGGTTGGTATGTCAGTCAGCGTGAGCTTTCGGCGCTGGCACCTCCGATGCAAGAGTCCGCATCTACGATGTGGAAGCCCGCGATATTCGGTGCCGCGTCGGCCACCAGATCGCAATCGGAAACCAGGTCCGCAGAGGCTTGGTCGCTTTGGCCAAGCGTCACACCTCGTAGCGCCATGCTCTGGCAAATGATTCGTCAGAATGGGTTGTGGTGGTCGCTCATTGGGATTTTGGCTTTGTTAGTGCTGGTACCGATGGGAACATGCGTTCTTTCAGGACACTCCGGACCAGTTGATGGCGATTGGGTCTTTTATGTCCTTTTTCCGATGGGTGCTTTGGCTGGACTCTTGGGTGTATTGGCCTTTCAATCCGATGGAATGCATCAGCGAGTTCGCTTCTATGCAGACCGAGGCGTATCGCCGACGATTCTCTGGCTGACGCGGCATTGGATCCCAGTCACGATCCTTTTGTTGTGGGCCATCCTCAGATACTTGACGCTTCGGTCTCAAGGGGCGATGAACGCGTCGTTGATTTTGGTCGATACGGCCGCTGTGTTAGGTGTTTGCCTGGCGGCTTACATCATCGGCCAATGGGTCTCTCAGTTCATCAAGAGTCCGATCCTTTCGGCGATCGTGCTGCCAGCAGTTTTATTGACCAACTTAGCGTATTGTATCTTTGCGGTCGCGGCGATGGAGGCACCTTGGTGGCTTTTGATCGTGTCGTTTGCGATTCCAGCGATAGCGACCTGGTGGATGATGCGACCGTGGATGGAGCGCCGGATCGATTGGAAGTATTTCCTGCAGCATGGATGTTTTTCACTCGCTGCGCTGATCATTCCGCTGGTACCTGGACTATGGAAGATTTGGAACTTGCCCAGTATGCCTTCGGAAGTTCGCTCCACCCTAAAAGAACTTGCGATGAAAAGCCCAGCCCCAAACCGATCGCAAAACCTCAAGTTTGGATTTGCAATGCCTCCTTATGAAACACCCACTGGAAACAGCGATTTGCAGACCATAGCAGAAGCATTGGATCGAAACGAGCAAATCCGAGAGCAGCAAGCCCTTAGCTTTCTAAGGCAAGCCGCAAGCCCTGAGTTCCGGCTCGCTCTACAATCTCTTCAAGGAACAGATGACATTCTAAAG
>JAGWZB010000351.1 GCA_018969045.1 Planctomycetota bacterium | reverse complement strand
CCTTGAGGAGCTTGCCCACCAGTTGTTTGCTTCGATCGATTTTCGTTACGCTCCGTGATACAGAACCAAACGTGTACAGGACCAACGGTATGATGTTTTCCAGGCGTCAACTACTTAGACACTCCGCATGCGGTTTTGGTGCGATCGCCGCAACTGGATTGCTAGGACAAGCCAGCAAGGCGGCAATCCCCGGGGACTCATTGACCACAGGGGGGCGGATCGAAGGACTTGCAGGACTTCATCATCCGGCCAAGGCCAAGCGGGTAATTTTTCTTTTTATGCAAGGAGGGGTCAGTCAAGTCGATTCGTTTGATCCCAAGCCCATCCTTGATAAGCGGGATGGCGAGATGATCGCCTTTGATGATGCCCGTGAATTTGCCAACACACGGAAGCTTGGTGGCACTCATCGGGTGATGAAATCACCATGGGCGTTCAAGCAATACGGACAATCTGGGAGATATGTTTCCGAGTTATTTCCTCACATTGCCAACCATGTAGATCGATTGCAATTCATCCATTCGATGCACACCGAGGGGGTTGCTCACGGGCCTTCGACTCTGTTTCTCCATTGCGGATCGCTCAATACCGTGCGTCCTTCGATGGGTTCATGGACGATCTACGGTCTAGGGAGCGAGAATGAAAACTTGCCGGGATTCATATCGATAGCGCCTTCGATCGGCAACGGTGGGTTTCGCAATTATGGCTCTGCCTTTTTGCCGGCGCGGTTCCAAGGCACCCCGCTAGGAAAGGCCAGTCAAGGAGATCTTCGGATCGACAACATCGATGGACTTGGAAAAAATGAACTTTCGCAGGACCAAAGATGGCAATTGCAAAGGCAACTCCAGCAACTGCAGTTCGATAGGCTTACCAAGCAGACCCCAGGACATGAACTTGTTTTTCCTGCCACCGATGAACTTGAATCCCTGATTGCAAGTTACGAGTTAGCCGCTCGCATGCAATCTTCCTCTCCCGACGTGTTTGATCTCTCGGGAGAATCTGAGGAAACTCGCAAGCTCTATGGTATCGATCGCAAGGAGACCGAAGTCTACGGAAAGAGGTGTTTGCTAGCTCGGAGACTTTGTGAAGCAGGAGTGCGTTTCATTCAGGTCAATTATGGAGACGATTCCGCAAATCCAGCTTGGGATCAACACTCCAATCTCCCAAAACACAAAGATCATGCTGCGTCGGTCGATCAACCTGTAGCAGGCTTGCTGACAGATCTGATGCAGCGTGGACTATTGGAAGACACGCTTGTTTGGTTTGGCAGTGAGTTCGGTCGCCAGCCTTATGCGGAGAAAAACGGGACGGGGCGCGATCACAATCCTGGAGGTTTTACGGTCTGGCTCGCTGGAGGCGGGGTTAAATCCGGGGAAGCTTACGGCCTAACCGATGAGTTCGGGCAATTTGCGATCCAGAACAAAGTTCATATGCATGATCTTCACGCGACGATTTTGCATCTTCTTGGAATCGATCACGAGCGATTGATTTACAGGTACGCAGGTCGCGATTTTCGGTTGACCGATGTGTACGGAAAAGTGGTTCATCAAATCATTGCTTAGCAATTGAATCGCTCAGTCACTTTGCGCGTGCGATGGCGATGCAGGTTGGGCTTTATTGGTGTTTCGCTCTGGGAGGAAAGCCCAAGCCCATGCGACCAGCAGGGTCAATGGGATGCTGACTAAAATATCTGACAAGTAATGGGCTCCCGCGATTAATCGCTGGAGCGCCGCGACGCTTGCCATGAAGAGAAAAAGGTTCTTTCCTCGAGGGTAAACGTAGGTAAGTCCGATTGCCATGGCCACTGCTGTTGCTGTGTGGCCAGAGGGAAAGCTACGGATGGATTCATTGAACCAAGAATCCGATAGTGGGGTGCCCCAAGCGTCCCAGCTGGAGGCAAAGGCTGCGTCTGGGTCTCTTTTTGGGTTCAGCCAGCTCCAGGGCTCCATGTCATAAGTAGCCGGGCGTCGTCGCGGGATCAGGTACTTGGCTAAGTTAGCCAGGAGGCCGCAGGCCAAGACGAACAGGGAGGCTTCCCACAGTTTCCTGCGATTTTTGTGGTCGATCCACAGCAACGTACTCATGATCATGACGCATCCGAGGGTATGCGCAAAGATCTCCATCAGATGGATGAATCTTCGTAGGTCGCCTGGGATATGTTTAAGTCGCACCCATTGGGATATCTCCAAGTCCCAGGGAAGCGCGATCATCGCAGCAAGCAGTGTCACTGCTGCAACTAGCGTCGAGCTGATCAAGGTACGTTTTCTGGAGTTGCCTAGATGGAAAAGCACGCTAGTTTGGTCCAGGTGTTGAGTCTAAGCATCCAGTGCACCGATCTCACCAAAGCGATCTTTTAGGGAGTTGTAGAGCTTGCGATAGACGGGAAAAGCAACATCGTAAGCTTTTTGGGGTGCTTTGCGAGGTCCAATTTTGTCGACGACTTTGATGGTCGCCTTGCAAGCTTCCTCGATATTCTTGTAAGCACCATCGCCGACGGCAGCCAGCAACGCCACACCGTATCCTGGTCCTTGTTCAGCATTGATCGTGCAGACCTTTTGGCCAAAGCTATCGGCCAAAATTTGCTTCCACAGGTCGCTCTTGGCACCGCCACCACTGAGTCGTATCTCCTTAACGGGGATATTCAGTTGGCCAATAATATCGAGGCTTTCCCTGAGTGAGTAAGCGACCCCTTCCATCACTGCGCGTGCAAGATGTCCACGCGTATGTTTGTTCGTCATTCCGATAAAGCAGGCCCTAGCCAAGGGATCGGCATGGGGAGTTCTTTCACCGGCTAGATAAGGAAGGAAAAAGAGACCTTCGGATCCTGCGGCGATCTGTGAAGCTTCGGCGTTGAGGAGCTCGTAAGGATCGATCCCTTTTCGGGTGGCTAAGTCCGAGCAGATGTTTTGAACGAACCATTGCAAGGAGCCTGCGGCCGAGAGGGTCACACCCATCATGTGCCATTTGCCGTGCACTGCGTGGCAGAACGTATGTAGCCTACCGTGGCGGTCGTACTGAGGTGAATCGCTGTGACAGAAGACAACCCCAGAGGTTCCAAGGCTTGCAGTGAGGACACCTTGCTTGACAATCCCGTTTCCAACGGCTCCTGCGGCGCAGTCCCCGGCACCGGCGACAACTTTGCAGGAGGTGCTCAGTCCAAGTTCTGCAGCGACATCAGCTTTGAGCGTTCCGGTGACTTGCTCGGACTCGTAGACGGGAGCGAGAATTGATGGATCGATATCCAATTTGCCGAGCAGTTCTTTGGACCACTGCCGTTTGACCACATCGAGCAGCAGCATACCACTAGCGTCGCTGACATCGGTGGCAAGTTCACCGGTCAATCGGCGTCGGATCTCGTCCTTTGGCAATAGCAAATACCGCAGCGCATCGTAGTTCTTCGCCTCGTTATTCCTCAACCACAGAAGTTTCGGAGCGGTAAATCCAGTCAGAGCTGGATTGGCTACCATGGCGATGAGCTTGTCGCGTCCTCCGGCGCGCTTGGTGATTTCGTCGCACTCGGCCACTGTCCTTTGGTCATTCCAAAGCAGTGCGGGTCGGATCACTGTACCTTTGGCGTTGAGGAACACCGAGCCGTGCATCTGGCCAGAAAGCCCGATGGCGCGAACCTCAGACCCCTTGACCTTGGACTTCTTCAAAACCGCCTTGATCGTCTGTTTGGTCGCAGTCCACCAATCCTCAGGATTTTGCTCGGTCCACAGAGGTTTTGGAGTCGAGAGCGGATAATTGGCGGTAGCTTCGGCCAATACCTTGCCCGACTGGTCGATTAATAAGCTTTTGGTTCCGGATGTGCCGATATCGATCCCGAGATAATAAGCCATAATGCCTTGTTGGATAAATGGGATAGGTCTAGGAAAAATCTGCTGATTAGGCCAAGATTTCTATCGTAGCCGATTTGCAGCAACCTTGGAGACGGTACGCATGGAAACCCAAAAAAACCCGAGCGACCAACGGATCGACGATCTACCGCAAGTCACTCAGGCCCCGAATTCCCAACGCCGTTGGTTTCTCATGGCATTATCCAGCGGACTGCTGACGACCCTGGGTGGTTGTCCAAATCCAAGCCCGTCGAAACCCTCGGCCCAAGCGACTGCGAAAGTTGGACGAGGGGATTTACCCCCATTGAAGATTGGGATCCTCGAATTTGACCAGATCCAAGAGGTCCTTCAAAGCCGCTGGCAGGAGTTTTCGGAGCAGCCGATTGAGATTGTTAAGATCGATCCAAAGCAACTGATGAATCAGGGGGTACCTTCACTCGATGCGATTCTCTATCCTGCGAATTTTTTAGGCACACTTAGCGAAAAAGATTGGATCGCTCCATTGCCATTGCCGCTGATCGATCGGCTTGGCGGTGGAAGAAAATCATCCCAGGCAGTTCAAGAGGCACAGGATTCATCACCTCAGGGGATTGAGGGCTGGTCGAGCCGTTGGAGGTCGATCGCACGATACAACGGAAAGTGGATGGCCTTGCCTATGGGAGCGCCCTGTTGGGTTGCTGCCACGCGAGGATTGGATATCGGTCCACTGAAAGAACTTCAGAAAGCCATCAGCAGCAATCAGAATAGCCCGAAAATCGCCTCGGATACATTTGAAGCTTTCTTGTCCCAGACAGAGTCGTCTCTGGTCGATAGTCTCCAATCGCGACGCAATGAACTCAGCCGGTTGCTTGCGAATCGTTCTGGGATCGACAAACGCGCTTTGGTCAATCGATTCCTATGGATCATGAGCACCACTGAGTCTCGCTACCGGGGATTGATCGATCCTTATAAGGTGAC
>JAGWZB010000350.1 GCA_018969045.1 Planctomycetota bacterium | reverse complement strand
AGCAATCGCAACAATCGCAATGAGACCTACGAGCAATCCGTACTCAAGCATGGTGGCTCCACGCTCATCACGAACAAATCGGCTAACTACCTTCGATACTACTGCTTGCAACATGGCTTTGACCCCTACAACTAACTTTCTTCTGACTCGTGCGCCTCAACCCAATGATCCGCTGTCCACTCGTCCTTACGAAAACAGGTAAACGCAAGCAGCGTGCCAAAACCCAGGGCAGCCCATACCACGAGGGCCAACCTCAGGAAAAAAAGGGGTCCAGAACAGCAAACCCCAGCAAAAACGCTGATTTCCGCAGAAAAAAACCCTGCGAATAATTTCCCGAAATCATGCGGGATTGCGATTTGATTTGCTTCGCGTGCCGATCCGTGCTGGATATCTTTTTTTGAGATGGGTCCAATCGCAAGATGGATTGGGTTACGTCGCAAATTCAGATTCAGGAGCGAACTTGAACGAATCCAAGTCGACTTTGATCAAGCCGTTTCTGATTTTTTGATAAAGCGAAGCGCGTGAGATCCCCATCAGTTCCGCTGCGGCAGGAATATCCCCACGAGTGCGACGCAGTGCTTCTAAGGCCAAGCGTTGATCCCACAATTCGAAATTCAACGACTCCGATTGACTAAACCAATCCATCTGAAATTACCCCTTGATTATTCTCGACTTAAAAAAGGAAGGATTACCCAGCTTGGATCACAGCAACTTGGCTTGATACGGTCGTTTGGGTTGGCAAACCTGGCCACCAAAGGTTCAAGTGATAGACGTACTGGACCTTTACTGTGATCCGTGTTTCTACCGTAGATATCTGCTCGATGATTGGGGCGCAGACAACCAACGCCGAAGGGGATATCCACGCGGATCCCACCACGGTATTACGAGCGGCATTTTCCAATTCGGTGGTCCAGCTATGGAGCGAAACGGAGGTGACTGGATTGAAGGCGGCGTAGCGACTGGCAGCCCCTGCTGCATCAGCGACAACGAACCGAAAATAACTGGTTTTTGCAAAGTCGAAGACGGCGATCGTCAAAAGCAGCATGATTGGGATACTGATGGAAAACTCCATCAGAGCGGCCCCTCGCCTTGCCGAAGTTAATCGTCCAGGCCGAAACGCTGGGCTTTTGGAAAACCGTCTGTCAGATGAGTTAGGAGCAATCATCGGTTGATAAGTCCTCGATAAATCATGATCGCTGCAGGGCCCATGGTCACGACGAAGAGGGCCGGCAGGATACAAATCACCGTTGGAATGAGGATTTTCGCAACGGCTTGTTGGGCGAGTGTTTCTGCGGCGTACATTCGTTTTTGCCTCATGGAGGCTGCAAACACTTCCATCGCGTCCGAAAGGCTAGATCCATATTTCTCAGCTTGAACAATGACCGTTGACATACTCCGAAGTTCTTCCAGATCAAATCGATCTGCCAAGGATCGCATCGACTCACCGACTCCTCGTCCCATCCGAGTTTCCCGATCAACGATGGCCAACTCCAGGGCCAATTCGGGATGAGCCGTGGCTAACTCTTGAGATACCCGGGCCAGTGACGATGGCAAACTCATGCCGGCTTCAAGGCAAATACTCAGAATGTCCAAAGCGTCGGGGATAGCCCTGCGAATGCATCGCTGCCTTTTTCCTTTGAGTTTATCGAGTACGAAAGAAGGGCCTATGATTCCAGCAATTGCGACGGCAACGGCAACGATACCCGTGGTCTTGATAGGTAATTTAGTGACGGTAGAAACCCCCAGAGCGACCAGCAACGGCACGACGAATGAGAGTATTTTGGATGCGGACATCCAGAAGAACGCATTGCGTCCATAGAACCCAGCTTGTATCAACCGCTGTCGCATCTGCTCTTTCTGATCGAGCTTATCGACCCTCTTGCGAACATCGCGTTGGAACGGGGATTCCCCCGGCTTCAAATCGTTGGCTTTGGCACCGGTTTTCCCAGAACCCTCGCTGCCATGGGCAAGGAAGTAGAACAATCCCAGTGCCAAGACTACCGCAGTGACGATATAGTAAATTGCTGACATATCCATGTATGACTTACCTCATTGATCAAAATTGATAATGCGTTGCATCCAAAAGTACCCGACTCCCATCCAAAGCAAGGTGCATACAACCAAAGCCTTGAACTCCCACAGCGGAGAGAGATAACCCGGGCTCATCAACGTCAGAATGCCAGCGATTCCGATCGGCAAGGCGATCATCATGTAGGCTTGCATCCTACCTTCTGCGGTTAAAGCCATCACTTTTTCACGCATTTTTTGGCGATCTCGGATCACCAAAGAGAGCTTGTTGAGCAATTGGGATAGATTCCCGCCAGAACTGGAGTGAATCGTTAGAGCAACCACAAAGATTTTGACTTCCAAAACGCCGGTTCGCTTTGCCAGTTCCTTCAGCGAAGACTCAGGGGTTAATCCGAGGTTTTGCTGCTCCCAGCAATAAGCAAATTCTTCTGCGATAGGTGATGAAAATTCGTCCGCAATCGCTCGCATCGCCTGACTAACCGTCTGCCCTGACCGTAGCACACGAGCGAGCATTTCATAAGCGTCGGGGAGTTGGGCCAAGAGTTGCTTTTGACGTTTTTTGCGTTTGGCCATCACATAAAGAAATGGACTCGCTCCCAAGGCCATCCCCCCCAGTACACCGATCGAAACGCTTTTTACGGCAAATCCAATCAACGCTCCGAACAGAATGGCAATACAGAAGGCCATGGCGATAAACGCCTCAGGCTTAACTCCAACGATGCCCGACTGAGAGACGATCAATCTCCACTTAGCCCAAAGCGAGGGATTTTCATAGTACTGAGCGATCTGTGCGACCGCCTTTTGCTGAGCGTCTTTGGAATTGAACTCCAGCCGTGCACGTTCTGCATTCCGGAGCCTCATCTCCTCTTTGGCCTTCTCTGCGCTGTGTTTGCGTCGATCCTCGATCACTTCAACCATGAAAAAATTCACGCCTGCAACCAATGCAAAGCCAGCGAAAAAAGCCATAGAAATCCAAAGGTACAACATCCCTATACTCTCCCTTTGCAATCCATGAGCATACGTCGCTCAAATAATTCCACCGGAACTTCAACACCATAAGCCGCCAAACGGTCCAAGAGCACCGGACGAAGGCCCGTTGCCCAAAACTGCCCTTTGGCAACCATGTCTTCGTTGAGCCCCATCTGCTTGAACTCAAAAATGTCATGCATGCTGATGACATCTCCTTCCATCCCAGTAATCTCAGAGATTCGGGTGATTTTCCGAACACCACCTGGCAATCGATTCACCTGAACAACCATGTGGACCGCCGAAGCCACCTGTTTGCGAATGACCCAGATAGGAAGATCAAAACCTGCCATTCCCACCATCATCTCCAATCGGCTAACCGCATCGCGGGAGGTGTTCGCGTGAATCGTCGTCAAGCTTCCCTCGTGTCCAGTGTTCATCGCTTGGAGCATATCCAGAGCCTCCGGACCTCGACACTCACCGATGATGATTCGGTCTGGCCGCATACGAAGCGCATTTTTCACCAAGTCGCGGGCGGTAACCGCGCCATTTCCCTCAACGTTGGCGACGCGGGTCTCCATTCTTACAACGTGCGGTTGCTGCAATCTCAATTCCGCAGCATCCTCAATCGTTGCCACGCGCTCGTATTCAGGGATGTAGCCCGATAGGCAATTCAAAAGCGTCGTCTTTCCACTGCCCGTCCCACCAGAGACAAGCATATTGATGCGGGCTTTTACACAAGCCTGCAAAAACTGAACCATTTCCGAAGTGATTGACTGGTTTGCAATCAATCGGTCGGCAGTCAGTGGTTTGGAACCAAACCTTCGAATCGAAACAAGCGCGCCGTCCAAAGCCAAAGGGGCGATCACCGCATTCAAACGACTGCCATCGGCCAGTCTAGCGTCAACCATTGGGGTGGTTTCGTCGATCCGACGGCCGACTTCCGCTACAATACGCTGGATGATCTGTACCAAATGTTCGTCATCATGAAAAATGATCGGCGTTCTAAACATTCGACCCAAACGCTCGACATAGATAGTCTTTGGACCATTGATCATAATGTCCGAAACCAAAGGGTCCGCACGAAGTGCCTCAAGAGGCCCCAGCCCGAACACTTCATCCATAACTTCATCGACCAACGTCGCATGATCGACCTGCAAACCCTCAAGGTCGGCCGTAGCGCAGACCGCTTCGGTTTTCCGGCGCACCTCAACCCTCAATGTGCTAGGATTCCACCTTGCCATCGATCCGATATCCAAGTTGCTAACCACCTTTTGATGCAACTGCCTCTTGAGCGCAACAAGCTTTGGATTCGCCTTGGATTCTAGGGACTTTAACCAAGCTACCGCCTCATCCACAGGAGGACTTTGTGCCGCTTGGCCAGAGGCACAAGCCTCTTGAAGCTCATCTCCTTGCGAGCCCCCCCCCGGGATGGCGGAGGCACTACCAACCCCATCAACACCACCCTTATTCTTTGCAGAACCTTTAAACCAGTTCATCGAAAACCTTTCACCAATTGCTCAAAGCAACCAAAGATGGCAACGAAAATCAGCTTCCTACAAGGTCATCGAATATAAGCAAATAAAAAAGGCGGTCGATGCATCGGCAATCCGACCGCCTTGATGAATCCCAAACAAACCACTAAACCTTGTTGAGTTCTGCGGTCGTGTCGGTGAAGAACGTGCTCAGACTGCCACCCAAGGCTCCGATCGCAGCAATCGCAACAATCGCAATGAGACCTACGAGCAATCCGTACTCAAGCATGGTGGCTCCACGCTCATCACGAACAAATCGGCTAACTACCTTCGATAC
>JAGWZB010000349.1 GCA_018969045.1 Planctomycetota bacterium | reverse complement strand
GACGTGGTTGAAACTTGAGAACGTTAAGGTTGGTAGGGACAAGGAAAAGTCCCCATCGATTGCGATCCAGTGGTTTGATTCGAACCGAAATCGGATCGGTTACAACTACGTTGGTGGGTTCAAGGGTACCAGGAATTGGAAGCTCGAAGAGCGGACGTTCAATGTCCCACTGGAAGCCCGTGAAGCGATCGTATCGATCGGAATGTTTGGTGCCGAAGGAACCGCTTGGTTTGATGGGATCGTCCTCGAACCTCAATAACTCTATGTCTTCCTCCATGACCGCCGAACCTGCAAGTACTGACTTCGATACGATCATCATCGGTGCTGGGATGAGCGGGCTTGCCGCCGGCATCCGTTTGGCCATGTACGACCATCGGGTTTGTATCTTGGAGAAGCACTGGACGATTGGCGGGCTGAATTCTTTTTATCGGCTCAATGGCAGGGATTACGATGTCGGCTTGCATGCGATGACCAACTTCACCGAGCGCGGTGCCAAGAAAGGTCCGTTTGCAAGGTTGCTTAAGCAACTGCGTTTTCGGTGGGATGACTTTAAGCTGGCGCAGCAGCGCGGTTCGAGCATCGCATTTCCGGGTGTCGCGTTGTGTTTTGACAACGACATCGCGTTTTTTCAAAGTCAAGTTGCAGACAAGTTTCCTCACCAAAAGGATGCGTTTGCCAAACTGCTAGCGACCTTGGCCGACTATGACGATCTTAAGCAGGAGGACTTTGATTGTTCGACCCGAAAGATTCTTGAGGAGATTTTCTCGGATCCTTTGTTGATTGAAATGATCCTGTGTCCCTTGATGTGGTACGGGAACGCCAAGGAGCATGATATGGATTGGGGGCAGTTTTGCATCATGTTCCGAAGTATCTTTCTGGAGGGTTTTGCTAGACCTTACAAAGGGGTCCGATTGATCCTAAAAAACCTCGTTCGTCGTTTTCGAGAGCTCGGTGGTCAGTTGAAGCTGCGAAGCGGTGTTGCGAAAATTCATGTCGATCGAGAGCACGTCACTGGCGTCGAGCTTGAGAATGGCACCGTGCTGACGGCCAAGCGGGTTCTCTCAAGCGCCGGTGTGGTTGAGACCTTGAGGCTCTGTGATCATCTGACCCAAGAGCGAGTCAATCAAGCCGGACAAATGTCCTTTGTCGAGTCGATTTCGGTGCTGGACCAGCAACCCTCGTCGGTCGGATTTGATAAGACCATCGTTTTTTTCAACGATAGTGAAAAGTTCCATTGGGAGCGTTGCCGCGACTCGTTGTGCGATGTGCGAACGGGCGTGATTTGTTCTCCGAACAATTACGAGTACAGCCCAGACGAAGGGCTTCTGGATGCTGGTTTTATCCGGTTGACGACCATCGCCGATCCAGACCGATGGGCAAGTCTGGATGAGAACGAGTACCAACGGCAAAAATACCGTTGGTACGATGCATCGGTCGCGTCTTGCGTGCGGTTCATCCCCGACTTTAGGCGACACGTTGTAGATACCGATGTATTCACGCCCAAGACGATCCGCAGGTTCACTTCCCATGACAATGGTGCCGTCTACGGAGCCCCCGAGAAGAAACTCGATGGGACCACGCATCTAAAGAACCTTTTTTTGTGCGGAACCGACCAAGGCTTCGTCGGGATTGTCGGAGCGATCGTCAGCGGTATCTCGATGGCAAACCGCCATTGCCTCTCCCAGTCCTAACTGGTTTATTTGAACCGTCAATCCTAGGAGAGAACAAACCACCGAGGCACGCAGACGCACAGGAGAGCAGGGGGCCGTTGATTAGCGAACATTAGCAAACATTAGCGCACATTAGCGGTTCTCGCATGAGCGGTTCTCACATGAGCGGTTCTCGCATGAGCGGTTAAGCGAGCAGTTTGGTGCAGACTCGCCCTTCGTTTTGGGTGGCACGTTCCGGGCGGCCTTGGTGCGAGTAGACCAGATCCCAGTGGTTCAAACCGATCAGATGCAGGATCGTTGCGTGCAGATCGTGCACATGCAATCGATCTTCGACGGCATGGAGCCCGATCTCGTCGGTGCTGCCGATGGTTTGTCCGCCTCGGACTCCACCTCCGGCCATCCACATGGTAAAGCCGTTGGAGTTGTGATCGCGTCCGTCTCCTTTTTCGCTCATGGGTGTACGACCGAATTCTCCACCCCAGATCACCAGCGTTGAGTCCAGCAGTCCTTGTTGTTTCAAATCGGTAAGGAGTCCAGCGATGGGTCGATCGGAGGACTTGCAAAGCGTCGAATGGTTCTTTTCGATTCCTGAGTGAGCGTCCCATCGGCTTCCCGAGCCGTGGTACAGTTGCACGAACCGAACTCCCCGCTGGACCAACCTTCTTGCGAGCAAGCAGTTGCGACCAAAAACGGCGGTTTCCTTTTCGTCGATGCCATAGAGCTGGAGGGTCGAGTGCGACTCTTGCGAAAGATCGACTGCATCGGGAGCTTCGGATTGCATCTTGTATGCCAGCTCGTAGGATCGGATTCGCGCATCGAGCTGGCTATCGATCGACCGGTCGGCTTGGTGCTTGCGGTTCAATGCCTCGATAAGTCTTCGTTTGTTGTTTTGTCGCTCGGATGCGATGTCCTTTGGAGCCGACAGGAATCGGATTGGGGCACCTGCCGAATGCAGTGCGGTTCCTTGATAGGTTGCAGGCATGAAGCCTGCGCTCCAGTTGCGCGGTCCGTTGATCACCTTGCCATCATCGTCCTCGATGACGACGAAGGCTGGTAGTGATTGGTTTTCGGTGCCAAGGCCATAAGTGACCCATGCCCCGAGGCTTGGACGTCCCCCGAGGGTCGAGCCGGTATTCATTTGGCAAACGCCGTTGGAGTGATTCAAGCCATTTCCCCAGCAGGATCGGATGATGGCCAAATCATCGACGTGTTGGGCGGTATGAGGAAGCCAATCGGAGACCCAAGTTCCGGACTGGCCGTATTGTTTCCAGCTTCGTTTGCTGGGCATCAGCGGAGCGTTGTATTCACCCATGGGGGTGATGATCGGTTTGAAGCTTGAGGGCAGGGGTTGGCCGGCAAGATCTTGGAGTTTGGGTTTTGGGTCAAAAAGATCGATATGGCTTGGACCACCCTCCATGAACAAGAAAATGATGCTCTTGGCTTTGGCGGGATGATGGCCTTGGGTGCCTTGCATTCCGAGCAGTCGATCTTGACTGAGCATGGCTTGGAGGGCAAGGCTCCCGAATCCCATGCCTGCGTTTTGGAGCATCTTTCGGCGGCTAAACGGAGAGTGCGTATCCATGATAAGGTTTCTATTCCGTGTAGAGAAACTCGCTGGAGTTCCATAGGGACTGACAAGCATCGGTCCAAGCTCCAAGGGGGTCGGAGTCGTTGGATGATTCGATAAGAGTTTCGATCCATCGGTATTCTTCTTGGGTTGGATCTCGGAGCAGCGACTGTTGAAACATGGCTTGGGTACGAGCTTGGGTTGACTCGTTTTGAGCGATGATCTTTTTGGCTTGCGACTCGGCTTTGCGGATCATCCAGGGGGAGTTGGTTAAGAACAGAGACTGAAGCGACGTGGTGGTTGTATTGCGTCGTGCGATAGAGACACTTGCGTCGGGGGCGTCGAAGGTGGCAAGCAGGGTGTTTGGGCTGTTGCGCATGACCCGTTGGTAGACGCTACGGCGGTTGGAATCACCGGTGTCGCTTGGTCCTCCCATCCGATCGTCGAGCGAACCGGAAACTTGGAGGATGGAATCTCGGATTTGTTCGGCATCGAGTCGGCGGGGTAAGTATCTCCAGAGCAAACGGTTTTCTGGATCGATCGCGTGGCCTTGGGCTCGTTGTTCGGGGTAGCTACTTTGTTGGTAGGTTTTCGATGTGACGATCAAGCGGTGGAGCGATTTGAATCGTCCTTGTTGTTCGATGAACTGTTGGGCCAAGAAGTCTAGGAGTTCGGGATGGGTTGGTGGTTGGCCCAGTCGTCCGAAATCGCTGGAGTTGGCGACCAAACCGTTTGAGAAATGGTGTTGCCAAATTCGATTGACGATTACCCGCCAGCTCAGAGGGTTTTTGGGATTGCTGATCCAGCGTGCCAGGGCTGATCGGCGACCTGTGGACCCTTGAGGGTCCGATGCGGATTGGGAGTTGGAAGGATGGGTATCAGGATGCGGCGTCCATTCGATGGGCAATCGGTCGGCCAGAACGGTGGGGGCGTTGGGTTCGATGGGTTCGGAGTTTGATTTGCCTGGCACGAAAACATCGGGGGGGGTTGGACCAATGTCGCGGACCGTCAGAGCGAACTCGGGTTCTTTGGGCATTCCTTTTTTAAGTTCGTCGTATTGTTTTTTTAGGTTTTTCCATCGCTCGAGGGGATCGCCTTTGAGTTTCTTGGAGTAATCGATCCCTTTGAGTTCGTTTTCGATTTGCAGGTAGGCAAGGACTGCGATGGATCGCTCGTTGGGGGCTCGCTCTGCGGGGGCTTTGCGAAGGGCGGGTCGGACATCGGGGGGGAATTTTTCGATCGCCGACTCGATCACTTTGGAACGTGTTTCTTGTTCGAGTAAGTCCAATTCGGAGCGGATCGGCTCGGCGCATTGCGACCAAGCTTCGAGGGCATCGAGCCGCGTAGTCACTGCGGTGGCTTGTGCGGCGACATCGTATCGAGGCTCCATGGGAGCGAAGAAGGCTTGGAGCCGATAGTAGTCTTTTTGCAAGATCGGATCGAATTTGTGGTCGTGGCATCGAGCGCAGGAGAATCCTAGACCTAGGAAGACTTCGCCGGTCACGTCGGTAACATCGTTGAGGATATTGTCCCATTGGGAGCGGACATCGCGTTGGTTGTATTCATAGATCCAGTGTCTTAAG
>JAGWZB010000348.1 GCA_018969045.1 Planctomycetota bacterium | reverse complement strand
TTTTCGCTTGGCATCTACAATCCTTTGCATTTTGTGAACAGCCGCTTGCTGCAAGATCTCCGGCTCCTCAGGAAACTTCTCCAATGCGATCTCGATGTCCTGAGCCGCCTTGGTGGGATCAATCCGAGTGAGCAACTGGAAGTTAATCAACCAAGCTTGAGGCTTGTCCGCATTTCGCTCAAGCATCTCATTTAGCTTTCTGGACATCAAAAGCGTCAATTCCTCCGGATCTGATTTAGAAAGGATGGAGTTGGCAAGCTTGGTTCTATCGATGATGCAAGCATTACCAAGCATGGCAGTCAACTCGACATCACCTTTTACCTCCTTGAGAACCTCCAGCATATGATCCACTGGATCCATCTGAGCCCTTGAAATCACCCATTTCATGGCTCCGGGTGACAATCTTCCAGAACATGGATCTTCGCCAGAAACCACCAAATTTCGATATCGAATCAACGCAAGTTTCTTATCCAACTCCACGTCCGGCTCTGGCTTGGCTAACTTATCAATCTGCTCAACAGCCTCTCCTGCCCGTAAAGCCAACGAGAGATTCTCAAGCAATCTTTGACGTAGAACTGGCAACTTATCTTCAAGCTCAGGGCTTTGCTCGCATGCCGCAATCGACTGATAGATCATCGGAATCAAAGCGTCCACCGGGAGCCTTGGCGAGTCGGGATCCGAAAACAGTTCGGTAAGCTCAACCTTTTGTCGAGGAGAATCGGGGCGATACACCAAAAACCGATTCAAACTCTTGATCGTCTCATCTTGATCTCCAGCCTGCTTAGCCGTTTCAATCTGGCTAATTAGATATTTCTCAACACGCCCTAATTGAAATCGATGCGCAAAGTATACAGCTGGAATGACTACAACGAGCAACCCCGTCGTTACGAAGACAGCCTTCCAATTCAGATGGTAGTCGCTTTCCTGATCAAACATGGAGAATCTCGATCGTGGTTGATTAGATTAAATGCAAGTCTTCTTTAATGAAACTTTAAGGCTACTTCACTGAGCCTACCGACAGCGACGTCTCCATACGCATGAACTTCCTGACAGATCCTTCGCAAGACACCCATCGGATCGTTGGCTGCTTGGGCAAACCGATCGCTATCGATCACCAATGGTGCACCGATAACGACCAAAGGCGCTCCGTATTTGGGAGTGCTTATCGCTTGCTCCAAGCTCAATCCACCCACCGCCTGAACCGGTACCCCCACGGCCTGAACCACCTCCTGGAGCTGATCCATTGGATTGGGGGGACGACGCCCCGATGCCGCAATTCCCCGCCGCTCGTCGTAGCCTATGTGATGAATGACATAGTCGCAGCCTAAATCCTCAAGCCTCTTTGCACCATCGATCATCGACTCGTAACCAAGATTATCACCCATGACACCCACGCCATAATCCCGGCCCGCTTTCACCACGCATTTGATCGTCTCCTCATGCGCCCGAGCCATCACCACCACGTGTGTCGCACCCGCCTTGGCCATCATCTCAGCTTCAAGATAACCACCATCCATGGTCTTTAAATCAGCGATAATCGGTACGCCAGGAAACCTCTCCCTAAGACCTCGGATCGCTCGCAAACCCTCAGCCAAAATCAAAGGTGTTCCGGCTTCAAGCCAATCAACCCCCACGGACATCGCCTGCTCAGCCGTCGCAATGGCCTCCTGGAGATCGGTTAGATCAAGCGATATCTGAACCTTCGGCTGCATGTCCAATCCCCCCTTAGCGACCTTATACAGACCTACACAGATTGAAGAGTTGAAGCATTCGATTTGTCAAGACAAGCCCCGATGTGGCGAACCGCCTGTCGCAATCGAGACTCGTTTTCCACCAAAGACATACGCAAGTACCCTTCGCCCGATGGACCAAAACCACCCCCAGGACTCACAGCCACATTCCCCTTCTCCAATAACATCATCGCAAAGTCGATCGAGTTCATTTGCGATGCCCAGGGCTCAGGGATCTTGGCCCATACGAACATGCCAGCTCGAGGGGTTGCGGCCTCCCACCCAAGGCGTCGCAACCCTTCGAGCAAGACATCACGCCTGCCCTGATAGATCTTCGACTGCTTCTCCACCGTAGCTTCGGTGTCCCGAAGCGCTACGATCGCCGCAATCTGAATGGCTTGGAACATCCCATAATCATAATACCCCTTGATCGTCGCCAACCCGCGAACCATCTCGGAGTTCCCCGCGCAAAAACCAACACGCCACCCGGCCATGTTGTAACCCTTGCTCATCGTCGTAAACTCCACTCCAACATCCTTGGCACCAGGAGCCGACAAGAACGAAGGTGGAGTATAGCCATCGTAGGCCACGTCCGCATAAGCAAAATCACTGATCACCATCAACCCGTAACGCTTAGCCAACTTGACCACCTCGACGTAAAATCCAGGCTCGACGGTGACCGTCGACGGATTGTGCGGATAGTTGATGATGAGCAATTTAGGCTTTGGATAAAAATGCTCGCAAGTGTAAGCGATATTGCTTAAGTAACGATCTGTATCAGCGACATCCAAGGCCACAACGTTGCCCGAAGCTAGGATCACCCCGTACATGTGCACAGGGAAAAACGGAGCAGGAATGATCGCTGTATCGCCAGCCCCAATCAAACTCAGCAGCATGTGCGAAAAGCCCTCTTTGGAACCCAAGCACACAATCGCTTCGGACTCTGGATCCAACCGCACCCCGTACTTGCGAAGATACTTGCTGGTCAACTCCCTTCGCAGATTCAAAATCCCATTGGCCTTCGAATAACCATGGTTCCGCACATCCGACGCAGCCTCAGATAACTTTTCAATCACCAACGGATCGGGGGGATCGCTCGGATTACCCATCCCCAAATCGATCACATCCTGCCCAGATCGCCGCTTTTGGTAAAGCAAGTTATTGATTCGGCCAAACAAGTAAGGAGGTAAGCGATGAACGCGAGGAGCGAACTCAACTCGAAATGGTGAGTCTTTCATAATCAATGGCTAAAACCGTGGCAGAAGTCAAAAAGGGACGTAGTAGCATAAGCGACAGCCACAAGACGGAAAAGGTCCGTAGGTCGATTTCCCCAATGAATAAACAGATAGCGGGGAGCAAACACTCGGCTTGCCCCCCGCTGCGGAATTTATTCGGCTCTGGGATTTCTCATGCGCAATCCCAAAAACAACCTCTATGCGACGTTCTTGAGAAAGCCCTCTAGCATTCCAGATCGGACCGGGTTTTGCAACTTGGCAACCGCCTTGGATTCAATCTGACGGACTCGCTCCCTGGTCACTTTGAAAATCCGCCCAACCTCCTCGAGCGTATAGGAAAACCCGTCGGTTAAGCCATAACGCAAACGGATGATCTCACGCTCTCGATAGGTCAAGGTCTTGAGCAAGGAGTCTATTCGGTCCCTTAGAATTCCATTGTTGGCATTCCTTGCAGGATTATCACTGGATGGATCTTTCAGGAACTCCCCAAGCACATTGTCTTCCCCCTCGCCAACAGGACGATCAAGGCTCACTGGACCTCGCCCGATATCCATGACCCTCTGGACATCCTCGACCTGCACTTGCAAGGCTTCGGCCAATTCGTAGGACGTCGGCTCGCGATGAAGCTGATGAGTCAATTGCTTTTGCGCTTGCCTGAGCTTGCTGAGCATGTCGATCATGTGAACAGGAATACGGATCGTTCGAGCTTGGTCGGCAATCGCCCGAGTAATCGCTTGGCGAATCCACCAAGTCGCATAGGTCGAAAATTTAAAGCCACGTCGATACTCGTACTTATCGACGGCTCGCATCAAGCCGGTGTTGCCCTCCTGGATCAGATCCAAGAAACTCATGCCTCGATTGCGGTATTTCTTCGCAATCGAAACCACCAACCTAAGATTGCCGCTGGAGAGCTGCCGCTTGACCGCTTCGTACTCCTTGTAGCTCTTGCGAAAATCTTCAACCCTTCGCCTGAGCGACCTTGGACTCTCCTGAGTTGTCATGATCAGATGCCTAAGCTCAGACGCACAGCGCCCCAGTTCCAAAGGCTCCGCTTGGCTTTGACGAAGCTCAGCGATGCGATCCTGGAGGTAATCCATCCGTTGCGAGTACTGCTCAAGCTGACGCATCAGCGGAATTACTCTTCTGGAACGAAGCGACAGTTCCTCGACCAGCACCAAGGATTTCAGCCGGCGACGCTGATAATTCAGCTTCGAGCTGGCTTTGACACCTTCGGAGCAACTGCGGCGAACAACCGTTTGAAAGTCGCGGCGATTCTCTTCGATCAATCGATCCAAAGTCCCCAGATTCACCGGCATCCGAGCTGTGATCTGCTCTTTGGTCAACTGCTCGGTCAACGAAACTTTAATGGTGCGATCAAATGGCAAAACTCCCGCAGCGACCTTGCGAAGAATTTCCACCGTATGACGCAACGCATAATCATTTCCTAACACAGCGCGTCGAAACTTACGCCTTGTGATTTCAATCTTCTTGGCAAGCGCGATCTCCTGATCGCGATTCAGTAGAGGAATTTGGCACATTTGAGCCAGATACAACCGAACCGGATCGCTGGACATCGACCCTCGCTCGGTCGGAGCCGCTGCACCCGCACTCAATATCGCTTGTTCACCAGGCTCGCGATAAATACGCAAGTGACCAGCATTGCTCTGTCCCGAAACTGGCTTGGACAACACAGCATCGTCGGCCTCAACAATCTCAATCCCAAGACGATCCAAAGCGACCAACAACTCATCTAGCTTCTCGGCCGAGTTGGCTTCGTCTGGAAGGTAATTGCTAACCTGCTCATAGGTCAAGTAGCCCTGCTTGCGGCCCTGCTCGACCAATAGGCTAAGTTCACCGGTT
>JAGWZB010000347.1 GCA_018969045.1 Planctomycetota bacterium | reverse complement strand
AAATCCAATTGGTACAGCACTCCTGTGCGATTAACGATCCACACTTTGTCGGCAGCAACTATAGGGCTACCAAAACTGCAGGTTGCTTTTTCAGCCCTCCAAACATAATCGATATCAAATTTTCCGTCGCCTATGGGCTTGATTTGAATCAGACCATTCGAGGCAGCTGTTTTACCAGAAGATTGCTCGCCTCTGCCATCGCTAGCTCCGATCAAAAATTTCCCATCCGCTACCGGAATCGGAGTGCAAGTAGTATTATTCGCAAGATCGGTAAACTCCCATAGCTTGCTTCCAGTAGCGGTGTCGTAACCAGCGATTTTTCCGCTGGAGCTACATAGCAGTTGAGGTTTTCCAGCAACAGTCAATAGCCGAGGACTGCTCCAACTGGTCGCTCCCACTCCAGCAGACTTCCACACCACATCTCCAGACGCCTTGTTCAATGCCAGAACATAAGGCTCTTGCTCTCGCTCAACCCAAACGTAAACGTTGTTAGAATCTTGTTCAAGCGACGAAGCTAGACCGTGACGAGCTTTGATCGGCCCGTACAAATCCACTAAATTTTTCTCCCAACGAAGCTTCCCGTCAAAAGCCAATCCGATCAGAAAACCTCCTTCGAAACTGACGACGAGCCCTTGGGAATCTACCACTGGAGTCGGGGCAGCACGGCTGACATAGCTATTGCTTGGCTCGGGCGATGGGTTTTGAAAATCCTTCTGCCATCGCTTCGATCCGTCTAGCAACGCATAAGCCGTCACGTGGCAGATCTCTTTGTTAGGACCACTGGTAGAAGTGACGTAGACTTGGTCGCCATAGACGACCGGTGTGGATTGCCCGTAGCCCAAGAGTTCGGCCTTCCAAGCAACATTCTTGCCCTGGGCATCCCACGCATCAGGAAGTTCTGAGACGATCAAGCGTCCCGAGTTTTGAAAACCGCTCCATTGATCTTCGGCAACCGACTGACCCGCCAAGACCAAACCTAGGAAACCTGAAAGAATTCTCAGGTCGGACACTGCCAATCGTAAACTTCTCATCTTGAACGCACCTGTTCCAATTGGAAAACTGGCTTACAAAAACGAAATCATCGACCATCTATCCTAAGCAATTGCTTGGATTTGCATAGATGGACCCATCGTCTGAACCAGATTCATTCTTCCCACGATTGCATGTTGCTGACGATCCGTTTGAGGTCTTCTTTGCGTTTCTCGAACATGGCGAAGACAAAGAGCATGGCGGCCCCAAGGACTATTCCGCAAACATACCACAGCCACGTTTGCTGCAAGTCTACAGCGGCATACCAGAGGATACTGAGCATGGCAACAGCAAGGAACATCGAGCCCAACCACAGCATCGATCGAATTCGAACCGCGATCCCGACAAGAATTCCGACCACGGATAAAAACGCCAGGACAATCGGCAACCAAGGTGCCTTGGCGATTCCTTGCAAAAACATCTCGCTAGTGGATGCGACATAGATTGAGCCAACGGAGAGGTAGCGAACGGAAGCCAATTGCTGGGTGGTTAAACGATCTTTGAAGATTTGTCCGGCTGCAAAGACACAGAGTGCTGGTGGTATTACCCACAACTGTGGATGCTCGATAAAAGACATCTGATTCTTTGAGAGAATTTGCCAAAACGCGATATTGCCACAAAGGATGCTGGCCGTCGTATAAATTGGACTCGATCGCATGTATCCAAAAAGCCCATAACCTACTGCCGACATCATCATCGTGATCCCCTGGTCCAGACCTGATGGAGCGATCCACGGGGACAAAATCGGCAGCAGCGGTAGCAGACTGCCACTGTTGAACAGCGGATTTGCAAGTACCGACAGCCCTCGACGCTCGGACCATTGAGCCATACCCACTCCAGCGAAGCCTATCGCGACAGCTAGTAGCGGCCAGATGCTTTGTAACCATCCGCCAAAGAGAAACGGCATGGTGATCCGCAAATGAATAATCAGTAACACGAAAATCGCTTGTGCCGCGTACACGTAAGATTCTCGTCCCCGTTGGCTCAACCCCAAGGGGTCTTTTCCCGGTAGCAAGGCAGCTGCTAAGCACAGAAACAGCGAAGCAATCAAGCTTCCGATCATGCAGATAGCCCCGTACCATTCCATCGGCCTGAGCCCTCTGATATTGGCTTGCTGAATCTCGTACAAGACAAGCGATGCCCCCAATGCGATGGCTAATCCAACGATCCAAGGAACTACTTGACTACCTGCTTTCTCCCACTCAAATTTGCCTCCAAACCATTTGATCAATCCGAAGCCGTAGAGACCGGATACCAACACCAACGGCAAGGGCATCACAGCCAATCGATCGATCAGTCGCGTTTGGTTGTCCTGTAGATGCCAAAACAAAGCCACCGCGTAA
This sequence comes from Planctomycetota bacterium, assembly GCA_018969045.1. GTDB lineage: Bacteria > Planctomycetota > Planctomycetia > Pirellulales > Pirellulaceae > JBKCUI01. Next base: position 2,466 of record JAGWZB010000347.1, on the reverse strand, counting down.
AGCGATCCGACGACCAAAGCTAAGACTCGAATCGGAGTGGTCGATCCTCGATAACTTGCGTACCTTGCCAAGAATCCGATTGCAAAAACCACGGCGAGAATCGCATTTGCAGAGAGGAGCCTCAGGTTTTGTCCATTTTCATACCACTGGGACATCACTCCCAGTACAGTCACGCCCAAGGCCAGGAGTATGTTCAGAGGAACCAACAGCATAGATCTTGGCTTATCAAGTGCCCGTGGAATCCTGAGTATCGATGTCAACTCCTCTTGGATCCTTTCTCCTGAAGACCAAAGGAAACTCGAAGCCAAGCAGTAAGCGGCAAGAACAATGGTCGAGAGCCACAGGAACATTGAACTTGTTGCCCCCGTTACTTGTAGGATCCAGATCGAACCGCATAAACCAGCAAGATAAATCACCGTATGCTCATCTTTTGAGCGAGGATTCCAAAAACCGGTAACGCCACCGACCAGACATGCCAGGATCGCCATCGCATACCAACCCGCGTTGAAAACCGGCGTCGTTCTGCTGAGTGCAAGCAGAAACCAGAGTGCACTCAAAGCAAAGAGTGTGATCGTCCCGAGAACCAAGGGGATTCGAGACTTACGTCCAAATCCACACCAAGTCGCAAAGGCCGTTGCGGATGCAGCGATGGCGATTTGAAGAAAAACAGGGGATAAAAAGGGCATTGCATTCGAGTTCCCAACATTCATAAACCAAATCGAGTAAGAAACTCCCGCAAAGTGAGCAAGGACTAGGCCCCATATCCAAGTCCAACGATCTTTGTGAATCCAAGTTGCCGCAAAAGCCAGCATGCACGCACCGATCAACGTGAACAAGGAAACGGCCCCTTGGGCCTTGGTTGTCATCACAGCAGGGAAGCAACCGAGAACTATTCGTAGGCTAATGCTCGTAGCCACCGCGAGAATCGTCCCCAACGCAATGCGCGCCATCACTGGGTTGGCGGATTTTGAATCGCTCCTGAGCGAATCGACTAGGATAGCTACTCCAGCAGTTAGGATCACCAGACTGCTAGATCCAAATGCCCATGAAACTGCGGTGAAATTGGGTGAAACGATCCCCATCCCAGCGATCCCTGCAGCGGCGATCCAAGGTCCTAAGTGAGGTTTCTCTAAGCGATAGAGAGATTGTGCAAAATGCAGAAGGATCGCGATCAAAACCCCTGCAGAACCCCATACCATTCCAGGCGAGGCAATCTTGGGCATCAACACCAATACAAAGATCTGAGAAAGCCCAACTATGGCAAAACCCGCGCTGATTTGGCTCAATGCCGTTTGCAAGCGGTGTTGGATTTCTTGGATGGGACGCCCTGGCCAATGCAACATCGAGTCTGCGCGGAAGTTTCTCGCAACGATGGCTTGCCAAGCCAATCCGTAGAGCGAAGCCGTCGCAGACAGCATGGCACAAAGTCCGATCCAGGTCTCGATTTGCAGCGCACGTGCCTTGAGTATAAGCATCGTCCCTGCAACGATACTTGTCATCAAAAACAGCGCTGCAATAAACGCAAGCCGTGGACTTGGACGAGAAACAGCCACCATCACCAGTCCGATGGCGATCAGTAGGATTGGCGTCGCGTACGAAATCGCTAATCCCATCTTTGCAAACATCGAATCAGGATCTGGACCTGTCAAAGGATGCGAGATAACCGTGACCGCTACGTTCAAAAGCGTCCAAGCCAACAATGGGGAGAGCAGCAGTGTGGGTGCAGCGATGGTCCATAGGGTAGACCCCATGACAGAGTGACTCGTCGCGGCTGAATCGTTTGCTGCGAGCCAATTTCGCGTGACAACCATGGCAAGTGCCGCCAGAGCCATCACAAGGGTGCATCCCCAAATAAACCCAGTGCCAAGGCCACCTATCATGGGGATTTGAGCCAGTTGCATCAAGACCGAGACGGTGACGATCGTCCCCATCAACGCCCAGGGAAGAAACGTAAAGACCGAGAAAACGTTGAATATCTCGTCAAAAAACGCAAAGCTCAATCCTGCATAAGGTTCTCTGGAACGATCCACTCGAGAGATCCAAAGGGACAGGAGCAAACAAGCCAAAAAGAGTACCAATGCAGTAATCCAGCGAAGGGCCGAAGCTACCGCAACACTCGGCTCGGCCAGCGTCGCAAGCGGATACCACAACCCGATGACCAAGGCAGCCAATAAACCAGCCCAGTTCCGCCAACCAACATCTCCCTTGTTTCTTAAATCCCAACAAACGAGGAGCAAACCTGCAAGCCCCATGCACCAAGTTGCAAGGAGTGGGGGTACCCCCCAGACGCGATAACGATGGCTCTCGACTCCCCAAGATGCCGCCTCATGAGGGATACCTCGAACCTCCAGCGCACCAAGATCAGGCACAGGGCGCTCCAAGTTAACCCCATCTTGGACGTAGGTACTCATTTGAGTCTTAGCGATAGCATCTCGAGGGATGATCTCTTGAGTCACTCCAGGTATC
>JAGWZB010000346.1 GCA_018969045.1 Planctomycetota bacterium | reverse complement strand
GTTTGGGAGCCCTTCGTAACGGGAGGGCAGGACCAGCAGATCGCCATGTTTGAGCAGAGGGTAGGGGTTAGAGACGTGTCCGTGGAGAAATAGACAATCGTTCAGGTCGAGTTGATCGATGCGATTTTGGAACGTTTCCTTGAGTGGACCGTCGCCTGCGATGTGAAGGTGGACCTTTTTGCCTAGGGCTTTGACCAGCAACCAGAAGGCTTCGATCAGATCGGCATGTCCTTTCTCAGCGCTGAGCCTTCCGATAGCGACGATGTTCTTGACGGAGTTGGACCACGGGGAGACTTGGATCGGTTCGAGTGATTTGGATTGGACACTTCGAATGTCGATGGGACTGGGAACCACCTCGAAGCGATCTGGGTGGATCCGGTAGTATTTGGCGGCTGCCAATGCGGTTCCTGGGGATACGCTCAGGAGAGCTTGGCTAGCTGCGTAGGCTTTTGCCAAGCGCCGCCGTTTGATCCAACGCCATCGGTTATCTGGGCGTTGGACATCGAATTGAGGGGGGGAGACGATCGTCGACACGCGGGGGCAATGGGCGCTGAGGCAAGCAGGTCCGCTGATCATGGTCATGTGAAAGAGTCGATCGTACAGGACGTCGATACGATGTTTACCGATATGCTCAGCAAGGTGCTGGATCTGCTGGTGATGGATACGTCCTGGCCAGTTGATTTTTGGAGCCGAGCGGTTGGTCCAAAAGGCCGTCACGGGGCAATCCAAGGGGACTTGATCCAGCAGTGGTCCTGTGGCGCTCAGGAGATACAATGAGGGTTCGAAGACGTTGCGATCGAGTCCTTTGAGCAGGTACAGCAGTTGGCGCTCGCTTCCGCCTCCGTCCATCGTTGAAGAGCAGAACAGGACGCGGGTTTTGGTCATTTTCAAATCGAGGGCAAACGGTGGTTGGTTATCAGAACAATGGCAGGCCGTGTGAATTGTAGCCAATCGCATCACGAAACCGGACCATTGAGGAGCACTCGCACGGTCAATCGAATTAAAAAAGGGGACTATTTATGGAAATCATCCATCGGGATTCTTGTGAGCCTTTTGTCACCAAGGATGGCTCGATCATTCGAGAGTTGTTGGCGCATCGCAATTCTTCGATTGCAAACCAGAGTCTTGCTGAAGCGACGGTGCCTCCGGGGGTGCGTACGCAGCGTCATCATCATCCCAAGACCGAGGAGATCTACTACATTTTACGAGGGTCCGGGATTATGGAGATCGAAGGCCAACTCAGGCAAGTCGTCCCGGGCGATGCGATTGCGATCGGTCCTGGCAAGTCGCATCGGATCGAGAACTCGGGGACGGTCGATCTGGTCTTTCTTTGCTGCTGTGCTCCGGGTTACGAGCACAGCGATACGGTGATCGACCAAGGGTCTGTTTAGACCGCTGGTTTCATCGTTGAGAACTGGTTCCTGAATTTACGGAGAAATCACGGGTGTGATTTCGAGCGTTTGTTTTTCGCCCGAGCGAAGGATGGTGACCGGATAGGCTTTATCGGCGGGAAGTTGTTCGACGACACTTCGGAAATCCTCCGGCGTAAAAACCCGTTGCTGTGCGATTTCAAGGATGACATCGTCGATTTCAAGTCCCGCTTTCTGGGCAGGGCTATCGGGATTGATTCGAGTGACGGTCACTCCACCACGAACCGGCAGTTTGAGTTCATCGGCTTGAGTTTGCGTCAGAGGTTCCACCCGCATTCCGACTTTGGCCCTTCGGACTTTGCCGAACTCCGAGAGTTCGCGAGTGATCCATTGGACTCTAGCGCTTGGGATTGCGAATCCGACCCCTTGGAACGACCCGCTGGTGGTCATGATCGCGGTGTTGATGCCGATCAACTCACCATCGAGGTCGATCAGGGCGCCTCCAGAGTTGCCTGGATTGATGGCTGCATCGGTCTGCAGCAATTGGCCTTCGACCAATCGGCTCAGCGCTCGGCCTTTGGAACTGATGATCCCGACGCTGACGGTTTGTTCGAGAGCAAATGGACTTCCGATCGCAATCACCCAATCGCCGATGGAGAGTCGATCGGAATTCCCGAGTTTTACGCTCGGTAGCGGAGTATCCGACGCGATACGAAAGATCGCAATATCGCTGGATGGATCGCTGACAGGATCGTTTCCTTGCAGTTCTCTTCCATCGGCCAGTCGGACTCGGATCCCTTTGGTATCTTTGATCACGTGATGGTTCGTCACGCATAGACCTTTTTCTTCGAGGATCACTCCTGAACCGATGTTGAAATTCCGGGTGCTGTTGCTATCGAGCAGATCGAGCTCATCAAGCGTTGCGTCGACGTCGGCCCTTTTTGCCAAAACAGTAACCACCGCAGGCAACGCTTTGCCGGCCGCGTTCTGAAAGGCGATCGAAAGACTCCGGGCTTGGTTTTTTGCAAGCAACTGCAATTCCTGATCGTCACCCAAAGAAACAGAAGTGGTCAGGGCACTCGATAGGGCAGCAACCAGCGCTATGCTGGATAGATGGAATGCACGGAGCGTCATTTTCTGGTAGCTTGCTTTCAAAAAGTTTCCTAAGATCCAATCCACAGTCGAACATCATTCTATTTGACACCCAGAGCCAGCGGAGTTGCAAGTGATCCCAGCGGTGATTATTTCCAAGAAAAGAGATGGGGGCAAACTCTCCGAAGCTGAGATCCGTTACATGGTGTCCCATTATGCCAAAGGTGATCTGCCAGATTATCAGATGGCGGCTTTGGCGATGGCCATTTTTATCCGAGGGATGGATTCGCAAGAGATCTCTCAGCTTACCGACGCGATGATCGCCACAGGAAATTGCCTTCGAAGGGTTTCTGAGCGTCCGAGAGTCGATAAGCACTCCACCGGGGGATTGGGGGATAAAACCTCTTTGATTCTCGGTCCGATGCTTGCATGCTGCGAGTTGGACGTCCCGATGATCAGCGGACGCGGGCTTGGAATCACCGGTGGGACGCTCGATAAACTTGAAGCCATTCCGGGATTTCGGTGCGACTTAAGTCCGTCCGAGTCAGAAACCCAGTTGTCCAAGATCGGCTGCTTTATCACCGGGGCGACAGAGACTTTGGTCCCTGCCGATAAAAAGCTCTACACCCTTCGAGACGTCACAGGCACAGTCCCTTCGGTGGCTCTGATCACCGCAAGCATCATGTCCAAAAAGATCGCAGAGACCCTGGATGCTTTGGTGCTGGATGTCAAATGGGGTAGCGGAGCGTTTTTGGAAACCGTTCCGAAGGCTCAGGAGTTGGCCAAATCCCTATGTGCCAATGGCAAGCGGGCTGGAATTCACACGAAGGCACTTCTGAGCGACATGAATCAACCTTTGGGAAGGATGGTCGGGAATGCTTGCGAGGTGGATGAGTCCATTGAAGTGATGCAGGGCAAGGGCCCTGTGGAAGTGTGGGAGTTGACCCGAGAGCTCAGCGCACATGTGCTGGTCGGTGTCGGTAAAGCTGCAGATATGTCCGAGGCTCGCGCAACGTTGCAGGGGCATTTGGACTCAGGCCGAGTTTTCGAGAGATTCGAGCAAATGGTGGCCCATCAAGGCGGAGATCTTCGAGCCGCCCGTCCCAGAGGGCAATCCACAGCGATTCGAGCCGATCGTTCAGGATGGCTTACGCGAATCGATGGCCAAAAATTAGGTCAGTCGGTCATTGCGATGGGGGGTGGGCGAACCCAAGCCGGCCAGAGGATCGATCCCTCGGTGGGCTTAGTCATGCACACACGGCTCGGAGAGCCAGTTCACCCAGGCGATACGTTGGTCGAAGTCCTTTGTGATGATCGCAACAAAGTCGAGTTGGCCAGAGAATTGCTCGTCGAGTCGATGTCCATCGATGACCAAAAGCCCCAGCAATTTGCCCTTTGGCAAGAATTCGATCCTGAGGCATAATGCACCCATGACGCGAAACCAACGACGCGAACATGATCGTTGCTTATCCCACAAATCCACGAAGCAGTTTTCAATATGTCGAAAATTCTCCAGTCACTTCCGATCGGCAAACGCGTAGGAATCGCTTTTTCGGGGGGGTTGGACACCAGTGCTGCGATCTATTGGATGCGATCCAAGGGGGCTGTTCCTTGTTGCTACACAGCAAATTTGGGTCAGCCTGATGAATCCAATTACGATGATATTCCCAAGCGAGCGATGGAGTGCGGAGCCGAGCTGGCTCGCTTGATCGATTGCCGAGAGCAATTGGTCAGCGAAGGTTTATCGGCTTTGCAATGCGGAGCGTTCCATATCACCACTGCCGGAGTTCCTTATTTCAATACAACCCCGATCGGCCGGGCCGTTACCGGTACCATGCTGGTTCAGGCGATGAAGGAAGACGACGTCGAGATTTGGGGCGATGGCAGCACTTACAAGGGAAATGACATCGAGCGATTCTACAGATATGGTTTGCTGGCCAATCCGAGTCTGCAGGTCTATAAACCATGGCTTGATGATGACTTTAATCGAGAGCTTGGAGGCCGCAAGGAGATGTCTGAACTGCTGGAAAAAGCAGGACTTGGATACAAGATGAGCAAAGAGAAGGCTTATTCGACCGATTCAAATATTTGGGGTGCCACTCACGAAGCCAAGGACTTGGAGCACCTCAATACGGGGATGAAGATCGTCGAGCCGATCATGGGTGTTCCTTTTTGGCGAACCGACTGCACGGTGGTTCCTGAGACGGTGACGGTGGAGTTTGCCGAAGGTCTTCCGGTTGCCCTCAATGGTAGGACGTTTGAAAACAATGTCGATTTGGTTTTGGAAGCCAATTCGATTGGAGGAAGGCATGGTCTGGGGATGTCCGATCAAATCGAGAATCGGATCATTGAGGCCAAGAGTCGTGGGATTTATGAA
>JAGWZB010000345.1 GCA_018969045.1 Planctomycetota bacterium | reverse complement strand
GTCGAGTTGCAACTCTCTGGAAAAACGATTCAAACCACCGCAAAACTCGTTTTTATCAGCCCCGAAGTCAATCCTGTGAATTCCCAAGTACGCGTTCATCTGGATGTGGATAATCGAGACGGAAAACTCCGCCCTGGACTCAAACCAAAAGTATGGATACCAACGTCGCCATGACTCATGCGGCAAACCCAGACGACCATTCATCCAAAGCCCGATCGGTGATTTTTCGTCTAAGACCAGACATTCAATGGATCCATTATCAAGACACCCAGCGTTGGGTCGCGCTCGATCCGATAACCAACGCATTCTATTACTTCAACGCACTGGAATATCAAACCGCGTTGCTCTTGGACGGCAAACACTCGCTGTTGGAAGTATTTGAATTGCTTCAAAGAAAATCGCTTCACTCGAAATTATCATTCACCTGGATCGAAAAATTCGCAGAGAAACTATTTCGCACCCAACTGGTCGAAATGCCGCCAGGGATTCCGACAAATCGTTTGCCGACCAGTTCATCGAACGGGTCCTTTTTTAAATCGCTCTTGGTCAATCCTCTGTCGATTCGCATTCCGCTTTTTAGACCATCCATCGATTTCTATTGGGCAAAATTATTCGCAAGATGCGTGTTTTCTCCCTTGGCGATTTCCATTCTTGCTGTTTTCCTGATCGCCGTTAGTTATCTGGTGGCTTCTCAATTGCTTAGCCGACCACGGGAACTGCTGTACGACGTCAGCAAAATCCAAGGGGACCGTTGGTTGGCACTTGCTGCATTGCTGGTGGCGATCAAGTCGATTCACGAACTTGGACATTATTTGGCTTGCGTGCATCTGAAGATTCAGTGCGCCGAAGTCGGCGCGTTGCTCTTGTGTTTTACTCCATGCTTGTATTGCGATACGACCGAGAGCTGGCGGCTTTCCTCCCGTTGGCAGCGCGCTTGGATCGCAGCCGCAGGCATCTATTTCGAATTCTGGATCGCCCTTGTTGGAGGACTAATCTTTCTCAATACGCAAAGCGGGTTGATCCACGTGCTGGCAGGTGGAATTTGGCTCATGTGCACCTTGGGAACCCTGGTTCTCAACGCCAACCCTCTATTCCGCTACGACGGTTACTTTATCCTCTCAGACCTGATGAAAGCCCCAAATTTAGGGATTCAAGCCTCCCGGGCTCTTCGGCAGTCCTTCGTCGCTGCCTTGGGCGGACCCAAACCAGATCCAATGGACTACGACTTACCATTGAGCTGGCTGGTTCCCTTTGCGTTGCTGTCGATGGTGTATCGCTATATGGTATTCGGTTCCATCATCTTCTTTCTTTGGCACTTTCTGATCCCTGCAGGACTCGGGCTATATTTCTTAGCCATCATCGCAGCCATTTCCATCGGCATCCTCAAGACGACCACTGCTCAGATCCACTCTTTGGCTGCAGAATTGGTCGCACCTGAGCCGATTTCTCCCTTTCGATTCATTGCGATGATCCTCACTGCGGTGGCTCTTGTTGTGGGCGTTTGCTTTGTGCCACTTCCGAACCGCACGGTGCATCGCGGTTACATCGAATACACCCAGGCAACCGCTGTCTATGCCCCTGAGGAATCGACCGTCGAATCGATCCGACCCCAAATCGTATTGCCGGGTGACTCGGTCAGTAAATCTGGAGAACTACTGCTCCAACTCGACAACGCCGATCTGCGACTCGAACGCTTAAACCAAGAGCACCAGTGCCAGCAACTATCGAGTCGCATTGAAGTCTACAAACAAGCCGCTTCATCCGACGAAACACTGGCTGCCGAAATCCCAACCCTTGAACAGATGCTCTCGGAAGCCCTCGCTAAAAGAAAACTCATCGATGATCGCTTGGAGAAACTCAGAATCCTTTCCCCGGGACCTGGCCGGTTCACACCCAAGACAGGTTGGATCAGCACGGGTTTCCAGCAAGGCCAACCCAAAAAAGACTGGCAATCCGTTCTGACGCTTGCCGATTACCACAAACGATTCCATCGCGGTGATTTGATCGGCTGGTTCCTTCAGGGATCCAGCCAAGAAGTCGTTGCGATGGTGTCAGCCGAGACCATAAGGTCGATCAACTTTGAAACTCCTGTTCTAGTGGCCTGCGATTCCAATCCCGGGGGCTCGTTCTGTGCGAAGATCACCCATTTATCAAACGACCCCATCGCATTCTTTCCAAATGAACTCAGCGGAGATCCCATGTTCGTACTGCAACGCGACGAACGCGGCTTGCTCCAATCAGAGACCCCTCTTTACAGAGTCCGCATACAAATACACAAGTCCGATCCTACTACCGGGCGTGGAGCCTTGTGCAGCGTGCGTTTCGAGCTGCCAAGATTGACTCTAGTTCAGCGATTCCGCAAATTCATCACTTCGCAGTTCAAACCCATTTGAACTGCGCGGTAGCTTGGCCTACAAACGCTCCTTGGATCGCAAAAGTGCTTTTGTTTGCGGTTCACGGAGGAAATAGGTGACAACCCCCAATCCTATCAGAACCAATTGACTGAAGGTAAAGGCTCCCATGATCTTGAGGGATTCCCCTGTTTCTCCACCATAGGCATGCAGCCCTATCCCTAGAATGTTGGTACCAAACATCGACCATGCGGTGATGATGTTGCCTGCGATTGCAAGTGTTGCAAAGCCCAGCGATCCGACCAATCGATCCCACTTGGCATGCAGCAACAGCGCATTCCAAAGCACAATCATCAGGGCTCCGTTCTCCTTGGGATCCCAACCCCAGAATCGTCCCCAACTGTCGTCGCCCCAGAGCCCTCCGAGCACCGTGCCAACAAAGCTAAAGAAGATACCAAAGCAAACCACGCCGTAACATATTCGGTATAGCATGTCGATCGTCGATCGGATCTTGGGCAAAGCAATACTTCCCGATGCAAACGAGCCCACAAGCGACAGGATGACAATTCCGATCCCGAGGAATCCAGCCAAAAAGGTCGCACTATAACCCAGCGATACACTGATCACGTGGGTCGACAACCAAAATTGGGTGTCTAAAACCGCCTGCAATACAGGCATCGAGTCCCCGATATCTAGACCATAAGCCACCTGCAGTGATAGATAGCCGGCTACTGAGGCGACCAACAGAGAAATCGAGATCGGAAACAAGCCTTCGGCCACCAGACAGGCTAGAACGATGGCCCATCCAATGAAGACCGCTGCCGAGTATAAACTCACCACAGGTGGTCGTTCGGAGATATAAATGCGGCTTGCAATGGCCAAAGTGTGCAAACCCAGAGTGATCACGCAAACCCAGAATGCAGCTTGTCGGGTCGCTTCGCTTCGAACCGTTAGACCCGAGAGACAAAGCAGCCCTGCAACGATATACAGTCCATAAGACCATCCTATCGGATTGAAGTATTCGTACCATGATTCAAAGCGAGCCTTGGACACCTTCGCAACCGCTTGGTATTTGTCCTCCATGAGCTGTGAATAATCCTTGACAGCTGCATTGATCTCTCGGCTCTTGGTACTCCCCTCCCGAAACAATCGGGCCATCTCTCGAAACCTAGACGTTGGATTATCGAGATTCTTCGAGTCGAACTTGGAAATCACCTCATAGAATGCCGGGGCGTAAGCGTCCCAGCGCGGAGGTGGTTGTTTCGGGTCAAGAGTCTGGGGAATATCCTTTGGAGGGATGATCGCTGGTGGACCCTTGATACGCAGCGATTCAATCAGTGGCTTAAGCCTTTCAATCACCATCGCCAATCGTTCGGGCTGCTCGGCAGCCTCCTTGAGGATCACATCGATGGGCTCATAAGCATTCCATACCCCCAAAAGGATGTTCATCTTCGACTGGAGTTTCATGAACTGTTTCTCATCGAAGCTCCAATCCTTCTCATCGCGAGCAAGGATTTGCTCCGTTTTTTCTTGCTTGCCATCCAGGGCTTGCATGATCTGATTGGCTGGATAGCAATTGGACTTGTCTCGCTTGATTCCAAGCTCATCGAGCAATGCTTGGGAGTCGATACGCACCAGTGGTGCGTCGAGGATCCAAGGTTCATGAACCATGACTCCCATGAGCCATTCAGACGAAGTGAGTTTCTTGGGTTTCTCCGAGTCGCTTGCGCTTTGGCTATCCTTGGATTTCGGGGCAAGCGCATAAGGCTTGTTTGAAAGAGCTTTGAGGATTTGCGCACCAACACTCGAAAGGGGCTTGATACGCCCTTCGTGTTGCACAGGCAACTGCCCAACGCTGTACCAGTCGATTTTGTCCTTACTGGGTTTGGGTGGCATCGAAGCGTAAGCTAAAAGACCAAGGATCAACGCCAAGGGCAAAACCACTGCTGGCCAAGACACTGGCATTTTCTCGGGCATCGCAAAGGCTTGGCGATCGTACCTGGATGCAAAGCGAGTCAGCGTAATGCTAAAGTGCACAAGCATGCCCAAGCCGACCAGAACGCAGGAAACATAAGGGATCAGCCATCCAGCGTTGGTAACAACCTGAAGCACCGTTTGCTCGACACGCAATGGCGACTGGGCAGCCGACGTGTATTGCGACTGGTAGTAAGTCTCTCCTCGGAATCGCATCGGACTGTTCATCCAGATACGACCTTCCTGAAGCGTGGCTCCGGACGGATCTAGGATTCTCACATAAGAAGAATAATCCTTGGGGATCGCTGTTCCGGTGTACTGTTCGAGAACCACATCTTGGAGTTCAAACGAGAAGGGTTTGATGTTTCTGCGGAACCGTAAAGCCAACTCGAAGGTCCTTCCGCCTGACTCCAGCGATGGAAGCAATGGTTTTGGCCGGACCGAAGGATCGTTGAAAAACTGAGTCAATGCATATCGACCCAGTTCCTTCGAAGTCTCTTTCTCGCGGATGGATACATAAGCAGAGGCGAAATTCATTTCGCTCTTGGCTCCACCGGATTT
>JAGWZB010000344.1 GCA_018969045.1 Planctomycetota bacterium | reverse complement strand
CCATGGGCTAAACTTCCTGCTAATTACGCATTCATCATAAGCAAAAATCGAACTTTCAGCTCGTTTTTGGCAAATCAAAATTTCCTTATTTTTCAGAAACTCGACATGTCCAACGCGAAATCCGCCATTTCTCCGACCCGTGCCGAAGACTATCCGGAGTGGTATCAGCAGGTCATCAAGGGGGCCGATTTGGCCGAAACCAGCGCCGTGCGAGGTTGCATGGTGATCAAGCCTTGGGGCTATTCTCTTTGGGAAAACATGCAAAAAGGGCTCGACCGGATGTTCAAGGAAACCGGTCACCAAAACGCTTACTTCCCTCTGTTTATCCCGATGAGTTTCTTGGAAAAGGAGGCCGAGCATGTCGAAGGGTTTGCCAAGGAATGCGCGGTGGTCACGCATCATAGGCTCGAGCCCGACGGCAAGGGGGGATTGCGTCCTGCCGGGCCCCTTGAAGAACCGCTGATCGTGCGACCGACCAGCGAAACGATCATCGGTGCGACCTATGCCAAATGGGTTCAGTCGTATCGCGACCTGCCTATCTTGATCAATCAATGGGCCAATGTCGTGCGATGGGAAATGCGAACACGGCTGTTCTTGCGAACCGCAGAGTTTCTTTGGCAAGAGGGTCACACGGTGCATGCCACGGCCGAAGAAGCGATGGAAGAGACTCGCAAGATGCTCGATGTCTACACCGACTTTGCCGAAAACTACATGGCCATGCCGGTCATCCGTGGCGAAAAGACTGCGGGTGAAAGATTCCCAGGTGCGGTGACGACCCTTTCGATCGAAGCGATGATGCAGGACCGCAAAGCCTTGCAAGCTGGTACTTCGCACTTCCTAGGCCAGAATTTCTCGAAGGCTCAAGAGATCAAGTTCCAAAGCCAAGCCGGCCAAATCGAGTACGCTTGGACAACCTCTTGGGGGGTCTCGACTCGATTGATTGGTGCTTTGATCATGACCCACTCCGACGACGATGGCTTGGTCTTGCCACCTCGTCTTGCTCCAACGCAAATCGTGCTTATGCCGATCTATCGAGACGACCAGCAGAAGTCCGATGTGTTGGCTTATTGCGACTCGCTTCGGAAACAACTTGCAACGCAAAGTGCCTTTGGTGAACCTCTGCGAGTCGAAATCGATAGTCGCGATTTGCGCGGCGGGGAAAAGAAATGGTACCACGTCAAACGGGGTGTGCCTTTGCGCATCGAAGTCGGCCCCAAGGACATGGCAAATCAAGCAGCGTTCGTATCTCGCCGAGACACTGGCGATAGCCTATCGATGCCGATTGAAACATTGGTGGCAACCATCGGTCAGCAGCTACAAACCATCCAGAACAACCTGTTTGCAAAAGCGCTTGCGATGCGGGAAGCCAACACGACTGAAATCCACAATGAGGCTCAGTTTCGCGATTACTTCAAACCAGATGACCAACAGGGCAGAAGCGTTGGAGGTGGATTTGCTAAGTGTTGGTTTAGCTCCGAAGAAGATGTACAACCGCTGCTCGATGAGCTCAAGGTCACCATCCGCTGCATTCCCTTGGATGCCCCCAAGGGTCCCGGCCAATGCTTCTTGACCGGAAAACCCTCGACGACCCAAGCGATCTTTGCCAAATCGTACTAGAGACCTAGTACGCTGAAGTTCCTTAGGGGACGATCACGATGTCGTTTTCCACGGCGGTGACTCCGGGGGCAGCCCACGCTGCGCTTTGGGCTTGTTCGCGTTCGGACCAAGACCGAACATTGCCTTGCAGAATCACCTTGCCCTCGTGCGTCTGGACTTCGATTCTCCTAGCGTCGATGTCCGCGTTGCGGTGGAAGGCTGCGATGATCTTGTTCTTGACATCCTTGGGCAGCGTTCGTGCTTTGATCGAGATACGACTCGATACCGAAACGACTCCGATCAAGTCTCTGACTGCGTTGAGGGCTGCGTCCCTTTGGTATTGCCAATCGACCTCGCCCTCTAGCGAAACCATTCCATCACTAACGATCACCTTGAGCTTCTCATAAGGTACTAGCGAATGGTTCTTGAGCGCACTTAAGCAGGCTTGGGCAATCTGTTCATCGGTACGCAGGGCACCGTTATGGAGCTGGATATCGAGTTCGTTCGCGACGGCTTTGACACCGTAGACCCGTTTGGCCACTTTTTCAGCAGCGTATTTCTCGGCGAATGATAAAACATGTCCCGATAAACTGACAACACCAGCGCTGGCCGTTACACCGATATGCGCTTCATTGACGATGGGCTCCCACTTGAGCTCATTCTCGACATCTTGCTTGAGTTCGCTGTCGGTCTTCATCAGTGCTATCCCTTTCGATTAGGTGGAAAAAATCTTCAGCGATGCGTCGAATTCAACGTCATCGAAAGAAATTCTGTCCGCGAAAGATTGCTGGGGATATCGAAGCCAGGGGGATTGTCCTATGGTGGGAATCACTAAGAATAGAACGTATACTGAGCATATCATGATTCCATCGATGTTCGATCTAAAAGACCGCGTGGCGGTCGTTTCCGGGGCTGCCCAAGGGTTGGGCCAAGCCACAGCGCTTGCGCTGGCCCAAGCTGGCTGCAATTTGGTCTTAGTCGACCGGAACTTGGCCGGTGCCCAGCGCACAGCGGCACAAGCCATCGATTATGGTGTGCGGTCCATTTGTCGCGAAACCAACGTCTCGGATCCAGGCGCAATCGCGGAGCTATTCGACCATGTCGATCGCGATTTTGGTCGCGTGGACTTTTTGGGAAATATTGCCGGCGATGGGATCCTGGCCAAACCCGAAGAACTCCAGGTAGAACAGTTGCAGCAGGTCCTGAGCAATCTGGTCATCGGTCGCTTTTGCATGTGTCAGCAGGCCGGTAAACGGATGCTAGCCCAAGGTAGCGGCTCGATTATGAATATCGGTTCGTTAGCAAGCACGACGGCATTAGGACGAGGCCATATCGCTTATTCGATGGCCATGGGAGCAGTGGTCCAAATGACTCGCGAGCTAAGCACCGAATGGAGCCATAGGGGTGTACGAGTCAATGCGGTACTGCCAGCCCAAGTTGTCAACCCGAGCTTGGAGGCCAGGATGGCTCAGGACCCGACGCTCGAAGGTCGGTTCTTGGAAGGAATACCGATCGGACGACTGGGACAACCCAAAGACATCATGGGAATCGCGCTGCTGCTGGCTTCGGATGCATCGGAGTGGATCACCGGGGCAATTATCCCGATGGATGGAGGAAACCTTGCGATGAATGCAGGGGGGACACCTGGCCATCAATCCGCCCTCCAGCAGAGCTTTCGGGCTGAAACACAGAACCAACAGTAGAATCTCAAACAATGAGCCAAATCAACCGCCAAACGATTCTCGATCTGTATCGAACCATGCAGATCATTCGCCAAACCGAAGAGGAGCTCGCACGCTGCCATCAACGTGGCTTGATCCACGGTGCATGCCATACCTATGTGGGCCAAGAAGCCATCGCGACGGGAGTTTGTGCTCACCTTACTAGCCGCGATAGCGTCTTTAGCACACACCGTGGACATGGCCACGCGTTAGCCAAGGGCTTAGCTCCGGTGGCTTTGATTGCCGAATTGTTTGGGCGTCAGCTTGGATGCTCGCGAGGCAGAGGAGGCAGTATGCACTTGTTCTCACCGGAAATCGGGCTCATGGGGACCAGTGGCATCGTCGGTCCGTGCATCCTGCAAGCCTGCGGAGGAGGCTACAGTTCAAAAATCCTACAAAATGGGTCCGTCGCTGTGGCTTTCTTTGGCGATGGGGCCGTCAACAACGGTGCATTTCATGAAGGTCTCAACATGGCAGCTATATGGAAACTGCCAGTTCTATTTGTTTGCGAGAACAACCAGTATGCGACCGAAGTGCCGTTTAGTTACTCCAGTAGCAGCGACAGCGTAGCTTCTCGTGCTGCGAATTATTCGATGAGTGGATACCAACTCGACGGCAACGATGTGGTCGGAATTTATCGGGCGGCTGAAGAAGCCGTCGCGCGGGCTCGAAAAGGAGGTGGCCCCAGCCTTCTGGAATGCAAGACCTATCGGACTCGGCCCCATGCTGAAGGGATGGGTGATTTCACGTATAGAACCCGAGAAGAGGTCGATCAGTGGAAACTGAAATGCCCGCTGATCAGACTTAGAAGCCATCTGTCGATGAGCGATATCGAATCGATCGATTCAAGTTCTTTCGATACGATCGACCAGGAAGTCAAGCAGTTAGTCCTTCAATCCAGGGTCCAGGCTGAAACCAGTCCCGAGCCGAGTGAAGACTCGGCGATGATGAATATCTACGCTCCGGCAAGATCCGTACCTAACGAGCGGCAAGCCAAACCCAATCCCGCACGTGTGATCAGCTTCTCCCAAGCGACCTTAGAGGCGCTCTCGGAGGAGATGGCCAGCAACCCTAACATCTTTGTGATGGGCGAAGGGATAGGGGTTCGCGGAGGGAATTTTCTGACCACCAAGGGTCTTTATGATCTTTATGGTCCTGAGCGACTGTGCGACACACCGATTTGCGAGCGGGGTTTTGTCGGACTTGCTTGCGGTGCGGCGATGACCGGCACACGACCGGTGATCGACTTTATGTTTGCCGACTTTGTCCTAGATGGTTTTGGTGAAATCATCAACCAGATCGCCAAGATGCAGTACATGTCCAGTGGTCGATTACGGATGCCAGTGCTGCTGCGCGGTTGCATCGGTATTGGTCACTCGGCCGCCACCCATCATTCAGGAAGTTATTACGGGATGCTGGCTCAGGTTCCAGGGCTTCGAGTGGTAGTGCCATCGATGGCCTCGGATGCAAAAGGTTTGCTCAAGCATGCGCTGAGGTGCGATGATCCGGTGCTCTTCTTGGAGCATCGTGAACTTTTACAGACCAAAGAAGCCGTGCCTGAGGGTGACTATGAAATAGAGTTTGGTAAGGCCAGGGTAT
>JAGWZB010000343.1 GCA_018969045.1 Planctomycetota bacterium | reverse complement strand
ATAGCAACAACACTCTTTACCTCGAAGTACCCCGGCGGCCGACAGGATCTGTGGTCCATGGCAAATCGCTGCGATCGGTTTGTTTGCGTCCGAGAAATGCTTGACCAGCTCTAGAACTTTGGGATTCATTCGCAAGTATTCCGGTGCTCGACCTCCAGGGAGAACCAGCGCGTCATAAGCTTGAGGATTGGTCGAGTCAAACGAACCGTTAAGGACAAATCGGTGGCCTGGTTTTTCGCTGTAAGTTTGGTGACCTTCGAAATCATGGATAGCCGTCATCACGTAATCGCCCGCATTCTTACCCGGGCATACGCAGTGGCACTCATGTCCGACCATCAGCAGCATTTGGTAGGGAACCATGATCTCGTAGTCTTCTACGAAATCACCGACGATGAAGAGGATTTTTTTACTACTCATGTTCTATTTGCTTTCTGCGGAGTTTGAGGAGGATTTGGCAGGGGTTTGGCTTCCATCCAACAAGGGTAGAGAGCCTAACCACAGGCCTTGGATGACTTGTGTCATGTGGGGGATTTCAAGCCGATCCCATTCGTCGTCGACTTTATGGTAGTCAGGGTGCAGCGAACCGGCTGAGAAGCTATGAGCGATCACTCCGCGTTGGACGAAGGACCAGTTGTCACTGGCCCGGTAGAGCATCGATGAGAATTTCGGGTGTTCAAAGATCTCGACACCCCATGGCTTAGCCGCTTGGCTCATCAGCGAACCCAAATCCGATTCACGCCATCCAGTCATCCAGATTTTCCCTCTCGCTCCACCTTCGGGTCTCCCAATCATTTCGATGTTGATATTGGCGACAATTTGATCCAACGGCCAAGATGGGGTGGCTACGAATTGCTTGGAACCCAGCAGCCCGGATTCTTCGCCCCAGAAGGTCATGAACAAGACCGAGCGTTTTGGACGCTGCTTCATCGAGCCGATGGCGTCTGCCAAAGTCACTACGGCTGTCACGCCCGAGGCGTCATCATCGGCACCATTAAAAACTTGATCGTCAGCCAACGCGGGATTCGACCCCAAATGGTCCAAGTGCGCGCTGTAGAGGATGGCTTGTTTTTGAAGTGTCTCATCGGAACCTCGCAGCAATCCGATCACATTTCGCATCCGTTTGTCATCTCGGATCATTCCCGAAGCAGTCAACTTCACTTGGTCAGAGATACGGACATTAGCAGGCACCAGCAAGATTGGGATCCCCGACGGCTCATCGCTATTGATTTTGGACTTTGTGCGGTCTAACTCGGCTTGTGGAATCCATGGGCTCTCTGGCTCGCAATCAAGCAAAAGGGCTTGGACGCCAGCGGCACCGAGGCGTTGGGCAAGTCGATTTAGTTGCGACAGCGCTCGCGATCCTTTGGCTTGGGTATCAAATTTACCTCGAACGATTCCACGCAGCCCTGTCAGGTCTGCATCGGGCTTTTGCAGTGCATCTAGGGATACGCTAGTGACCGAGCCCTGGATTTTACACGCTGCGTCCGAAGTGCTCAGCAAGCCATAATGAGCGATGGGAGAATCGTCTGCTTGCAATAATATCGCTTCGGATGGAACTCGCGATTGCTTGACGATTGTCTCATGGTAAAAACTGCCGTCTGGGCCACCACCTTCAAGTCCTGCTCCGAGGAAACGAGATGCGACATAGGCCGCGGCGATCTCGAATTCTTTGCTGTTGGTTTCACGGCCCCCAAGTTCGTCGCTGGCAAGAAAAGAAATCGTCGAGGTTACCTTGCCTTGTGTGATCTGCTCCGCTCCAACTGGAAGCGCTTTGTCCAACTGGGCAAAGCAAAACGACCAACAGCCCAAGGAAAAAAACAGGCTAGCGCACAGACGCAAGTAGTGGTTGCCGAGCCATTTCATGAGGAGAGTCTCCAGGTTTTTGGTAGTGCGCCAGGTGGTGTTCATCCAGAATTTCCCGATGCAATTGGTTGGTTTCGAAGATCGACAATGCTAGCGATTCTAGCGTAGCGTGAAGCAGCGAGGGATCAAAGGAGGGGAAATGGACGAGGGATAGCGTTTTCGGGCAAGCTGGGATTGGTAAAGAGCCGAAAAAAATTCCGATTACACTGAAGTCCAGTCTTCGTAGAGTCATTGGATTTGGAATCGCTGAATAGAGGGGATTATGAAAAAAGCCAAGCCCAATCGATCTGTTTGCCCAAAACTTGATCGCCCTGAGTTGCACCGCCGCGAGTTGCTCGGTCGGGGGATTCATGGCTTGTTGCTCCTGGGTTGCTCGATGCAAATTGCCCAAGGCAATGCACTGGGCGGAATTCAAGACGCACTTGGAGCGACCGATTCGATACCCAAGCATGAGGGCAAGGGTGTCGGGTATTTTGCACCGCGAAAACTCGACATGAAATTTGGAATGAAATTCAAGTCGAACGAAAACTTCTGCACGAATCTATTTGCAACCATTGCGTTTCCAACGGACTGGCCGGAGCAGAAAGTGCAGGTCAAGCAATCGAACATCCCTCCGAATGCCCAGTGGCAGTATCGCGATCTGCCTCCGAATGCTCCGACGTCGGCTCGTCAACTGGTCATGAGCATTCCTGCGATGCAGCCCAATGGGGAATTGGATTTGATCTTTGAAATCGAAATCGAAAAGTCGTTCATCACGGCCCCTGAGGATACGTCGATTTATCAGATACCCAAAAAGATTCCCAAAGAGCTCAACTGGTTCATGGGAAATAGCCCTATGATCGACGCCGGCGCGTCGGATATTAAACGGATCGCAAAATCGATCAAGGATACCAAACCTCAGACCGCTTGGGAGCATATCGAAAAGATCTACGATTGGGTCCGAGAGAATATCGAGTACATCAACGGTCCGATCCGCAACACACGCGAAGCGATGAAAGACAAGCGAGGAGATTGCGAGGAGATGACGGGGATATTTATTGCGCTTTGCAGGGCTAGCAACGTGCCGGCTCGATGCGTTTGGATCCCCAACCATTGCTATCCGGAATTCTATCTCGAAGACGATGAGGGCTCCGGGCATTGGTTTCCGTGCCAAGTTGCAGGGGATCGCCAGTTTGGTCAGATGCCTGAGTATCGACCGATTTTGCAAAAGGGAGATCGGTTCAAGGTGCCTGAGCACAATGCACCGCAGCATTATCTATCTGAGTTTTTTCGATGCACGCAGCGTCCGGTGGGAAACAGGGATCCGGAAGTCGAACCCGTTCAGGACCTTGGTCCCCTGAAAGACGAAATTGCAGATCTGCAGTCCCAACTTCCGACCCAAATCAAACCCTGAATCGAAGGTGCCGCGTGGAAACTTCTCGATGCGACCGTTGCCAACAGAGCCTTGAAACACCCGAGGATCTTCACTACACGATCTCGATCGAGATCGAGGCACAAGGCTACGTCGACGATTCAGAGTTCGACTCAAACGACGAACAGTTGGCCAGTCTTGAGAAACTCATCGAATCGGCCGATGAAGCGTGCTCGGCCGATTTCGGTGATGAATGGTTTCAGCGTCGTGAGTATTTGGTTTGCAAGAATTGCTACGCCGAGTATATTCGCAATCCGCTTGGCAAACCGATCCGATGATCCAACACAGGCTGCTATTGGTTCTATTTCTTGGCATGCAGCTTAGTCCGGTTTGCATTGGGCAGAGTCCATTGTCTAGGTCCGATGAAACCGAGCAGGGGACCAAGTTGGAACTCGCAGATAAGCCTCCACTTAGAGTGCGGTTCGATGCGATCCACTCCCATACCTGGATCGAATCAGTACCTATTCCTGGGCTTAATCAGTACCATCTGCTCTCGAGTCCCTCCAGAGCCGCTCAGTCGCTCATCGCCATGGGCTGCCAAGTGGACGTGCAGTTGACGGCATGGAATGAAGATTCGCTACGCAATACGGATCTTGTTGTATTGAATTTGGTTTCAGCGGATCGCCCAAGCTTTCGAATCTCTGAAATTCAATTCCTGCGAGATTTCGTCCATCGTGGAGGTGGATTGCTGATCATTACGGATCACACGAATTGCTATTTCCATAACCACGTCTTAGAGCCGCTTTGCGAACAACTGGATTTAACGCTAAGTAGTGAAACCGCGTGTGAAAAACCTCCTCAGACACTTTCCAGCGGGAGTGGGTGGATTGTACTAGATTCTTTCGGGAACCATCCGATCCTAAAGGGGATAGAGCACTTAGGCTTTCAAACCGGTGGTACCGTCGACCAACGCTATGGTATTGCATGGACAAGCCCAGCGAGTTGGGGCGACGCGGGTCGAGTACCAATGTATGGAGAGGGGGCTGATATGGGGTTCCCCGGAGATTTCAACCAGGAACCGTCCGAACGGACTGGTCCTTTGGCTGTGGTCGCTGCAAAAGCCTTTGGCCGTGGCAGAATCGTCGTCCTCGGAGATCAAAACGCTGTGGGTGGTTTGTTTCTAAACTACGCTGACAACCGCAAGTTTTGGCTGCAAAGTGCTCTATGGGCAACTGGACATGACAAGGACGTCGAAGATCGAATCTCGAAAGGGTTGGCCGTCGAGCCGGAGCGATCCTTGATTTGGTGTGTTGAACCTTTCGCAAAAAAGCATTTCTATTGGGGATCGACCGATCGCGATCGTTATTACCATGCATTTGCTATGCTGAACAAGCATGCCGATGCCAGGGCCACCGATAGGGACATGATGCAAGCCGATTGGATGATCATCCCAGATCCTGCGATGATTCAAGAGCCGATCTGGCAGTCCAAGGTCAAGGAATTCACGCGAAGCGCGAAGAAACATGTGGTCGTGTTTCTTTCCGACGGTTCCATCGATGAGGGTGATTGGATCACGAAGTGGTTTGCAGGTGATACGCAAAGCCTGGAAAGCGATGTTAGTCGTACCTACATCTTGGAAAACGGTAGTACGATCCAACTTTGGAAACAACCGAGGCGTTGGAGCAATGCCCAATTGCTTGGCCCAGAAGCGATCCGCA
>JAGWZB010000342.1 GCA_018969045.1 Planctomycetota bacterium | reverse complement strand
CAGCAAGAGCAAAGCGACCAAAACGCTGGACGTAAAATGTCCAGTCGTTGGTTTTTGAAGCTAAAAATGCAAAGTTTGACAACTCGGGCAACGCAGGTTGCGTAACTAGAAATCGGCAACATAAAGCGAGTTAAACCTAGCTGGAATCCGTCGGTTTTTGGTATGGTACTTGCGTGTTGTTTGCATTGTCTGCCATGCGATCCGGATCGTGGGGATCAAATTGGCAGTTTGCGGATTTTTCCGCAGAATTGAAAACCCTTTTTTTCGTATAGAAAACGGAACAGAAAGCGCACATGATCTACAACGCCAGTTCGATGATGATGTATCTGATTTTGATCGGCCCGACAATTTTGCTAGGGATGCTCGCTCAGTGGTGGGTCCAGTCGGCTTATCAGAAGATGAGCCAAGTCCCTGCGAGGATCAGTGGGCACGATGCAGCGCGCCGAATCTTGGATGCCAACGGCCTTTACGACGTGCCCATCGAGCCATCGCACGGAGTGATGTCGGACCATTACGATCCGAGTTCCAAGGTGGTGCGACTGAGCCATGATGTTTATTATGGCCATTCGATGTCTGCCGTTGGAATCGCGGCCCATGAAGTCGGCCATGCATTGCAAGATGCCCGTGGATACGCTCCGCTGGTGGTCAGAAATCTGGCCGTGCCTGTTGCCAACTTCGGTGGATCGTTAGCTTCGGCGATCATTAGCCTTGGGGTTTTTCTAATGATCTTTGGGATGTTCAAGCTTGCTAGCTGGGCTTTGCTCCTGGCGGTGATCGGTTTTGCTGCCGTGGTGGTGTTCCAGTTGGTCAACTTGCCAGTGGAGTTTAACGCAAGCTCCCGAGCCAAGGATCAATTGCTCTCCCAGGGGATCGTCAGCAGCAGCGAATTGCCATACGTCAGCTCCGTCCTTACGGCTGCAGCGATGACCTACGTCGCTGGAACTTTCAGCTCGGTCATGAACCTCATATACTATGTACTGCAGTATGCTATGGTTTCGGATCGAGACGGCTGATCGAGATTTTTTAAGGGATCGCGGATGGTTCAAAAAGTTCTTTCTCTCCGAGGGTTCTGCGTGTGGACCCTCGGAGTTTTTTGTTCGCTTGTTGGGCTTAGCCTGTTTGCCCAGGAGCCACATCATCCGATCAACGATCTATTGAATGTCTCTGAGACCGACTGGCCTTGGTGGCGAGGCCCCAAACGCGACGGAACCGCCTTTGAAAAGCAGAACCCACCGACTCAGTGGGATGCCAACACGAATGTGGTCTGGAAAACTCCGATTCCTGGTCGTGGCTACGGCTCGATGTGTCTGTTGGGGGATCGCGTGTATTTGGCCACCGCCGATGAAACCGCTGGGTCGCAGTCGCTGATGTGCCTGGATCGCACAACTGGCAAGGAAGTGTGGTCCACCGTGGTTCATGAGAACGGGGCTATGCGCAAAAACGAGAAGTCGACAGCGGCTTCTTGCACTCCGTCCTGCGATGGCCAACGTATTTACGTCGGCTTTCCCAACGACGGTCGGTTGATGGCAAGCGCAGTGAGTCTGGATGGAAAACTTCTTTGGCAAACCAAGATAACCGACTACATCGAACACCAGGGATACGGAGCATCGCCGGCCCTTTACCAATCACTGGTCATCATCGCAGCCGATACGAAAGCCGGTGGCGCGATTGTCGGACTGGATCGATCCACAGGCAAGATCGTATGGCGACGCGAACGACCCAAATTGCCAAATTATCCGTCACCGGTGATTTTGCATTTGTTTGGCAAAGACCAACTTATCATGACCGGTTGCGATTTGGTCACAAGCCTTGATCCGCTCACGGGCCAGTTGTATTGGGAAGTACCCGGAGCAACGACCGAGTGCGTTACGTCGACCCTGACTGATGGCAAGCATGTTTACACCAGCGGTGGCTATCCGCGCAACCACATGTCGGCTGTGCTTGCCGACGGCTCAGGCACCATTGCTTGGGAGAACGACTCTCGCGTGTATGTTCCTTCGATGTTGATTCATCGAGGGACCCTTTACGGAGTGCTTGATGCGGGGATCGCGGCAGCGTGGGATGCCGCAAGCGGCAAAGAGCTATGGCGAAACCGTTTGGGTGGGACGTTTTCGGCATCGCCTGTCTTGGTTGGATCGAGCATTTATGCCTGGAATGAAGCAGGGGAATGCTATATCTACCGCGCTGAGCCTGGGGGGTTTGAGCTGATCGCAAAAAACCAACTCGGCGAAGAAAGTTTATCCACACCGGTCATCTGCTCGAGCAAGATTTACTATCGATGCACTCAAATCATCGATGGAAAACGCCAAGAGTTCTTGTATTGCCTGGGGAACTGAACGCACCATGGCACAGAGTTCCCAAAGGCGTTGTCCACAGTGCGACGCAGAGATTCCTTTTGAGGCTATCAACATTCAAGAGGGAATGGCAGCTTGCAATGCCTGCGAGAATCTCTTTAGGATTTCGGAACTCAACTGGAGCCATCTTTCCAGAGAGGATGTTTTAGCGAAGACGCCTTGGGGCTGTTCGTTGGTCCCATGGGGCCAAAGCTTGATTCTCAATGCATCGACACGATCGATCCCAGCGGCCATTGGTTTGACTTTCTTTTGTTTGTTTTGGAATGGCATCGTATCGGTCTTTGCATCCATTGCGATCGCCGGGCTCTGGGCCAACCTCGTTGGTCCACTTCCTAATTGGCTTCCGATTGCCGGTGGCATTCAGCAAGGCAAGCCGGTGATGAATGGTGCACCGATGCCGCTAGGGACGACCTTGGGACTGTGCCTTTTTTTGATTCCCTTTGTGACGATTGGGACGGGGCTCTTGATCGGAGCTATGCTAACGGTTTTTGGTCGGGTTCGAGTCGTGATCGACCAGATGGACTCGTACGTTTCGACAGGGATAGGTTTTTTGACTTGGAAACGCCGTTTTGATCCTATGACTATTCAGAGCGTTCGATACTTCAACACTCGTGGCGATGGTGAATCGGGCCCGAAGTCATCGATCCAGCTTGTCGGTGATCCGACCATCGATTTTGCGTCGATGGTTCCGACCCATCGTCGCCAGTGGTTAGCGGCTCATTTGCAAGAGATTTTTGGGACAGACCGATCCCTCAAGAACTCCGCTGGCAGACGTGGCTCGAAGGATCGCGACTATTCCTCGATCGGTTGGCTCGATGCCAGGAACCACCGAAGCTGACGTCGAATTCAAACCCCAAATACGATGCTTGAGAAGGCAGAAAGGGGGGCGGTAAAGAGCAACTCTCGCCAGTTGCCGTCGATCAAAAAACGGATGGAAAAACATACCACCCAAACCATCAAGAGCGCATCGACCAACCGACGCGTTTGGAGGATTTGTCGGTCCACGATCGATTTGCTTGTTGGAACTAGAGGCTCTTGAACCAGCGGAATATTCGTTGCCGATTCGCCTTGGATCAAGATGGTCCCGAAGTTCCGAAGCCCCATCGTATCCAACGAGATGGTAGTATTTTTTGGACGGCTTGCTCTAAGGTACTTGCCACTTGCGAATCGAGGAATTCGAAGCACCATCACAAGCCCTAGGCAGGCTAAGCCACAGAAGGCGGCAACCGACAGGCAATGAGCGATTGACGCCGGTGAACTGAGGACTCCCAGTCGAGGCGAACCTGTCATCGCAAGTGTTCCGGACGCCCGTGCGGTGGTCTGCTGGATTTGCGATTCAATTTGCTCGATCCGTTTGACGCTGCGATCGTAATCGCTTGCGAGCCATTGCCATGTCTTGCGATGAATTGCTGGGTCTGGGGTTTTCTCCAACGGCTCTTGTTGGAGCTGGGCATTGAGTTTCCGGTGCACGACCACTGTGGCTTTGGTGGACGCTTCCGTAGAACCAAGGGCTTGATCCTGATCCGATGAGCCAACTTCCTGGATCGCATGCTTTTCGCGAGATCGGTCCAGTTCAAACAGCGCCATCTGATGCTTGATGGTCGCTAGCCTCCATCGCTGTGCCCTCAATTCCGATTGATCCTTATGGGTCGATTCCAATTCAACCGTAGGCAAAGTCAGACGCTCGAGCTCTGTTTGGATTTGCTCGGCAGAAACCCCTGAGCAAACCCCTAGTCTCAGGATAATGTGCTCAAGACCGGTGACCTGAGATTCTCCAGAGGGTCGCCTTGTGTCTCGCTGATAATGCACCCAACGGATCGATTTGTTGGCCAAGTCCGATTGTTTCGATAGCATTTGCAGGCTTGCTAACCGCTGAGGCGAGACAACGGCGCTTGCAGTAAGTACCAGTTCGGCACGCTGGACTGGGAACAGGTTCAATCCCCACAGACCGACCATCAGCGCAAAGAGGCTAATCTGTTGCGCTAGGGATTGGCTCAATCTGGCTGAATGACCTGTTGTGCCTGTGAACTTCATCAATAACTGCATCGAAGCCTCGATAAAAAAAGCCGGTGTTGGATCACCGGCCCTGCTCGACCTTACCGACTACAACGATTTTTCGGCCTATGCTACCCTCGAGCATGAGGGATTCCCGAGTAGTTATCGAGTGCTAGCAATGCCATTGGAAGCCGGGATTTGGTTTAGAAGGCTCGCCATGGACCTGAGCCGCCAAAGGCTGGGTTGGGCCATGAGGGTTGATTCCAGGTGGGACCGTAGGGGATTGGGTTTGGATATCCTTGATGCCCCAAGCCGAAGCTGGGCACTCCGAAGTGGATCGAATTGGATGGAACACCGAAGGGGATTCGGTTAGAGGATTGGAATTGCAGATTCAGCGTGCTGGAACTTGAGCCGAAGCTGCCCGGGTAGCCGTAGGTGCTGTGGGAGCCGTAGGCTTGAGGAATCGGGAAGCTGATCCTTGGGGCGCACCGGAACTCGCGCTCGATAACACGTTCGAGGGCTTTGCAGAGATTTCGCATTCGAGTGTCCATGGAGTCTGAGAGCGATTTGAGGGTTCGGTCGGCGCATAGGCACGGATCGGTGTA
>JAGWZB010000341.1 GCA_018969045.1 Planctomycetota bacterium | reverse complement strand
CCTGACAAACAAGAAAATTGGGCCGAATTAAGCGAGCCATTTCGTTGGTTGTGGCTAACGGGACTGCGGGGATCCGTAAGGCTTCGATCAAGTAGCCTGTCCAGGCTGTCCTAGGTAGACAGCGATAACGCTTGCAAGCCAGCATCCACCCATCATGGATGCTGGCTTGCGCCGTTAAATATCCCAGAAAAATGGGACTAATCGGGAGTTGAACTGACCAGCTTATGGCGATGCCGCTAATCTTTCATGAGCAATTCCACTTTTTAGCAATCACAACAACAAGCGAGCATGATTCTTGGTGTCGTTGGATAAAGATCAGGCCGGATCAATCGCTACTTTCGATACCAAAGGTCCAACGGCTTTCAACGAGTTCACTAGCGAGATATTTCTTGCGACTTCTGGCACGCCAAATGCAATTCAGAATCGCAACGCTCAGTGAACACTTTTTAACTCAATGGGAACCAGAGTGATGAGATCGAAAACGGCTTTATTGTTGATGACAATTGCGACTGTCGCAGGCACCAGTTACTCCTTACAAGCGGAGCAATTTGTAGCCCGACATAGGGGGCGAGAGGTGGTTGTCCATACCAACCCGATTCCAGTCTTACTGCATCGAGCAGTTCCACCGAATGTTGGACGACACGTAACGCTACGTGAGTACAAGGCATTGCAAAGAAGTGGAGGAACCAGCAACTCACGTTAGCAGCCATGATCCGGACAGAAAATATTCGGAATAAAGGAGCAAAGCGTGCTGGAAACCATCATGGAACTAAAGCATATCTTGAGTGCGTTGAAACGAAGGAGCGGGATGGATTTTGAGAGTATCCATTCGGACAGCATAAAGCTATTGGCTCTTGCCCCGGAGCACTGCGAGGATACCCCTAAGCCATTCGAGGAATCTTCAATCCACAAGTCCCCCGTGACACGCTTGCCCAATGTGCTGGTTAAAGTTCGTAATAGGTGGCGTGGATTGGATTGGTTTAACTCTTTGAATTAGTGGTCCTTCGGCCATCAAAAGCGCGAAGAATCTAAATCGCACTGAGTCCAAGAGAAACGCTACTCAGAGCGAACTTAGGTTTGAGTCAAATCCCCGAGCCAATCGGCAAAAAGATGGGAGGGCAGAAAAATGGGAGGGAGCGGAATTGCTGGATTCGTGAGAGACGGGTTATGGTTCCGCAAAACAATCATCGTATTCCCGAGGGGACTCACGTAGAGATACGTCTTGAAGCGTTTTCGATGGTCGTCCTTTTGATTGTCCCGAAATTGCAAAAAACTCGCTGACCAAATCCAACACTTTTTCTCACATTTGTGCACAATCAGATTTTGGTTGCTAGACAAATGGCTCTCGTCTCTGTGTTTCAAAAAAGGGACTCTGGACCGGATCCGAAGAAAGGAAACACAGAGGCACAAAGGACACAGAGAGGGGGGAGTCAGCCGTCTGTGGAACTCTGTGCTCTCTGTGACTCTGTGTTTCAAAAAAAGGAGTTAAGGAAAATGGATTTAAACGAACTAAGCCATGCTATCATCGGGGCTGCTATCGAGGTCCATCGTCGCCTTGGACCTGGACTGCTTGAATCGGCTTATCGAGCTTGCCTTGCATACGAGCTTCGAACACGCGGTTTAAAGGTAATTGAGGAGCAACCGGTTCCTGTTGTTTACGACGAGGTAAAGTTGGAGTGTGGTTTTCGGGCTGATTTAATTGTCGGGAATGCGATCGTAGTTGAATTGAAAGCCAAAACGACTATTCACCCTGTGGATGAAGCGCAGCTTCTGTCGCATTTGCGGCTTTTGAAAATGCGACTCGGGCTTTTAGTGAATTTTCACGAGGTCAAATTAGTCAATGGTGTCCGAAGGATAATCAATGGATACTGAGGGATCCGAAGAAAGGAAACACAGAGGCACAAAGGGCACGGAGAGGGTATAGCCTGCCCTCTTTGAAACTCTGTGCTCTCTGTGACTCTGTGTTTCAAAAAGGACTTTGGACCGGATCGGAAGAAAGGAAACACAGAGGCACAAAGGGCACGGAGAGGGTATAGCCTGCCCTCTTTGAAACTCTGTGCTCTCTGTGACTCTGTGTTTCAAAAAGGAACTCTGGATTGCACCCAAGGAACAGAAATACAGAGAGTCCAAAATAAACGCTACGCAGAGCGTCCGTAGGTTTGAGTCAAATCCCCGAGCCAATCGGCAAGCGATGGAGTGAGCAAGCCCGGAGGGCATCGCCAGATCCAATTGCCTTGGGTGGTCCCCGGAGTATTCATCCGAGCCACGCTCCCCAACCCCAAGAGGTCTTGGATGGGAGTGATCGTAAGGCTTGCGACCGATCGCCATATTGCCCGTGTCATCGC
The DNA here is from genome assembly GCA_018969045.1 of Planctomycetota bacterium. Classification (GTDB taxonomy): domain Bacteria; phylum Planctomycetota; class Planctomycetia; order Pirellulales; family Pirellulaceae; genus JBKCUI01. The sequence continues at coordinate 2,634 of JAGWZB010000341.1, read as the reverse complement.
GCGATGGATTTGATCCGGGGTGCAGTCCAGATAGCGGATCGCGTAAGCTTTCTCGCGATCGATTTGGTCTTGAGTGCGCGTGCTAGCACCCCCCGCGACACTTTGGTACCAACCCACTACGGTGTCGTTGTCGTGGGTGCCGGTATAGGCCACGCAGTGGGCTGGGTAGTTGTGAGGCAAATCCAATGAGGAGGCCGAAGCATCCCCGAAACCGAATTGCAAGATACGCATTCCAGGGAAACCGAATGCATCTCGTAATTGATGCACTTGAGGGGTGATGAAACCCAAGTCTTCGGCGATCACGGGTAGTTCTTCATCGGTTCGTTTGCCCAGCCCTGCTGCAATCGATCGAAAGAACTCATGCTTGGGACCTTCGTGCCATTGTCCGATTTTGGCGTCGGGGTACTCTGAGGGAATTGCATAGTAGGACTCGAAGCCACGGAAGTGATCGATCCTGATCAAATCGCACAGTTCGAGGACTTTTTGGAAGCGTCGAATCCACCAAGCGTATCCCGTGCGATGGTGTTGGTCCCAGCGGTACAGTGGATTGCCCCAGCGTTGCCCTGTTTCCGAAAAGTAGTCCGGAGGTACACCTGCCACGCAGATCGGTCGGCCTTGCTCATCGAGCTCGAAAAGATGCTGCTGGGCCCAAACATCGGAACTATCCATCGAGACGAAGATGGGGATGTCTCCGATGATTCCTATCCCTAGGCTCGATGCGTAAGCACGAAGTTCCTTCCACTGTCGATCGAAGAGAAACTGAATGAACGACTCCAGTTGGCAGGCTTCCGATAGCCTACCTTTCCAGGATTCCATCGCGGCAGGTTCCCGTCGTTGCAAGGCGGGTTCCCACTGATGCCAGGCTTGGCCATAGTGGCTCGCTTTGCAAGCGGTAAACAAACAGTGCTCATCAAGCCATTCTCGATTGAGGTGACGAAAGTCGTCCCAGTGCTGTGTCCAATCAGGACGTGTTGTACTTAGTCTGCCCAAGGCAAGTTTCAGGAGTTCGAAACGTGTGTGCGAGAGTTTCTCGAAGTTCACTTGATGGAGATCTTGGGCGGTATTACCCGATCTTGCATCATCGAGATCCTCTTGTTTGAGCAAGCCGTCACGGACCAGCAATGCTGGGCTGATTAACCATGGGTTACCGGCAAACGAAGAGGGAGATTGGTAGGGTGAGTAGCCGTAGCCCACAGGCCCCGTCGGCAGGATTTGCCACCAACGCTGTCCTGAGCGATGCAGGAATCTCAGGGTTTCATAAGCTCCCGGGCCGATATCGCCCGAGCCCAAATCGCCGATGCTCCAGGGGCCGTCGGTCCCTGGCAAAGACTCTATCTGAGCGATCCCAGGAAGTCTGGGGGGCAGCGAAGTGACATGGATCAACTGGCCTGCCGCTCTTCGAAACAACGATTCCATCGATTCACCTTGTGCGGACTTCGACCAGACTTTCGGACCAGTCGTTCAAGTTAAAAATCACAGTTCCCGGGGCTTCGTGGGAAAGGTATCACATCACGAATATTCGCCATACCAGTGGTGTACTGCACCATGCGTTCCAGGCCCAATCCAAAGCCCGCGTGGGGGACTGTGCCGAATCGGCGCAGATCCAAGTACCACCAATAGTCCTCTTGCTTAAGCCCGCAGCCTTCCATGCGTGAGATCAGAACATCGAGTCGCTCTTCTCTTTGGGATCCGCCGATGATTTCGCCGACACCAGGGACCAAAACGTCCATGGCTGCGACCGTTTTCTCGTCGTCGTTAAGCCGCATGTAAAAGGATTTGATCTCCTTGGGATAGTTGTACAGGATCAGCGGGCCCTTGACGTGTTCTTCGGTCAAGAAGCGTTCGTGTTCGCTTTGCAGATCGGTTCCCCAGCTGACTGGGTAGTCAAACTTTTTGCCACTCTTGATCAGAATATCGACCGCTTCGGTATACGTCATGTGAACAAAGGGTTTGTCGAGCACCAGTTGCAAGGCTGCGAGCAAACCGGGCTGGATGCGTTTCTCAAAGAACTCCATGTCTTCAGCGCAATGTTCGAGCGTCTCGCGGATCATGAATTTCAAGTACCGCTGGGCCAGTCCCATGTTATCGGCCAGCTCATAGAAGGCAGCTTCGGGCTCGATCATCCAGAATTCAGACAAATGCCTCGAGGTGTTCGAGTTCTCTGCGCGGAACGTCGGGCCAAAGGTGTAGATCTTTCCAAGCGCACAGGCGTAGGTTTCGCCTTCGAGTTGCCCGCTGACGGTCAGATAAGCCGATTTGCCAAAGAAGTCCTTGGACAGGTCCACTTTGCCGTTGGCCGTGGGCAAGTTATCCAAAGGCAACGTGGTGACGCGAAACATCTGTCCGGCACCTTCGCAGTCGCTGGCGGTGATCAACGGGGTGTGGACCAGTACGAAGCCTTCGTCGTGAAAGAACTCGTGGGTTGCATAGCTGATCCTGTCGCGGACTCGGGTAACGGCCCCGAAGGTGTTGGTTCTTGGACGCAAGTGAGCCCACTCGCGGAGTTTTTCGTAAGTGTGTTGTTTCTTTTGCAATGGGTAGTCCGTGGCGCTAGCAAGGCCTATGACCCGTAAGCTCGATGCGGCCATCTCGGTAGCTTGGCCCTGCCCTTGGCTAGCCTTGAGTTCACCTTCG
>JAGWZB010000015.1 GCA_018969045.1 Planctomycetota bacterium | reverse complement strand
GATGGCTTGGGTCTTTGACTGCTTGGACCAGCAAGTTTTTATCTTGGCCCGAGGCGAAGCCCTCAAGGCTCTCTTGCCAAGCAATACCGATGGGTCGGTGATCAACCAATACGGTGGCTATGCGACTTCGATTTTCATGATCGGTTGGGCCACCGGCGGGTTGATCTTCGGTGCCGTCGGTGATCGTATCGGACGGGCTCGCACCCTGGCAATCACCGTCTTGATGTATTCGCTTTGCACGGGTTTGAGTGCATTTTCGACCGGGTGGATCGACTTTTTTATCTATCGTTTCATCACAGGCATGGGCGTCGGTGGAGTCTTTGGACTGGCCGTCGCGTTGGTTGCTGACAGCCTTCCAGAACGATCCCGAACACCGGCTTTGGGATTGCTACAAGCCCTCTCGGCGATTGGCAATATCACGGCAGGACTCATGAGCATCCTGGTGGGTCGATTGGGCGCTGCGGGTACCATCGACCCGAACAACGGTTGGAAGATCATGTTCCTATTTGGCGCTCTACCTGCGTTCCTTTGCGTGTTCATTCAGTGGCGACTCAAAGAGCCAGAAAAGTGGGTCAAAGCCCGTGAAGAAGGTCGCGTAAGCGGTGTGAAGTTCGGTTCCTACCAAGCTCTGTTGGGTGATCCTCAGTGGCGAACTTCGGCCATCGGCGGACTGCTCCTGTGCATCGCAGGTGTTGTCGGTGTTTGGGGAATCGGTTTCTTTGCGCCCGAATTGATCAACGGTGTGATCGAATTGCAGATGAAGCAAGCGAATCCTGACGTGAGCGTAGCTGAAATCAAAGCCCAGCAATCGACCTTCCGTGGCATCAACGGGATCATCCAAAATACCGGTGCGTTCTTCGGAATGTTGGCCTTCACGTTCCTGTGCCAAAAAATCGGTCGCAAGAAAGCCTTCGCCATCGGATTCTTTGCGGCCATGGCTGCAACGATCCTGTTCTTTCGAACTTTCAACGGCTTCTCGACCATTTGGCTCAGCGGGGTCATGGGTTTTTGCCAATTGGCACTTTTTGCCGGCTTTGCAGTTTATCTGCCAGAGCTTTTCCCAACGCGACTCCGCAGCACCGGCACTAGCTTTTGTTACAACGTCGGTCGTTACATCGCCGCGACAGGTCCGATCACCCTCGGGGAACTTCAAAAGAGATTGGTTCCAACGGGTGCAGCCCCTGAGTTGAAACTCCAAGCCTTCCGCGATGCATGCACCTACATGAGCCTGTTTTTCCTGGTAGGACTCATCGCGCTGATGTTCCTTCCAGAAACCAAAGACCGACCGCTCCCAGAGTAAAGTTGCAGAGTAACGTTGCAGAGTAACGTTTTATTGCCTGCCGAGATGGTCCTACAAGCGCATCTTGGAAGATCAACTCTTTGGGAGCCAACCAGGCATCGTGGACTGGAGTATTTCGAGCTCGGCTTGATAGTCTGGTTTGGACAACGTTTCCCATAGCCGAGACTGCACTGGTTGCATCACCTCCTTGCAAAGCCCTTGGAATTCCGGTGTGTAGATCAAGTACGATAGTCGGTATCGGAACAATCGCGATTGCAAGTCGAGTTGTCGCAACGAACGATGGTGCGAATCGTGCGGACCTTTGGAGGCGAAAACTTCCGCAAATCGGCTTGTACCCTCTACCGCATCGGTCAATGGGGGTTCTCCTTGCATGAGCAATGCATCGGCAAGTCCATTGGCCGCTGCCTGGATGCGACGCTGGGTGCTCTCGCTGCGATAATCCGGTGCACGTCCGAGAGCTTTGTTCATCGACTCATCCATCGCGATGGCTTGGCGGGTCTCATAATTGGCTTTGGTGATCAAATTATGGACTCGAATTTGATGCTCCAACACCATCAGCGCGACTAGATCGCTGTGGGGTGTTGGATGCAGATCGGCGCGGACTCGGGCCGGCAATTTGGATTGATTCGCCCCAGCGTCTACATCAACTTTTTGCGGATCGTTTCGATCCAAAGCAAACAAATTCCCAAGGTGTCGCATTTTGCCGTGCGTTCCGGTGACATACCAACCACCCCACCTGGTCTCCATTAGGCTTCGGTAATCGGTCGTGTAACTACTCGTCCCGGTCCTAGGCCGACCTGATGAATCCGGGTAAATCGACCGGACAAGGTATCCAGGAACGTTTTCGGTGCGGGTCGTTGCATGGCAACTGAGGCACTGGCCTCGGTCTCTTACCAACTGGACTTGCTGGCGAGCTTCTTTGAGTTCCTCGGGATCGTTGCCGTCGATCTTTGGATCGACTTCCAAGGTATAAAAAACTGCACCCAGCGCAGGGTCGTTTGCCGCAAGTTCCAGAATCGAACTTCCAGGCACATATCCGACGTATACCGAGTCACTGAAGTACAGAGCTCTAGGATTTGTCGGAGAGATCTTGTGGATCTGCAAGCTGGTCTTGGAAAAGACCAGTACTTGGGATTCCACAGGCACTTCGAGTTGTTTCAGCAAACTTGGCAAAACTCCATGCTGCTTGTCACGATCGAGCACGAGTTGGCCACTGTCTAATTTTCGCTGGAGTATAGCAACGGGGTCTTGGGATTGGGTATCGGAGTAACGAATCGGGGGCAGGTCAAAGCTGTCTTGGGCCTGCACCGATGGACTCCCAAGTCCGTTTAGATTTGCCGCGTATCCAACAACAAGTGTCGCAATCGCGGCCCAGTTCCAACATCGAAATCTCTTCGCCATGGTTGGTATCTCCCTGCATGTGGTTCGGTAGTTCCCTGCGGCGACTCTTTCATTTTATCGAGTCGGAGAGAATCCGATCCATTTCAATTTGAGAAACAAGCCATAGATTCCCTGCGACGAATCGTAGCAGGTTCTAATAATGCAGACTAACCGCGTTGCTCAAGCAAAGAGACCCAATGCTCAAGCGCATCGAGCCTCTGATCGATTTGCATGGATTTGCTGATTGAACCTTGCATAAAAGATTTCGGCATCAGAAAGCCGGTTGCTAGTTGACGCAACTGTGCCTCCCAGGCTGGCTGCAAAGCTAGATGGGGTCCAAAGGATCGCATCGTACGACGTATCCCTTGGAGCAAGAGCCAATCCTGCAGCATTCCTGAAAGTTGATGGTTCGACTCGCTTGCATCAAAAGCAAATTCACGAAGCCTGTGGGCGCGAAAGCCATAGTCGTAGAAGCTCGCAACAGGTGCATGCAAATGGTTAGCACTGACCCCCAAGAGCATATCCGTCCACTCTTCGATGCTGATCCTGAGTCGATTCAGCGACCGAGCCCATAGACTGCCCCGGTCAAGGTCCTCGATCAATTGTTCCAGAGCCATGCAACGGACTTGCCGAATCGAAACAAACGCTTCGTGGAAGATCGGTTGCACCCGTTGTCGAATCTCGTGAGCTCGGATCGATTTGGCTATTGCGGCGAGGATTCGCAACATCGGTTCATGAACCAGAACATCGCGAATCACGTCTTGCCGCTTGGGAGGATCGGTCGTTGAAAGGACCCCGAGGATTTTCCATTTGGTCGGTTTTGAGTTTCCCAGATGACTGGTCCATGACTGAACTCTCAACTGACAAATCGATTCATAGAGCTCGAGTTGTTCGGACTTGGGAGCCCAGACGCAAGCATTGGTTCGGCAGAAACGCTGGGCCCACCAAAGCGAATATTCGACCGGACATTCAGGTGCTGACATCATTACAATCGCAAGGACTTTCAGAGCAAGGGGCACAACTGCTCTGTCCAGGTTGATTGGCCAGCACCCTGGATTCCAACCAGAAAGTAAAGAATCCCCGGAGTCGAAAGTGAAATCGGGTCGGCTACATCAAAGAAACCGAAGCCACGGAGCGTATCGAAAACACCGATCGTGACGGCTCAGGCCATCGGCGATGCAATCGGTAGTTCTGTTACAAGTAGGAAACACGGCACTGTGAACCGACCTGAACCACCTTGGTAACTATCAAAATTTTGGAACCGGTTGAATCGATGAGTATACTTGCCCCATGCTCAGTCATCGGTCTTAACGCTAGGAGTTTTAAAAATGCGCGGTCTATGTTTTGCAGCTATGGCGGTCTTGCTCAGTGCTTCGCTGGGGACTGCGCAGGCCAAGCAATACATCAAAAAGATTCATGGCAAGGAAGTCGTTGTCCACACCAATCCGATCCCAGTAGTTTTGCATCGGATGGTGCCACCTCAGCATGGGCGGCACATGACCGAGCGCGAATTGCAACAGGGCAAAGCACCTCAGGGTGGTCGTTACTTGGGCAACGTCGTCGGTCGCTAAAACCCATCGAATCCTGAATTCTATTCGGGAATCGTCCAAGCTTGATCGACGTCCATGAGGATCGGTTCGGCATCGGTGTGGGCGTCGATTTGGGCAGCCCAAGCTTTCGCGTCTTGGGCGATCGGGGGCCACGTGTTGAAGTGCGTGGGCATCACGAAGTTCGGATGAACAAACCGGGTCGCTTGGATGCTGTCCTCGATCCCCATCGTGAACAGATCCCCGATGGGAACGATCATCAAATGCACCTGCTTGCTGGCGAACCATTGCATATCGCTAAAGAGTGCCGTGTCTCCGGCATAGTAAATCCGCTTGCCCTGACCTTGGCCTTGCGTTAGCTCTAGGATCCAGCCTGCGGCGGTTCCCCCGTAAGACCCATCGGGAAGGCTCGATGAATGCAAAGCCTGAACGAGTTGGAAACTACCAGCTTGGCAATGGTAGGCTCCACCGAGATTCATACCGACGGTGTTCTCGACACCCTGATGCTTACTGAGCCATGTCGCGATTTCATAGTTGGCTAGAACTTGAGCCCCGCTTCGTTTGGCAATAGCTGCCACATCAGCGATATGGTCAAAGTGTCCATGCGAAATAAGGATATGGGTAGGATCAAGCTCAGACGGCTTGGTCTTTGCCGCAGGATTCGATTCTAAAAACGGATCGATCAGAATATGAGTCTTCCCGCTGCGAATGCTCCATGTCGAGTGGCCATGCCAAATGACTTGGACACCAGAATTAGGCTGTGACTTTGATGGGTGACTCATCTGCTTCGGTACTCTGTCGGAGTAAAGGGATTCGACCAAGGTGAAAGGTTCGTCAATACTAGTATACCAAGACTATCGCGATCGATTCACGGGGTGCCACAAAACAGAGTCTGTGATCGTGGAATTTTCCGTCGAATCTAAGATCATAGCGATTAAGGACGTGGCATCGGATAAGAGCAAGCGAGGGATGTCTCACAAAGGGATGGCACCGTGTCAAGTGTATTTTTTACAGATTGCGCCAAGCGGGCGAATTTCGTAATGCGAGTTATAGCCCGCTATTCTGATTCGGGTTACTATGCGGACGACGTTTACGACTCCTATCAATCCTTGCTCTTTGTGGAGATTAAGAATGCTACGATTCTGCATATGTTTTCTTGCATGCACATTCTGCTATGTCGCTGATGCCTCAGTAATAGCAAGCTTTCAATTCGAAGGGAATTTGATCAACTCAGTCAATTCCGTTTCCGCAGTTGCCAGGGGTAATCCGCAGTACGTTCAAGGGATTCACGGAACAGCCCTCCAGGTCAGCACGGGAAACTATGCAGCGATTATGGCAACCAACGCCTTCGTTCCGCAATTGAGCAGCTTCAGCGCTGCGATTAGATTCAAATTGACTGGAACTAATACAGTTACTAAATGGGCATCTCTCTTGTCTATGCAGGGTGGAGATTTCAGTGAAGGAGCGGTGCTTTCTATTCACCCAAACGACCAGTTAGGCGATGAAATAGCAATCGGCTTGCACGATGGATCAGCATTTCTACGAACTAGTTATCGTCATAACCAATCGTTGATGAACCAGTGGTACCATGCCTCCTATGTAGTGAATCGATCCACATCTCGCGTATCATTGTTTCTTGATGGAACCAAGGTAGCCGAACAAGCATTTGCACTGGGAAGCATCGATCCGACATTTGACTACCTTTTGGGTCAATACGATTATGTTTTCGGACGGAACGGTCATCCACGCTTTGTTGGCGGGCAAGATCTGATCATCGACGATGTTTACCTTTACGATCATGCCTTAAGCGATAGCGAGGTAGCGAGCCTCGCATCGCTATCAGCTGCTCCTGTTCCGGAACCAACATCCCTTGGCTGTGTAGTTCCTTTAGTCCTTTGGCTGGTCAAGCGGTCCAGACGCAAATGCGTTGCTGATGGAACGAAGAGCGAGTCTCCATAGCAAATCAGTTGCAGCCTAAATGGTTATACCAAGACTTCATCAAGGCTGCACAGAATCGCTCGGCCTTGTGATTCCTTGACGATGCGGCAGATCAAATCCAGTGTGCGAAATTCCGGATCCACCACACCCAAGCATGAAGGGTGGGCAAGAAAATCAAAAACCGCTCCATGCTGGATCGTCCATCGCAGACTCGTCTCGACGCTGCGTAGGAACCAATCGAGTTTCCATCGACCAGTGCGAAAGGCTCCGATGTCACTGATCGGACTCATCGGAATTTCAATCAAACCATCCGGATAAGCGAAAGGCTGCGCACGGGATTGGGCCTCTGCGATTTGATCGAGTATCTCCAAGGTAGGCTCTTGCATCGGCTGCGTGTTTGGATGGGTAGGGTACAAGCTGCTTATCCAGCGATATCCTAACTCCTTGAGCAAGCCTCTGACTTGCTCGTGCTGCATCAGTCCTTCGGCAAACCCACCCGGAGTTCGAAACCCCTGAGGTTGCACTCCAAGTCGGCTGCGCATGGCTTTCGAAGTCAACTCGATATTCTCTCGAATGAAATCCAGGACAGGGCGGTCATTCAATAGCCAAGGTGCTCGCTGAAACCTAAACTGCAAATCCTCTTTTCGAGTCGCTTGGACATTGATGTGATCATAAGTGTGATTACCGATAGGATGCCCCATCTGGGCGATCTCTTTGAGCCATCCAACATCGGCTTGTTCAAACACGCGACCTACCGCAAAGTAATGGATTACTCCGCCTTGTTGATGCACACGCTGGGCAGCTCCCAACGCATAACGTTTCGTGGGCTCGTCAAGGTTGCCTTTCTCGTAATCCCAATGGGTCGTTTCCCAGGTAGGAAAGTTACGGCTCATTTCCAAGTCCAGGGTGATCGCAACCCGAGCAGGTTGTGGTTCGCTGGAGTTGCCCATCAGTTTCGCACCGAGGGGCACTGAGCAAGCAAGACTGGCTGTTTGGGCTAGCCATCGACGTCTTGATCGTGGTTTCATCGTGGTTCCTTGGAGGACGATCGGTTTTGTACCCAGGAAACCTGGGTTATCAGTTGGTTGAGCGCCGCATAGGAAATCGATGCATTGACGGCAAAACGCGGAGACGTGTTCGAAGGAAAAGTTGCCAGCGAAGCATCCGCGACCAAGAACACGTTAAAGTCTTTGGACAAGTTCTCATAACCTGCGGTGGTTCGACAATAGCACATATCCGTGGCATAGCCGACCAGCAAGACATGCCGGATGGAATTCTGTTTCAAGAAATCTCGCAGCGGTCCATACCCCTGATCGTCGTAGATAACGACATCTTCAGGCTCCACCTGGATCGATGTACTTACTGGAATTGGCAACGCCCAGAATCCCGCTCCATTGAAGCGATCCGAGGCGTCCAAGCCTGGAAACTGCCGAAAATAATCTCCCACGGGATGACCGCTTCCAAGCTGTAACTTGCTCGGTAGCGGTTGGCCGTGGTAGTCGAACGCGGCAAGCTTTTCTCGCAACTGCGACGTCCCCTCGAGCCTCTCTTGTTGGGTCGGGGTTTTGCTGAAGGAACGATACACCTTGGTGCGAATCGCATCGGGTGAGCCTGGCAAACTGTACATCACCATCGAGACTCGGCCTCGCAAGCGCTGAATAAACGGCTGGATCACTTCACGCGTATGCTTGGCAGCCAGCGCATTTTTCTCGGGCGTACAAAAATCGGCCACTCCATTAGGCTGGGGCGTCTTCCAACCCCACTGGTCGTCGATAGCCCATGGGTGCACCATAATGATCGCTGTATCGGAGGCCTTTAAGTGGTTGGGCATTTCAATAATGCCCCTTGCGTTGTAACTAAATCTCCATGCTCGAACATCCAGGTCCGCTTCGGGGTCTTCGACAATCGCAGGAGCTAGGAAGTGACTCTGCTCGATGATCGGCTCAAAAAATTCAGGATAGTCTGCCAGAATTGCTCGTGGCGATTGGATTTTGGTCAGTCGATTCCAATAGACACGAGGCTCGGCAATTTCCTGCCCGTAGCTTGCAATCGAAGCCAGAGCGTGCACGGCCCACCACAGCAAATAGGATAGGGACTTCGAATCAATCATGGATGGATCCAGCCTTGGGGTACGGATAAGCGTCATAGGTATCACGTTCGGATAGATAGATAGATAGATAGATGGATTATGGATCCGATTGCAGGTATGCGAACAAGTCTCGGAGGTCTTGTTCGGACCACTTGCGGTACAAGTCCTCGGGCATGATCGAAACCTCTGAAATCTTGACATTCCCGATTTCGTCGGGCGACAGTTCGATCGATTCACCTTGTTGTGGTTGCAGTGAGATTTTTCCATCCTCCTGGCTTTTGACCAATCCGGTCAGAATACGGCCGTCTTTGGTTTCGACCGATATCGACACGTATTCCCGCCGGATAACGCTGCTAGGATCAACGATTGAGACAAGCAAAAAGTCACGGTCCTTGCGATTGGCGCTGGTCAAATCAGGACCGAGTTCTTTGCCTTGGCCAAAGAGCTTATGGCATGAAGCGCAGTGCTCCTGAAAGATTTGTTTACCTCGCTTCGAATCGCCAGTACCGGCCCGAAGATCATTGTTCAGGCGACGAACCTCAGCAAGTTTCTCTTCTGGAGTCGAACTTTTCAATCTACCCCAGTGCTTGGAGACTAGATCGTCGATCTGCGAGTCATCGAATTCGGCCAAACTTCGGACTCGTTCAAGCGATATAGCCGATGGTGCGAGCAGCCCCGAATCGACTCTCTGAAGCAATTGCAAAGCGCTTTTGCGTCGCTTGAGCAAAAGATCGACCAAGCCATCTTTCGTTTGCGACGCATGGTCTGATGCTGTGAACTCCAGGAGTTTTTCGTTGATCTGTTCACGATCAAGTTTCGATAGATACTTAGCGGCGCTGAGAGTCACTGCTGGTATTTTTGTTTGATCGAGAATCGCCTCGATTGCCTTGGCATCGGTATCCTTGGGATAAGTGGCTAAAGCGTCGATGTAGCCTGCGATCGTCGCATCGTTTGGATCGATTTGCGACATCGCTGAGCGACATGCACTAGAGGCTTCGGGAAGATCGATCCGCATGGCCGCCTGTAGCAATGGCAGGTTTCTTGGATGATGCTTCAGATCTTCGACCATCAAGTTCCTCAGTGCTGCAGAGGCGACCCTGGTATTGGAATCCCCCAGAGCAAGGTCGCTAGTAGAGCGAAGTTGGAAACCCTCATCGACAAAGTTCCATAGCCTGAGCCGCTCCTGAGGCGTAGGGCACGCAGTAAGCAAACGGATCAATGCGTTGAAGGCTAAGGTCTTCGTCTCATCGGTTGAATCCTCCGCGGCGAATCTTCGCACCAGGAGACCTAAAAGTCGATCGCGACCTAGCTCAGATTTCCAAAGGCTCGGCCGCAGGAATCTCTTGAGGACCTCCTCGTTTCCATCGATGCAGTGATGCTCGACCGCCCACCACCACAGCAGCGGCATAAAAGGATCCTGCAGATCGATGCTCCGATTGATGTTGGCGTTGATAATCGGCATAGCGATCGAGGCTTCCAAACGTCTAGCCGTGCAAGCCAACTGCTGCCTAACATGGACGCTTGGCTCGGTTTCGGCCAATTCGTCTAGCTGGTGAGCAAGCTGTACCGAGATACCCTGCAGACCCAGACAACGTAAATCACCTATCCAGCGAACGCTCCAGCGTCGAATCGCTTCGTTGGGACTTGCCAGCAGCTTGCTCCAATCCGAATCGGATACCGATGCGATTTTTGGGGCGATGGAGGTCCAAGTCCAGAAGGCTTCCAGAGCCCCTTGCGGATCGTCATTGGCCAACGCCATCTGACGCAACGTTTCGATCAAAGAGGGCGGAGGACCCAATTGAGGTGTCAGCATATTGGCATAGCGGCGAACCAATTCCAAACGGGCTCGACGCACTTGCCACTGGTTGCCTGATTTGCATAGGTCCAGCAAAGACCGATCGTCCAGCTTGGACATGTCCGCTGGCTCGACTCGGCTAGGTCCATCGATCGAAGTGATCCGATAGATTCGACCGTTGGATCGGTCCCACTGAGCGTCCGGGTCAGGATGGGCCATCCGAGCATCGTGCCAATCAGCGATATAGATCGCTCCATCGGGTCCACACATTAGATCCGATGGAGCGAACCACGGATCGCCCGATTGCATCAGACTACCACCATGCTCGGTAGCAAATGTCGACCCAAGCGGCTTGATACGATGCCAGTAAGCGTTGTGTCCTAGCAGGTCTGCAGCAAGATACTTGCCTCGATACTGCGGCCCAAGCCTATCGGCTTGATAGACAATTCCACCGACGGTGACATGTCCGCCGGTGAAGTTAGCGTGTGGGGCATGTTGGAAGTACCCAAAGGTATACGGATTGTGAAGCGCTCCGTGTTTGGCAAAGGACTTGACGTAATAGCCACCTTGCACTCCGTGCAATAGGACATGGCCACCATAGTTGGTGCTATAAACAAGCTGGCCGGTAGCATCAAAGTCAAGTCCCCAAGAATTACCGCCACCTTCGCAAAACAGTTCAAAGGTATCGAATTTGGGATGATAACGCCAAATGCCTTGTTGGAACTGGGTACCGCGAATGTTCGAAGTCACGGTGCTGCCCTGGCATCCATATAGCCATCCGTCAGGACCAAAACACAAAGAGTTTGCGACGCTGTGGGCATCCTGCATGCCAAAGCCTTCGAGCAAGACCCTCGGATCGCTATCGGGTTGGTCGTCACCGTTGACATCGGGGTAAAAAAGCAAGTAAGGGACGTTCAATACAAAGACACCGCTGTGCCCAAAGGCGAAACCCGAGCCGAGGTTAAGGCCGTCGACGAAATCCTTGGATTGGTCCATCCTGCCGTCACCGTCGGTGTCACTGAGAATTGTCAGTCGATCCGATCCAACCGGACCCCGAGGCGGAGGTGCTGGAACTTGGTCGTAAAGCGTGCGGGAATAGCGATCGACTTGGGTTCGACGAAGTCCTTCGGGGTTCGGATACTGCAAATACTGCATGACCCACAGACGTCCCCGATCATCCCAGTCGATCGCAACGGGCTGCCTTACCAGCGGCTCTGCGGCGATCAGGTCTGCTCGAAGTCCCTCTGGGACCACGATGCGTCGGAGCGACTCCTGGGGAGTTAAGCCTTGGGCAACGGAGAATTTCACAGCGCCAATAGCAAGGTATGCAGTCAGTACGAGGACCAGTGGTTTCATCACGAAGCTCTGTTGGTGGTGGATTTCCGGGTAAGCCTTAGTTTATCCGATTTGCTAGCGATGGCTTTTGTCCCAATTTTGACGGTCGTACGGAGAAAAATATCGATTCGCCCAACGTTTGATGAGCTTCGTGCCGATAAATCCGAGGGTAATAGGTATTCCTGCCGTTCCAATTGATGGGGCGGTAACGGACAAACCGGTGGCAAACGCACTGGAGTGAATTCGATGAGGCTGTTCAAAGGTTGGAAACTTACCTTGATGGCAAGCATGGCCCTTGCCGGGTCGAGCGGGCATGCATGGGCACAAAAGCCCGGAAGTTGGGGGTCGATGAAGCCCTCGGGTTCCAACAAAGCACAAGCTGCTCCGGTGGCGATGCCGCAACCGATCGCAAGGGTTGCTTATCAAGAACCCATTGCAAATGAGGTTCCGGTTCCTACCGGCATTCCCGTGACTGAAGGCCTGCAAGCGGGGCCGATTGCAGTCGAAGGCATGCCGATCGAGGGGATTCCCATGGAGGGAATGCCGATGATGGGACCGCAAGGATGTCCTCCTGGAATGATGGACCCAGCGATGATGGGGCCTGGCATGATGGGACCGGGTATGATGGGACCCTGTCCTGAATGCGGTGGACCATGCGCCGGCTGCGGCGGATCCCACTTGGACCGCTTTGGAAGGAACCCCTTTGGACTCTTCGCAGGTCTAGGCGGCTGCTTGGCAGGCCTTCCCTCGTTGCTGGTTCCTTACGGCGAAGGGGGGATCGCTTCTCAACGTTGGTTCGATGCTTCGATCGAAGGGATCGGACTGACCCGCACTACCGGTGGCAACAACTTCGCAGTTTCATCCTTAGGCGCCAACTCAGGCAACTATGTCCTTTCCACCGACATGGTAGCACCGGACTCGATGCGTGCAGGATTGGCAGCTCAAGTGAACGTACAAGTGGGACCTGGATCCAACCTCGAAGTCGCTTACTTTGGGTTGGATCGGGACGAAGGATCTGCGGTTGCACGCAGTGCTTCGGCAAACCTTTTCTCCTTCATCAGCAACTTCGGCACCTTGCCTGCAGGCGGGTTTGACGACTCGGACCGCTCGTTGGTCCACACGTTGGATTACCGTTCTGAGCTACACAATGGGGAACTGAGTCTACGTCGCCGATGGAGCGAACCAGCAGGTTACTTCCAAGGAAGTTTCTTGACCGGTGTGCGATACTTGGATTTGGACGAAAGCTCTAGGTTTACTGCAGAGAGTTTGAATAACAATACGGCTCAGAACAATGGTCCACGGTTCTTTGACTACAATGTCGGAACTACCAATTCGCTGGTCGGATGGCAAGTGGGTACTGATCTTTGGTACAACTTCCTTCCTGGGATCAAGATGGGTGTGGAGTTCAAGACCGGTATCTACAACAACCGGTCCCAACAACATACATCGATCTTCGCGAATTCCCTGCCAGCTTATGGAATTCCTGAAATCAAAGAGTACGCTTTGGACAATCGTACCTCGTACATCACACAATTCTCGCCCCAGTTGGTCTACCGTCTAAACTACTCGTTGGCTTTCAGGACTTCCTACCAAGTCCTGTGGATCGACAACGTCGCTCTAGCTTCGGATAACTTCAACAGCACACCACCTTCGCTGTTCTTGCCCGGCTCTAGCCGACTAGCGACGATCAACAATTCGTCGGATATCGTTTACCAAGGGTTCACCGCCGGGGCTGAGTTTACTTGGTAAGCTCACGAGGCGATTAGAAAGACATTCTCCAAAGACCCGTCGCATCTTGCGGCGGGTTTTTTTATTGTATGGATCGGAATGGATCGATCTTCGTCGGGCCCGTGCTTAGCAGACCAAATCGATGATTTGTCTGGCTAGTGTCCGGTCGGCGCACACGATCATCGGCTCGCAGTCCTTCGGACCGATGGGTTCACCTGTTTGCAGAGATAGAAAACAACCTCCTGCTTCTTGCAAGATCGCCAGTGGAGCAGCGATATCCCAAGGAGCTTGTTTCACGTTCTCGGAGTTGTTGTCGTGAACGACGGCCGAGAGGCCTGTTGTTCCGTCGACCAGTCGCATTGCAACTCCGGAATGTGGTGGGAAGGAGGTCACCAATTTGGCCCCTTCGCTGGTTCGAAGTTTGTTTCTCAGGTAGGCAAACATCCCGGTTTCGTAGCGGGCGTTTCCATACTGGTTCATATCGATCCAGGCATCTTGGAGTTTGGTGGGAGGCGGAACGGCAAGCGGGTGTTGGTCTTTGTAGGCTCCCCGAGCGCGGTGGCTGTAAAAGAACTCCCCGGTTAGAGGGAAGACGATGGCCGAGGCCAGGGGTTGATCGTCACGGTAGAGGGCCACTAGGACCGATGGAAAAGGGTTTCCGACCCGAAAAAGAAAGGCGCTGGTGCCATCCAAGGGATCGACGTACCAGCAGTCGCTGGCCCCCTGCAGGATGCTTGGGTCGGATTCTTCAGAAAAGATCGTCGCTCGAATCGGCGAGCTTTGGAGAACCTCCAAAACCGCCTTTTCGGCCTGTTTGTCGACTTCCGAGACCAAATCGCCGACCCCTTTTTCGATGATCCCGGTGGGTCTGCCGACCCATTGTCGGATCACGTTAGCCCCTGCGGTCGCAGCGATTAATGCGATTCGGACTTCGTCCGAGAGTTGGCAACCATGGGCTGGAGCAGCCAAAGGAGCTAGAGGATTCTGAGCGAGAGTTTTCATAGGGATCAAGTTCGCAAAAAGCGAATTCTGGGGGTCGGGTGGAGATGGGATGGCATTTTAATGTTATCCTTAGCGTCTGGAACCCGGGTCAGTTTTTCATCCAGTAGGCGTCGACTCCATGGCCAATAGCACCAGCAAGCTCAAGTACTTATTGTTTGACGTCGAGAGCATCGCCGATGGTCAGCTCATCTCCAGGACCAAGTACTCGGGGCGAGGGTTGAGTTCTGATCAAGCGATCGCGATGTTTCGTCAGGAGTTGCTCGACGAAAGTGGCAAAGACTTTATTCCGTTTACATACCACTTACCAATCGCGGTGGTGATTGCCAAGATCCGCGAAGACTTTAGTTTGATGGAAATTGTGTCGTTGGATGAGCCCGCGCATCGTCCCGAGCAGATAGCCAAAGCCTTTTGGCTTGGGTGGGAGCGATATGCCCATCCGACTTGGGTGACCTTCAACGGTCGATCGTTCGATATCCCATTGATGGAATTGGCCGCGTATCGATATGGGATAAGCGTACCGGCTTGGTTCAACATCTACGATCGGACTTATTCGCAGAACAGGAATCGGTACAACTTAGAGGCGCATTTGGATTTGCACGAGATCCTTACGAATTTTGGAAGCACATGGTTTCGAGGGGGGCTGAATTTGGCCGCAGCGATGGTCGACAAACCTGGTAAGATCGACGTGCAAGGAGACATGGTGTTAGATATGTACCGTCAGGGCAAGTTGCACGAGATTAGCGAGTACTGTCGTTGCGACGTACTGGATACCTATTTTGTGTTTTTGAGGTTACAGGTACTGATGGGTCGGATCACTGGAGAAGTTGAAGGAGAGTTGGTCGCACAAACGCGTCGGATGCTTGAGGAGCAATCCGACAAGCATCTTGGATATCGAAGTTATCTGCAGGCGTGGGAAAATCCAGACATTTCACCTGCATCTATGTAGTCTAAGCTCCACATGGTTTGCACTCTGTGTGGTCATCGTGCAATTGCGGCTCAACTCCAACGATCACTTTCCGTCGGTGGACCAGTGGTTTCTGTCCTTGGCCGCCGGGGAGTAGTGAATAGCGCCATAGGTAGCGCCTACTGCAATAAGATCAGGATTTGTCGCATCCCTCGGGGTCGAGGATATGACCACCTTGGTACCGTCCGCTCTCTTGATAGTCAAATTGCCGGACCAAGTGACTGACATGTCGATGGCTTTGCCATCGATATGTCTTGAATTCAATGCAGGTTTGGTACCCAGATTTCCAATTTCGTAGCCGTTGACCATCTCTTGAGCGGCTTGTTTGGATGTGGCTTGATCACCATGCCACCACTCAATGTTAACACCTTCAAGCTCAGGGACGGATTTTGCATTGTAATTCTCCTTGACGATCCTCCAACTCCAGTGCATCAAGTAAGCACGTTCTTTGGGACGTTTTGTTGCATTTGAAGTATACGAGGCACCGGCCTCTTTCAAGGCTGTCTGAAAGTTTGCAATGTTTTCTTTGAAAGTCGCGTCCAAGTCATCCAACGAAACGCTCGTTGGAAATCGGCTAACCCATACCGACCCACTGAGCTCCTTAGTTTTTGGATCTTTATCCCCATTACTTCCTGTGTTATTGTTGCCATTCCCGGTTCCTTTGGGATCGGATCCTCTGCGGTCAGCCCCTTTACCGCCATCAATGTTGTACGCAATGTCTTCAAGATTCTTGACATCACCCCTGACCCAACTCGGTACGTTCTTCGGTAGCTTGATAACCCCACTGAGTCGGTTATTGACTCGGTCTTTTGGCGATGTGTTCCCAAGATGTTTCATCATGTTAACACCTCGTTCGAATCGTGTTCTTGGAATTGAAGCCCAGTTCTTTTCTCGCTCCATGACGGACTTCAGTGCGGCAAAATCATTGTTGATGACCGATTTCTGAACAAGCTTATCCGTGGTGTTTGTGTAGTCACCACGAATCATCAAGTCGACTAAAACCTCTTCAATTCTAGGATCCAGATTTCTCCAATCCACTTTGCTGTCAGAAATACGATGGACCTCAGCGACGGTTTCGTCGTACATCAACTCAAACAGCCTTTTCTGCTGAGTCTTGGTAATTTCCACAAGCTTCGACCGGTTTGCCTTCAGAAATCGCTCGGCTTCATCTCCCGTCAAACCCGCGGCACCACCGTAAGCCTGAGCATCCACTTGCGATAACCCAGATTGCAGTAGATCCTTTACAATGGCCTCAGATTGACGTTTTCCCAGGTCGTATCCTCGACCGATCATCACACCGGATGATTTTGAGGGTACACGTGGTTGCCGGCTTGGGAGCGGACCTACTTCGACCCCTTCAGAGTTGAACGTGAATTGACCACGGGCTACCAGAAAATCAGAATCGCTGCCCGAGGTCTCTTGGGAGCGAACGGCAACGCATTGCAGCAAAGATACGATCAAAAAAAATGCAAAGAAACTTCTCATAAAACGACTCCCAAAGTACAGCACTTGTCACCTGGATTTTGACCATTTGCGGGACTATTTGCCGCCCTTGGATGGCGACGGTTGGCCGCAGACGGTTACCGCTTCCAGTTGTAAGTCAAACGAAGGAATACCAGGTTGGGCGCGCGGAAAACTAGATTTATCCAAAAAAATCCAGAAACAGCACAAGTGCAGCCAATCTGGGTAAGAATGAACAGAATCTTTACCAACTATAATTCCGGGAGTACCCCTTTTGGAGTGAACCATGAAATCTAAATTCCTCTGGACTGCATTGACGTTTATCATCGCTGTGTCGGCATCGGCTCAAGAGCAGGCGAACCAACTGGGTGACTCCCGTCGGGCAGATTTAGGCAAGGAGGTGCAACTGGAAGTCCTTTACATCCCTCCGGGCGATTTCATGATGGGGAGCACCCCTGAAGAAAAGATCTGGGCAACGGGGATCGAAGGAGGTGCCCAAGCAGGTACCCAGCGCGAATCCTTTGAAGGTCAAACGCCCCGAGCGATGAAAGTTTCTCAAGCCTTTTGGATGGGACGCACCGAGGTCACCGTGGGTCAATTCCGTCGCTTCGTCGAAGAAACCGGTTACATCACTGACGCCGAAAAACCCGATGGAAAAACCCAATGCTTTAACCCCAAGTGGACAAGCTATCACTTGAGCACTCAAATCACCCATCCATGGGAGCCTATGCCTGGCAAAAGTTGGCGAGATCCGAATTTCCAATTCCCCATGCGCGAGGACTTTCCTGTCGTTTGCGTCAGTTGGACCGATGCCAAAGCGTTTGCAAGTTGGCTTACTGAACACCAGAAGGCCCAAGGTCGATTGCCCGAAGGACTCGTCTACAGACTCCCCACGGAGGCCGAATGGGAGTACGCTTGCCGTGGCGGTTCCAAAGAAAGTTTGTACTTTTGGTGGGGAAATGAATTGGCCGATGGCCAAGGCCGCTTGAATATATCGGCGGTCGACTTTTTACCCGATCGGAAGCAGAAGTGGCCTTTGGCAAGCGCCCCTTGGAGCGATGGATTCCCCTTTGTTTCGCCCGTGGATCACTATGGACAGCAAGGCCGAAATGGATTCGGTCTTGCCGATATGTGCGGAGGGGTTTGGGAAGTCGTCCTGGATCATTTCGACCCTACCGGAGGACACCAGCAATTGCATCTTGCGAAGGAGAACTACCGCCCGGTTTGTCGAGGCGGAAATTACTTTGATGTGCCAGGCAACGCGCGATGCGCCGTTAGGCTTGGACTATCCGGTCCGCATTACTCCGACTCCCGCGACGGATTCCGTATCTGTTTGGGTAAACCCCTACTGGATCACTTGGTCCCATGAATCTAAACCGGTGATGGGTAGCAGTAAATCGGCTGCTCCAGACCACTGGGGACTCCCCGCCTTGAGAAACAAATCGTAAATCGGTTTGGGACTCTCTGGATCTGCGATGCTACCAGCGACATTTCTCCATAGCCCCAGCCGCAGGCCGCCTTCCTGAGAATGGTCGACATGGCGATGGTAAATAAATGCATCGATCATCGGGAGTCGCTGGCACTTCTCCCAAGCGTATGCATAAGCGGCCGCTTGCTGCTGCTCGCTGGTTGGTGTCTGCTTGCTGTGAAATCCTTGTTCGCTCAGAATGATGCTGCGTGGCTGCCCGTTGTAAAGCAACTCAGGCCGCTGCATGCTCTGGCATAGATACTGCAGATTTCTAAAAGTGATCTTGGGCGCATCAACCTGCAAAGGAGCTTGGGGATCTGCCCATAAGTCGACCCGAAAGAGATTCGAATGATACGGGTGATAGGCCAAGTGCCAATCGAAGTCGCCACGGTCCCTGGACAGCTTGGCAAACGCATCGATCAGATCCTTGCCCGGCACCGATTTGGTCGGTGCTTCGGGCGTGTGAGCCTGAGTCCAATGATGATCTAAAGACAGATAGACCCGCGCATGCTGCGATGATTTACGAAGCGACTCCCAAGAGATACGAACGATCTTCTCATAGTCATCGACAAGTTCCTGGAGGCTGCTAGGGCCACGGTAATGCCACATGTGGTGCGAGTTGACTTCGTTGCCAATGATCCAACCCCAAACCCGTCCATGCGGTGTCTGGTGCCCGGAGTAACGCTCGGCAAGAAACTCGCTTGCTGCTCGAAGCCACGCACGGCCTTCTTCGGTCTGAACGTTGCTTGCTGCCACCGTGTAGCTGCGATCCTTCAGTGCCGCTGGATGGATCACCAGCGCATCGATCGAGGGATCGCCTGTGGGCATCGCCAAGAGGATCAAATAAACAACCAAGCCTGCATCCGATAGCGTTTTGACTTGACGATCGATATTCGCCAGATAACGGGTCGAAAAATAATAAGTCCGACCGCCCGATTCCCATTTCGCTGCATCGGGTTGATCCTCGGTAGAAAACATGCCATTGAGCGCAAAGTTGATCGCGCCATGACGCACACCCAGCTTGATCGCATCGTCGACCATCTGCACTTGTAGGCCCTTGATCGAATCAGGCTGAGGGAATGGCTGAGCGTCTTGAGCTTGTGCGAGGATGGCTTGCAAAGCAATCAGAATAGCCACAAGGAAGGCTAGTGGGATTGGCATCGGTTTGGTCGAATCGCTAGAGAATCTCACTTAGGTCGCGAGAGCCCGGGATGTCTTCGGGCCAGCGGGTCCAGATCGGAGTCAAGTCCTGGATCTTTTTCTTATAGTCGTTCTCTAAAAGTGTCTTCTTGTTCTTGAGAATCGACTCCTTAATCTCACCTTGTGCCTGCGGAAAAGTCATTTGATAAGCATTCTGGCGCTCGAGAACTTCGACAACGTGGAATCCTTCGGAATCTTCGATCACTTGGCTCAAAGCCCGCACCGGGATCGAGAAGACGGTTTCATCGATCGGCTTGCTCTTGAGAGCTCCACGTCGGGTCCAGTCGATGGTCCCTCCCTCGTCAGCGGAAAAGCCGGTGGAGAGCTTTTTGGCTACCGCTTCGAAAGGAGCCCCACCAAAATAGACTTGATTCCACATCTCGGCAATGGCTTGATAAGCAGCTTCGCGGTTGGGGTACTTCGAGAAGACTGCCGACATGATCCGGAATCGAACTCTCGAGGGCCGTTGCCACTGATCGGGGTGCTGGTCGTAATAGTCCTGCATCTCGTCCAAGAAGACCGTTGGCTTTTCCTTTACGCCCTCTCGAAGCGCTTGATCGGCCCATACTTGTTCGGCGAAAGATCGCATCATCGAAGCAAGCGATGTTCCTTGCGACTCGAGCAACTGGATGAATTCCGCTTCGGTCTCAAGCTTGGCTCTCTTGACTTGCTCAGGGAGCACTTTGGTGCGGAAAATCTCCGCCGTTTTGGCCATCATCTTGGCGCGAATGTCGTCCCGCTCCTTCTTGGGTTTCCCCGTGGCTTGGGAATTGACAAAGTACTGAGCAAGGCACTTTTGCTGGATCGACATTTTGAGCGATTTTCGCAAATGCATCTGAAACTCAGGATTCTGGATCATCTGAGCCGTGACTTTTTCAGCCGGAAACAAATCTCCTACCAAAACTCTCTCTTCGCCCACGACCGCCACGATGTAACTTGCCGCAAACAACTCACCTCCAGGGGATATCGAACTATCCACCGGAACGTCGTTTGCAGAAGCCTGCTGGACCTGAGCCCAGCACGTACTGTTGCCAAGGACCATCATCCCCAACCACAGCCATGCAACGATGTACTTCCAAGCCTTGTGCGAATGCAGCATCCGCGGATCCATCCCGATTAGTTGTTTTCTTGGCACTGTCTCCGAATCCTACGGAGTTGCCATCCACACTACGCGATCGAGATCTACCAATGCAAGATCGCTCGCAGGACTGCTAGCAAATCTATTTTGGCTAGCAATTCCGATATGTTTGGATCGGATGGGTCGGCCAGCGACCAGAAAGCTTGCATATCTGGTTCAACGAGCCTAAGTTTTCCGGCATGTTTTTGTGCGAGCTGGGCGATGCGCCGTTGATCGCTGTAGGTGAAACGTAAAAACTGGTTTTGCAGGTCGATCGACTTGATCGACCAGAGCGTGGCATCCATCTTTAGCTCAGCGATTTCCAAGAGTCTTTGGACCGATTGTGGAAGTTTTCCGAATCGGTCATCGAGCTCTTGTCGCATTTGGTGAATCGACTGGATGTCCTGCAAACGGCTGATGCGTCGATACACATCGATCTTGTGCCGCATATCCTGAATGTAGTCCGGGGGCAGATAGGCTTCGACGGGCAGCTGGATATCGACATCGAGGCTCAGCTTCAGCGGCGACTTGGTCATCTGCCGGACGGCTTGGTCGAGCAGTTGGCAATACAGTTCGTAACCTACGGCAGCGATATGTCCGCTTTGCTGGGTTCCCAGCAAGTTTCCTGCACCGCGGATTTCCAAGTCTCTCATGGCGATACCAAAGCCAGCGCCCAATTGCGAGAACTCTTCGATCGCGTGCAATCGACGTGCGGCATCAGGATTCAAATGCTTGTTGCGATCGACCAGCAAGTAGCAATGGGCTTGGTGTTTGTATCTTCCGACGCGACCTCTGAGTTGATGCAGCTCTGAGAGCCCATACCGATCGGCTTCATCGATGAACATGGTATTGGCATTGGAGATATCCAAACCGCTTTCGATGATGGTGGTGGCCAACAATATATCTGCTCGATGTTCGATGAAATCGAGCATGACTTGTTCGAGCCCATGTTCGGCCATTTGACCGTGGCCGATGACGATCCGAGCTTCTGGTGCAATCCGCTGGAGTTTAGCAGCGACGCTATGCATGTCTTCGATACGGTTGTGAACAAAGTAAATTTGTCCATCGCGATTGAGTTCCCGCAGGATTGCGTTTCGGAGCATGGCGTCGTTCCAACGGACGACACGTGTTTCGATCGACATGCGATCTTCGGGTGGAGTTTCAAGGTTCGATATGTCTCGAATCCCCACTAGCGACATGTGAAGCGTTCTTGGGATCGGGGTTGCCGAGAGGGTGAGCACATCGACTTGGCTAGCGGTCTTCTTGATGCGCTCCTTAAGTTCGACACCAAATTTTTGTTCTTCGTCGATGATCAGCAGACCCAAATTGAAGAACTTCACGTCGGTCGATGCCAAGCGATGGGTACCGATGACGATATCGACTTGTCCTTTGGCGAGTTTCTTGAGAGTTTCGTTTTGCTGGGCGTTGGTTTCAAAACGGCTGAGCTTGGCGATTTCGAAAGGAAATTCGGCCATGCGTCTTCGGAAGGTTTTGTAGTGTTGTTCGGCAAGCACCGTTGTCGGGACCAGGACGGCAACTTGGTAACCGCTTTCGACGGCTTTGAAGGCTGCTCGCATGGCGACTTCGGTTTTTCCGAATCCGACGTCGCCGCAAATGAGGCGTTCCATGGGGCGACTTGAAACCATGTCTTTTTTGGTCGCTTCGATCGCCGTCAATTGATCGGGAGTTTCCTCATAAGGGAAAGAGGCTTCGAATTGCTTTTGCCAAATGGAATCGGGTTTGAAAGCGATACCGGTCTGGGCTCGTCGCTGAGCTTGGAGCTCCAAAAGCTCCGCTGCCATGTCTTGCACGGCGCTTTGTGCGGCTTGCTTTTGGCGCGCCCAAGCTTGGCCGCCGATTTTGGCCAGTTTCGGACGTGTTTTGGTCCCACCGATATATCGCTGGACAAGATCGATATTGGCCGTCGGCACATACAGCTTGGTGCCGCCATCGAACTCGAGCATCAAGTGCTCGATCTTCTGACCATCTTTGCTGATGATCTCCATCCCCAAGTAGATTGCGATCCCGTGTGATAAGTGGACTACCAAATCACCGGATCGCAGATCCAGAAATGTATCGATCGCCCTGGATGCGTGCTTGCGACTGGATCGCTTAAGCATCGCTCGGCGCAAGATCTGATTGACCGTCAGGATGAAGGCACCGCCAGGGATTTCAAATCCACTGCTGAGCAATCCGACCACCAACAAGACACGACCGGTCTGGGATGCTTGGCATGTCTGGATGATCTCTTGCATCCGGGCCAATTCGCCGTCGTTGATGCACACGATCACTGCGCGTCGGTCTGCGCTCAGGCAAGCATCGATCTCTTTTGGGATGTTTTCAAGTTCTCCGCCGATCCGTTGCACATCGCTGATAGGGACTCGAATCAAGTCCCCCGAATAGCCTTCGGCGGCCAATTGCCCGATCTGTGCGAATGGGTACTTTTGCAACTGCTGGTAGACTTCGATCGGATCGCGAAACCGTTCTGGGAACGGGATCCGAGCACGGAATGCAGCCGCGTGGTGCAATCCCGCAGTCGGTTCGCTAAACAAAACCATCCACCGATCATTGCAATAGTCCAGCAGGATCGCTTCTTCGCGAGTGGCTTCTTTGGCAGCGAGCAAGTCGACCCGATCAAGCCGTTGGATCGACCTCTGGGAGACGGTATCAAAGGATCGGATCGACTCGATTTCATTGTCGAAGAATTCGATCCGATAAGGCTCGGGGGCATCGGGTGGATAAACATCAAGGATCCCTCCGCGGGCTGTGAATTCACCAGCCATTTGCACGGCGGTAGTGACCCGATAGCCCGAGTCGGCTAACCACTTTTTCAGTTCGGCAAGGTCCACGGTTTTACCAACTTGCAAAACGCGTCGGTCGTTCCGCAGTTGGTCGGGACTTGGAACACTGCACATAAGGGCTTGCAGGGTCGTCACAACAATCGGTGGTGTGCCAGCAGGATCGATCCGAAAACGATCGATTTGAGCCAGGACCTGCAAGCGCTCGATGACCTCTTGTTGTTGAAGCGCGTCGCCGTCGGTCTCTTCGGAACCTGGGGGAAAGACCCAACAAGACTCCTCGTGAAAGAACTCGATGTCGCGAGCCAATGTCTCGGCGTCTTGATGATGGGCAACAAGGACCAAGATCGGTCGTCGCTGGAGCTTCTGAGCAGCGCAGGCCAAGGGAGCGACCGCACCCAACCAAGCCCCATCCCAGTAGAACGTCTCGCGTTTGGTCCAGCGATCCAGCGCCGATCGGAAATCAGGAAGTTCTGCGATCGCATCCAGGAAGGCCGGCGCTGGATTGGGTATCGGACTGGCCGCCTGAGTCATCGGCTCTGTGGAGACTTCGTTCAGAGGGCTTGGCTGAGCGGTCGACCGTTTTTTTCGAGTCGATGTCTTTGCCGCTGGTTTCTCGATCTGGTTTTCGGTTGTCTGGGTGGTCTGTAAGCTGACTTGCTCAGCAAGTTCTTCAGAGAGTTCGTCGGGAAAATCGACGGGGGTGCCTCGAATAAAATCGGCGAGAGTTCGTTTGGCTTTCGTAGGTCGAGATTTCATCGTATAGAATCTTGGGATCGGTGAAGCCCTATTGTAGCGAGGCCCGGACTTGGGGAAGCCAACTTGGAAACAACCTTTGAATCGAAAGCGTTCGACAACGATGATGATGACCAGCAAGCAGTGTAATCGAAACCGGGTTCTTCGAGCCACTTGGTTTGCCGCGATTTGGATCGGTGTTTTCGGATTGGTTGCTCAAAATCGACCCGCTTGGGCCCAATTGGATACCAAGCCTGTGTCGGACCCACGGGCGGAATTCATCCGAGCCAACTACACCAAGTCCGAAGTGCGTATCAGGATGCGGGACGGAGTCGAGCTATTTACCAGTATCTATGCACCCAACGATCCAGATCCCGCAAAAACCTACCCGATTTTGCTGACTCGCACTCCCTATAGCGTCGGACCTTATGGACTCAGTGCCTACAAGACTCGATTGGGACCAAGCCCTGAGTTCGAAAAGAACCGCTACATTTTTGTTTTCCAAGACGTACGCGGTCGGTACATGAGCCAAGGCGAGTTTGTCAACATGAGGCCCCATGTGCCCAAGTTGCCCGGATCGTCCGAACCGATCGACGAGAGTACCGATACTTATGATACGATCGAGTACTTGATCCAATCGGTACCGGGTAACAACGGTCGTGTTGGTCAGTGGGGAATTTCTTATCCCGGATTCTACACATCGGCTGGGGCGATCGATTCCCATCCGGCTCTTCGAGCCGTATCCCCTCAGGCACCTATTGCCGATTGGTTCTTCGACGATTTTCATCGCAACGGTGCCTTTGTCTTGCCGATGGGTTTCAGTTTCTTTTCCTCGTTCGGGAAAGCCCGACCGACGCCCACGACCGAGGCGGCTAATGGATTTCAGTTTCCCACACGGGATGGATACCAGTTCTATCTGGACTTGGGCCCCCTGCGTAATGTGGATGCCAAGTACTTCAAAGACGAAATTGGATTTTGGAACGATTTGGAAGCGCATCCTAATTACGATGCATTTTGGCAGGCCAGAAATATTTTGCCTCATCTGAAGAACATCAAAGCTGCCGTGCTGACCGTCGGGGGTTGGTACGACACCGAGGACTTGTACGGTCCACTGGCGACCTATGCCGCGATCGAAAAGCAAAACCCAGGCATCCAGAACTCACTGGTGATGGGACCTTGGTACCATGGACAATGGGCTGGTGACGACGGATCGAAGTTGGGGCAAGCGGAATTTGGTTTTCCGACATCGCTTTGGTACCAACAGAATGTGCTGTTGCCTTTCTTTGAACATCACTTGCGCGGAGCAGGCAATGGATACATGCCTGAGATGACGGCGTTCGAAACCGGGGCGAACCGCTGGAGGCAGTTTGCCAAATGGCCTCCTGCAAACTCGGTCGCTACGAGTTACTATTTTGGCCAAGGTGGTTTGCTGACCACCGATGCAACCCAAGCAGGTCAGGGATCGGATAGTTACCCAAGCGATCCTCGTAAGCCAGTGCCTTATACGATGGAGATCACCAACAATTGGGCGCGGGATTATGTCACCGAAGATCAGAGATTTGCCAGTTGGCGTCCAGATGTTTTGGTATATCGAAGCGACATTTTAACCGAGTCGATGACGCTGGCCGGTCCGATACCTGTTGAATTGTGGGTGGCTTCCACCCAAACGGATGCCGATTGGGTGGTCAAGATCATCGACGAGTACCCCGGCGTGGTCGGTCCTGCAGGTAGGAATCGCGATGCCAAAGAGAATCTCAATTCCGGAAGGCAAGAGCTTGTGCGAGCCGGTGTGATGCGGGGACGATTTCGGGAGAGTTTTACGAAGCCCGTGCCGATGGTTGCCGGCGAGGTGACTAAAGTCAACTTCGAGCTTAGCGATATTTTTCACACCTTCCAGCCGGGGCATCGGATCATGATCCAGGTCCAGAGCAGCTGGTTTCCATTCATCGACCGTAATCCTCAAAAATATGTCGAGAATATCTTCATGGCCAAAGACGAGGATTTTCAATCCGCCATCCACAGTTTACTGCGCGGTCCCAAAACCCCCAGCCGAATCGCTTTACCAGTATTGAAGTAATACGTGGTGGCAAAAATTTAGTAAACCGACTAGTCGGTTTAGCATGGATTGATGCGCAGCACCATTAAAGTGCAAACGACAGAACCTTAGGTTCCGTTTGATAAGCTTTCTTTAGAATCCATGAAAACCCTGAGCTTTTTTGCCACGATTCAATAATGTTCTTATCAATCCAAGAACAAGGATTAAGACAATCGCCAAGCAAAGCAACGGGGCTATCAAGGTCAAAATTGCGATGAAGACGGCTGTGAATAGTTCGAATATTGCAAAAAAGATGTTGGATGTTCCGGCTGTAAACGCAGAAGTACCTGCGCGAATCATAGCAGTAACAAACTGTACAATTCCTGACGCAGTTCCACCGCCTGCAATCGCGAGGGTCCAGCTAACCACAGGTGATAATTCCACGATCTGGGATTTCATGAGAAGCGTCCCGGTGACGATCGCCAGCGGTGTAGCAATGAGGTCAAGAAAGTTACCAAAGACCGGAATACAGAATGCTATAAATTCGAAAAGCAATGCGAAAGTCAGTACAGTTATTGCGGGCCATGTCCCAAGCCATTCGGTCTGCGTTGGTAAGGTTAGCAGACCTGTCTTACTGGCCAATCCCATTGCCAAAGGAGGAACAAAGATCTTTAGGCCGCATGCGGCACTCAGACATATGCCAGCTGCAATCGAAATAAGAAATTGAGTATCCATCAAGATTTATCTCTTAATGTCAAGTGGTAGCGTTTTGGAATTGAGTAACGACATTTCATCAAGTATACTCATCAACAGGGATGGCGCACACCCAGAACAACGCTCATTATTGCCAACGATCTTCATCAGGTGCCATGTTAGCGATTGTCTGTGGACCAGTCTTAAGTCTATTTGTAGGAAAGTTAGGATACGACTATGACGGGGAAGGTTGTTTGGTTCGTGAAAACAAATTCGGGTTTCTCTGGGCCATTCCCTTCCGCTCAACTAAAGGTTTTTGCGGACACCGGTAAATTGCCCCGAACCGCCCTCGTTGCAAAGAGTACTGAGGGGCCGTGGATTGTTGCCGAGAAGGTTAGCGGACTGTTCCAATCGACTTCAAAAGAAGAGCAGGAAGAGGAGGCGATTAGACCGTCAGATCTGGTGCCCGATTCAGTTAAGAACTCAGCGGCTATCGTTGGGAATGCGGTGACAGGACTTTCCAAGACGATCGTTTCATCCCTGCGATCTGCATCGTCTAGTTTGTCGACTAAAGTTGAATCTGCCTCGTCGACGATTGCGAAATTTTGTGATGATGGCCAAGATCCCTCCATTGTTCAAAGGATGATTGAGAGAGTGAGAGAGATTTGTACTTCTGACGAGGAGATTCTCTACGTTGCAGTTCAGTCTAAGCCAATCGCAAATTTCTCTCCTGACTGCGTCGTGATAAGTAACAAACGATTCATAATCTTTCGCCCTAAGTTATTGGGGCAAGTCACTTTTTATGATTGCCTTTGGAAAGACTCCAAGAACGTCCATATGAAGGAGAACATTTTCGGCGCTGAGATCGCTTTCGAATCAAAAGAAGGTCAGACCCAAACAATTGATTATATCCCCAAGACGCAAGCACGACAGATATATCGAATCGGTCAGGAGATGGAAGAAGAATCGATCGCGTTGCGACGAAAATTGGAGTTGGAGTCGTTGCAAGCCGGTGCGGATAGAACGGTTATAAATCAAATGATCACGCCAAATCATCAATCGATGCCTGGAGGCGACGATCAAATCGTCTTGAGAATGGCAAAGTTGAAATCGCTCTTCGAGAACGGTCTGATTTCTGGGGAAGAGTATCAAAAGAAACGAAATGAGATACTCGATTCAATCTGAGTGCTTAAGTCGATAACTTGCCCAATACTCGGAGAAAATCGACTCCCGGGTAAAGTTTGTGGTTAAAACACATGGAGTTCGGGCTAGAGATTTCCTACGTGTACTCGGTGAAACGGTGCTGGTGCTCGTAATCGAAACACTCTTCTGGCAAACGAATTAGGATTTGGACCCCCTGCAGAGTTTTAATGTTCTGGCCGAGCCAACTCCATTCGACGGTATCGAGCACGATTCAGGCCGCTGTCTTATACGCTTAGCAACAGTAATTCTTCGACAGCCAGAAACGCACAACCTCTCGTTAGGGTTTTCTGCCGCCTCATTTTTCTGCCGCCTCATTTTTCTGCCGCCTCATTTCTTTGCCGCCTCATTTTTTTGCCGCCTCATTTTTTTGCCCCCTCATTTTTTTGCCCCCTCATTTTTTTGCCCCCTCATTTTTTTGCCCCCTCATTTTT
>JAGWZB010000340.1 GCA_018969045.1 Planctomycetota bacterium | reverse complement strand
GGACATCCGTAAGGCGCTAGAAGACCCGACGCTTAACGCCGTTTCGATCGCCACGCCCAATCATTGGCACTCGTTGATGACGATCTGGGCTGCGCAAGCTGGTAAGCATGTGTATGTTGAAAAGCCAATGAGCCATGACATCGATGAAGGCAGGGTGGCAGTTGCAGCGCAGCAGAAATACGGGGTGGTGATCCAGCACGGTACCCAGAATCGAAGCAATGCTCAGATTGCCGGTTTGCATGAGGCAATTCATGCTGGCAAGTTCGGACGTTTGAAGATCGCTTATGGGTATTGTTGCAAGCCCCGTGGCTCGATCGGCTTTAAGTCACCTGCACAACCGCCGGAGAATCTCGATTGGAATCTATGGCAAGGCCCAGCTCTCGTCGATGAATTCCACGCGAACTATGTTCATTATGGTTGGCATTGGTTCTGGAACACAGGCAATGGGGATTTGAACAATCAGGGGACCCATCAGCTCGATATCGCGCGTTGGGCCATCGATCCGGATCAAACTCATCCAGTGCGTGCGATGGCCATTGGGGGACGGTTCCAATGGGACGACCAAGGACAGACCCCCAACACGATGTTTGCGATCGCTGAGTATCCGAACGGACAGCAAGTCTTCTTCAATGTCCGCAACGTGAATTACGAGGGTTACGAAAAGCAGGTCGAGAACGAGTACTACTTTGAAGATGGTGGAAAGATCATTCGGAATCGATACTACGCCAAAGGGGACTCCGAGGGAGTTCCGCTCAATCTGCCAGCGGGTAATGTTACTCCGGGAGGCAATTGGGGTTCGTTCATTGCAGCCTGTCGCGCTGGCAATCCGAAGATGGCAAATGGCAATGTCCTAGATGCGCACTATGGGTGTGTGCTAGGGCATCTTATGAACAACTCTTATCGCTTGGGGCAACCGATGCCATCGGAGCGAATCGTTGATATTCTCTCCAGTGGCAATCACAGAAACAGTGCAGATGCACAGGAGCATTTTTCCAAACTGCATTCCATCATGAGTCAAGGAGTGGGGGTTTCCTTTGACAAAGCTCGGTACACGGTTGGCCCCTGGTTGAATTTCGATCCGAAAACGGAAATGCACGTTGGGGAATACTCTGAGCAGGCCAACAAGTTGCGCAAAGACAAAAATCGATCGGGATTTGAAATTCCTGCGGTCGATCGGGTCTAATGGGACAGACAGAACTTGATGAGCTTAGCGCATAGCATTGTTGATTACCAAGGCCAGGCTTTGCCAAGCGATTCTTTCTGCTTGGCGTGCAGGTGCGCGATGCCCTGCTTGGCCAGCGTCAGCAATTGCGTTAGCTCTTGATCGTCAAACGTGGCTTCCTCGCCGGTCCCTTGGACTTCGACGAACCGGTTATTTCCAGTCATGACGACGTTCATATCCACATCGGCGCGAACATCCCTAGCGTAGTCCAGATCCAAGCTAGGCTTTCCGTCGACAATCCCAACGCTGATGGCAGCGACGGAATCGCGTAGTGGGTAAAGGGAGGTTGGAACGCCGGCAAAGACGGTGTTGACAGCGTCGATTAGGGCAATCATTCCACCTGTGATTGCCGCAGTACGTGTTCCTCCATCGGCTTGCAGGACATCGCAGTCGATGGTGAGCGATCTTTCGCCGAGCTTTTGCAGATCGGCGATCGCACGAAAGGATCTTCCGATAAGCCTTTGTATCTCCGTCGTTCGGCCATCGACTTTCCCGCTACGTTCTCTAGCTTTTCTTTGTGGAGTGCTACCGGGCAACATGTTGTACTCGGCGGTTATCCAACCTTTGCCTTTGCCAGCCATCCACTCTGGGACCTTAGGTTCTAGGCTTGCGGTGCACAGGACCACGGTGTCACCGCTCTGATACAGAACTGACCCAGGGGTGTTTTTTGTGAATCCTCGAATGACGGTGACTGGACGAATGGTATGAACGTTCATGGCTTCACTTTTCCTTGAATGATGAATTGCATTTGCTCTTGGCTCAGTGGTTTATCGAAGATCATCAGTTCGTCCATATCGCCGATGTACTCGATACCGATCATGATCGCAGTCTTGCTGGGATCCCAAGTGAACTTCATCGGTCCTTCGAGGGTACCTTGGAGTTTCCCGTCCAAATACAGGCTCGCGCGAGCGGGTTGATTCTCAGGTGCGTTGATGCCTTGGAAGGAGAAAGCGATATGTTTCCATTTTTCATGGCTAAAGCCAGGTTGTTTGACAGTGACCATAGGCCTTTTATCGATGGGCCATTTTTCCCAAGGGGTGTTCTCTGGATTCCAGAACTTTAGGTCAGAGAACACTCCGAGGCGAAAGTCGCGAGGTAAATCCTTGTCGAAATCGACGAACATCGCCGCGTCATTCCAAGCTTTTTCGGTGATTTGAATCGGATCGCAGAAACCAGGCTTGAGATCTTTGTCTGGATCGAGTCGCATCCAAAAGCATACGGTTCCATCGATGGTTTTCTGATACTTCGGAAGCACTTCACCCTTGTAGCAGATGACTTTGGGGGATTTGTCAGCGAAGCGAATGCAGTCCCCGAAAACGCCAGCCCCTTTCGCGATGGTTACATCGGCGCGATCAATTCCAGGAGTCCATTGCTTTCGAGCGAGCGATTCGGTGGTGTAGACCTTGCCATCCCCTTGTTGAACTTGGGCATCGGCAGATCCATCAAAGGAGGCGTGTAGCACCAAGGCCTTGCTGAGCGCTACCAACTGGGCCTCTTGTGCTAGAGCCAGTTGGCCGCAGATCGCAACACCGATGGCCGCAGCAAAACGTATGAGGTATCGCATGAGCGTATCCTTTATGAAATGGGTCGGATTGAAATGGGACGGGTTGAAACGTTGGCGATTCACGGTTGGGATGATTCTCTTACTGCATCGAGAACCAAGGCCTTTAATTGTTCGACGGTCGAACCGTTCCAGAGCGTTCGCGTGGCTTTGGACCGTTTCCTCTGGAGACTCCACTGGGAAGCCTCTCGGGCATGGAAATCCTCCTGGGTCCACCCCCTTTGAAGTGCACGTTGTAGGCGTTGATCTTCTGGGGTATCGATAAACCAAATTTCGTCGCAAGAACGATCCCATCCAGATTCTAACAGGAGCGAAACATCCAATACAATCCACGGGATGGATTGGTCGTTGATCCCTTGCTCCAGTTCCTGGGAGATTTTCCGTCGGATCGGAGGGTGGGTGATCGCTTCGAGCATTTTGCGTCTAGCAAGTGCGTGTGGGGAGTCTCCAAAAACCAGGCTTGCGAGTTTCCTTCGATCGATTTTCTTGCCGTCGATTTCATGATCGGCGTCTTCTAGGATAGACTGCCCGAATTGCCTGAGGATTGCGTTTCGGACCGTAGGATCCTTGAGGATTTCGTGTCCGATACGATCGGCATCGATGACACGGGCGCCTAGGGATTGGAGGATCCGAGTCACTTGGCTTTTTCCGCTAGCAACTCCGCCAGTGATACCAAGAACCTTGGGTTTTGTCATAACGGTTCGCATTCCGCCCAGTTAGCTCCCACTTTAACGTCGACTTGGATGGGCACTTTGAGGGGCATTACCGTTGACATTTCATGACGAACTAGGTGGGCGAGGGTGTCGACGTCGTAAGGGTGGACTTCAAAAACCAATTCGTCGTGGATTTGGAGTAGCATATTGGCTTGGATATTGGTTGCATTCCATTTCTGATGAAGCGAGATCATAGCCAATTTGATCATATCGGCCGCTGAGCCTTGGATGACGGTATTGATCGCCATGCGTTCGGGTTCGAGAAGTTGCTTTTTCTTGTTCTCATCGAGCGTTTGGAAATCGCGGATCCCTTTGAGGACCCTTTTGCGTCCCGATAAGGTTTTGACGAACCCTTGGCGTCGGCAATCGATCAACGTTTGAGCGATGAATTGTCTGACTTTGGGATATTTAGCGAAGTATTGGTCGATGAAATCCCCTGCTTCGCTTCGTGAGATACCGAGCGCTTTGGCAAGTCCGAAGGGACTTTGTCCGTAGAGGATCCCAAAGCTGACCGCTTTGGCACTCCGTCTCATGCTCGAAGAGACTTGATCGATGCTCACTCCGTGGACCTGGGCCGCAACCGCCGCGTGGATATCGATATTCTTTTCAAAAGCATCGCATAAGTTTTCATCGCCGCAGCAGTGAGCAAGGACTCTAAGTTCGATTTGCGAGTAGTCGGCGGTCATCAGTCGCCAGTCGGCATGTCCGGGCACAAATGCAGATCGAATCGATCGCCCTTCGGCGGTACGGATGGGGATATTTTGCAAGTTTGGTTCGACGCTGCTAAGTCGTCCTGTAGCAGCGATATCCTGCCGGTACGACGTATGAATTCTACCAGTTCTCGGATTGATCAGCTGTGGCAGGGCTTCGACGTAGGTACTGAGCAATTTTGCCATTTGGCGGTATTCAAGAATCTTTGCTGGGAGAGGATGCTCGCCAGCCAGTTCTTCGAGAACTTCAGCATCGGTGCTCATTCCTGTTTTGGTTTTCTTGACCACGCGAAGTTTGAATTTTTCAAACAAGATCGACGAGAGTTGTTTTGGGCTGTCGGGGTTGAACGTTTCGCCAGCTATTTCCATGATTTGGTCGTAGAGTCCAGCAACTCTCTTTTTGAATTCATCGCGCAGAGTACCGAGACGGTCGGTATCGACTCGAATGCCTGTGGACTCCATCGCGACGAGAACTTGGATAAGCGGCAGTTCAAGGTTTCGAAGAACGTGATCGAGCCCTTCTGCTTCGATCCGCTCTTTCATCAGTGGGAACAAGCGAACGGGGATATCGACGTCCTCCGCGGCATAGACTGCGATCCGATCCAGAGGAACGCGGTCCATGGTTATCTGACTTTTTCCAGTACCGATCAACGATTCGATTGGGATCGAGTCGACTTCAAGCCAACGCTTGGCGATATCCCCAAGATCGTGATTTCTCCCTCCGGCATCCAGGAGATAGTCCGCTACCATCGTGTCAAAATGAATATTCGCAATAGGCATTTCATGAGCGGCA
>JAGWZB010000339.1 GCA_018969045.1 Planctomycetota bacterium | reverse complement strand
GCCTGATCCCCCTTCTGGACCTTGCTCTGGAAAAAGCCGGTGAGCATGGAGTCCGCAGCGTCGTAATGGCGATGGCTCACCGCGGTCGTTTGAATGTTTTGGCGAATATTATGGGCAAGCGAGCTCAGAGTATTTTTTGGTCGTTTGATGATCCCAACCCGGAAATGTTTCGGGGTGGTGGTGATGTCAAATACCACATGGGATACAGCAGTGACTGGACGACTCGAGCAGGTCAGAAATTGCACATTTCGCTTTGCTTTAATCCCAGTCACCTGGAATTCGTCAATCCAGTAGCTTTGGGCCGCTGCCGCTCAAAACAAGATCGAGACGGCGATGTTCATCGAACAGACAATATGACCATCTTGATCCACGGCGATGCTGCATTCATCGGAGAAGGCGTTGTTCAGGAAACGTTGAACTTAAGTGAATTACCGGGCTACAAGACCGGTGGAACGTTGCACGTGGTAATCAACAATCAGGTCGGTTTCACTACCGAACCAGATCAGGGTCGAAGTTGCACCTATGCAACAGATATCGCAAAGATGCTTGAAATACCGATCTTCCACGTCAACGGCGAAGACCCCGAGGCGGTCGCTCAAGTCGTCGCCATCGCGATGGACTTCCGTAAGCAATTCGAAAAAGATGTGGTCATCGACATGTATGCCTATCGAAAGCTTGGGCATAACGAATCGGACGAACCCAGATACACCCAGCCGCTCATGTACGCTGCCATCGACTCCAAGAAAGGTGTGCGAGAGTCCTATTTGGAACATCTCTTGAGCATGAACGGCATGTCACGTCTTGAGGCCGACGAAATCTCCGAAACACGTCATCAACAACTCACACGTGAGTTCGAGTTGGCCAAGAGCGAGCCCTTCGTCCACGATCTCCAGTCCATGACCGGAATTTGGCAAGGATATTTCGGAGGCCCCGAGCCAGCCGACCTAAACGCCCGCACCACAATCGGTCGCTCTACAGCAACCGAAATCCTCGAGAAAATCAGCCAAGTGCCGCCGGGCTTTCATGTGAACAAAAAGACGGCGCGAGTCCTTGAGGATCGACGCGACATGTCCACCGGAAAAACCAAACTCGATTGGGCAGCTGGCGAAGCCCTCGCGTTTGCTTCGCTTGCCATCGAAGGCCATCCGATTCGAATGTCCGGCCAAGACGTCGAACGAGGCACTTTCTCCCATCGCCACGCAGTCCTTCATGATGTTGATAACAACGCCAAGTACATGGCGATGGGACATCTGATGCAAAACCAAGCCCGCGTTGAGATCGTCAACAGTCCCCTAAGCGAGGCCGCCGTCCTGGGATTCGAATACGGCTATAGCCTTGATTGCCCAGAAGGACTTGTTCTTTGGGAAGCCCAATTCGGTGATTTCTGGAACGTTGCCCAGTGCATCGTCGACCAATTCATCACTAGCGCCGAAGATAAATGGAAACGACTTAGCCGCTTGGTAATGCTACTTCCTCACGGATTCGAAGGCCAAGGCCCCGAGCATTGCAGCGCCAGGCTCGAACGTCTCTTGCTCCTAACCGCTGAACACAACGTGATCGTCGCTCAGCCTTCGACTCCCTCGCAGTACTTCCATCTGCTGCGCAGACAAGTCAAATCCAAGTGGAGCAAACCCCTGATCGTGCTGACACCAAAGAGCTTGCTGCGACATCCCGGATGCACATCAGTCCTGGAGGAAATCGAACAAGGTTCTTTCCAAAAGATCCTCGGCGATGATCGACCCGCGAATCAGCCAACGCGCAGAATTTTGATGAGCTCAGGAAAAGCCTACTACGACCTTTTTGAGGAACGTAAGAAACTCGGAAGAGACGATGTAGCCTTAATCCGTGTCGAGCAGTTCTATCCCATGGATCCCGCAAATGTCGTAGAGGCTCTCTCGAAATACCCAGCCGGAACTCCGGTCTACTGGTATCAAGACGAGCCCAGCAACATGGGAGCTTGGCAATTCGTCAAGATGCGGTGGGGGGATGATATCGCCAAGTCTCACCCACTGTCCTTGATTTCTCGACCCGAGTCAGCCAGTCCCGCGACAGGCTCCTTGCGTTCGCATAAACTTGAGGAAAGAGATTTACTCACACAAGCCTTTGCAGGACTTTAACCTTTCGATATCCGCCTAAGGGGTCAGTCTCGATGTCCACAAACTCCCAACAGCGTCCAGTTGATGTCCAATTTGATTGCTTGCCCCTGCGAAGTGTCACTCGACTAGATCCACCCTTGGACGCATCCCCAGCATTGGTTGCTAAGTGGAATCGCATCAAGGATGCAATCCAAACCCATGGGACCCACAATAACTATTATCTGCACAATGCTTCTTGCCGATTCTTTGTCACCAATAACCCCGAGCAAGGGATGATCTCCTTCAAATTCGAAGGAGTATTGTTCACCGATTCCAACGACTCCCGAGCCATTAGAACCGCCCTTCGAGTTTGGCTTGATCAGGAAAATATTCCCTGGCTAGAGCAACATGTGGTAAAGTGGTTCCAAGAGTCCGTCGCTAATGCAGTGCTCGAAGAATTTAACCGATTTATTCAGGCCGGAGACTCCCACCAGACGAAACGACGTCTCGAAGAGTTGGAGAAATCTCTTGCCGAATCCGGCGGATACCTCGGAATGGGACTTTAAAAGATGAGCCAAGCCGCTGCTCGGGATCCAATCCAGGAGTTTGTTCAGAGCGCAGCGGTTCACATCCGCAAAACCGAACTTTATTTCGGCTGGATGATCCTTGTCGGCGTCCTGCTATTCTCGATCTTGTCCTTTGTCTTGATCGATCACTGGGTGTGGGAATTCAATCAACCCGTTCGTTTTTGCCTTTGGATCGGACTTGCTGCTTGGAGCCTTTGGTGGTTCTTTCGACGTGTCCTACCCCCCATGCGTTACAAGATCCACCCCGAATACGCCGCGAGGCAATTCGAGTTACAGGATCCAAGATCCAAAGACAGTCTGATCAGTTGGATCCAGTTAAATCAAGCGGCAAACACCGCACCCAAAAGCGTCTTGAATTTTGTAGGCAGGTACGCATTCGGATTCCTAAGAAACTCCGATGCATCCCAAGTAGCAGACAATGCTAATCTCATCAGGCTAAGCGCAGCGTGTTTCGGCTGTTTGCTTTGCACAATGATCTATTTCTTCGCAAGCCCCAAAAGCGGTCTTACAAGCGCAGCGCGAATGCTCATGCCTTGGGCCAATATCGCCCCCGCAACCCGAGTTCAGTTTGCAAATATCACCCCCGGCGCAACGACCATCATGCAAGGTGGCTCTCTGCCGATCGATGTTACCGTAAAAGGCCTGCATAAAAACGAAAAAGTCTTCCTCCGTTACGATCTATCCGATGGTCAATCCAAAGGCCAAACCATCCCGTTGAAGGAGGAGATTCAGGGAATCAGCTACAAGTTGGATTTCGGCAAAGATCTCGGAGGTTTGCACCAACCACTAACCTACTGGATTCACGCCGGTGACGCTGTTGCAGGCCCATTTGATGTGGGAATTCAAATCGTCCCTCTGGTCGCCATCGATCACGTCGACCTGACATTCCCAGCCTATACCAATCTCAAACCTCGTTCGATCCAACAGCAGGGGCATTTCGAAGCCCCTGAGGGAACCATCGCCAAGATCCACGCAATTGCCAATCAGGAGATGCACACGGCTCGCATCGAATTCGACCCAGTTCTGCAGAACAAACTTTTTATCAGCGCCAGAGAATTCCTGGATATGAAGGTCGACAAAACTCAACTCGAAGCAACATGGGTGGCCACGCTAGATCAAAAAAATTGGATCAACAAAAAGATTACCAACTACCGCATACACGCCGTCAACGGACTTAAAGAATCCAACCACGATCCTGTTCTTTACCAAATCAAAGTCATCCCAGATCTACCGCCGGAAATCGAATTTTCCGGCAATACAAACCTAACCATTGATGTCCCAGTCGACCAAGAGTTCCTCGTCGAAATCACCGCTCGCGATCCCGACTACGGACTCACCGCAGTCGAAATCCAAGGGACCGTCGAGAATAAACTTAATCCTCAGGAACCCAAAGTCCTCTTCCGTGAGCCTTTATTTCAGTCCGACTTGGAAAATCCAAGAACCAAGAACAGCGAGTTTGTATTCATCCCGAAAAGCCATCAACTAAAACCCGGAGACCAAATCGATTTGATTGCCGTCGCAAGCGACAATTTCCACAATCCTATCAGCCAAAAACTAGATCCCCAAAATGCAGTTTCGACGCCAATGCGCATTCGAATCGTCGACTCTCCATCGGTGCCTGATAATACTCTGAATCAAGAGAAACCTGAAAACTCAAATAACGAACCTTCCATCGCTCAAACAGAGAATCCAAGTCCAAAATCACGTGTCGATTGGGATAAGTTTCGAAATAAACCACAACAAAACCCAAACTCATCTAATGCTAATTCCCGTAGCAAAGACCCATCGAATGCCAACCAAGATCAATCTCAGGAGTCGCAAAGCCCCAAATCCGGACAGGGCGGTATCCAAAGCGATAACTCAGATAACTCGAAGGGGAACAGTAAATCACCCGACCCTAACAGCCAAAGCTCTCCATCCAACGCAAACGCTCAACCACAAGACAATCCTTCCGACGCCAATCGCAGTCAGGGTGCGATGCCTACGGAGGATCGCAATGCTTTGGAAAAGATTCAGCAATTCATGAAGGAGAAGCCTTCACAGGATTCATCCAACGGGAATTCAAGATCCAACGATCCTTCCGAAACGCCAAAAGATCCCAACAACAACCAACGTAATTCCAATAGCAGTCAACCAAGTGATGCATCGGGCAAAGATAACCAGGATATGAACTCCTCTGCCCAGGATAAATCTGACATAGACCAGTCCGGTGCTGACAAGTCGGGTGCTGACAAGTCCGGTGCCGATAAGTCTGGTGCTGATAAGTCTGGTGCTGATAAGTCTGGTGCTGATAAGTCTGGTGCTGATAAGTCTGGTGCTGATAAGTCTGGTGCGGACAAGTCGG
>JAGWZB010000338.1 GCA_018969045.1 Planctomycetota bacterium | reverse complement strand
TGCTCCCTTAAAACGCTTGGCTCCTCGGGACGCTCGCGCCGCAGAAGGAATCGACAAGTGGAACGTGTGCGAAGCCCCTGAAAGTGGGTTTTCCGAACAGGTCTATTATGCTCAGCCCCTGTGCGACCCAAAGGGATGGACCGAAGCGATGCTGTGCAACGCACAGGAAAGTCTTGGGTATTCGGTCCACTTCGATCGATCGACTCTCCCTGTGGTCAACTTCTGGAAAAACACCGCTGCTATCGAAGATGGCTATGTACTGGGGATCGAACCTGCTACCGGTTTCCCCAATACCAGATCCTTTGAAGAACACCAAGGGCGTTTGGTTCATCTCCAAGGAGGCCAGTCGCTGGACTTTCATCTGAAACTTGAGCCACTTGTGACTAAACAACAGGTGGCAAGTTCCATCGATAGAATTGCAAAGCTTCAAACAACGCCATGTCAAATCGATAGACAACCCGTCCCTGGTTGGTCTCCAGCTGGTCAGCTTAGCTAGAGACTAAGCCTCAATGTCATGCGCAAATCAAACCATGATCAAGGAGATTTTTTTAGCGAATTGTCGCTAGAGAGATTCTCGTATCGATCGCTGCTGCTATGGGTCTTTGCGTTTGCGTTGGTCTTGAGGTTAATTGTTGTGGTACTGATGTTCTCAGGGTTAGAGGCCGACCCAGACTCTTACCGTCGCATTGCCAAGGGCCTTTATACAACAGGAGTTTACGGGACGATCGATCCGCAAGGAAAAGGAATTCCTACCGCTTACCGACCACCGATGTACCCTTGGATTCTCAGTTTTTTTCAAGGGTTCTCCAACGACCGAACCGCCATAGCGGTTTTGCATGCCTTGCTTGGAGCCTGCACGGTTTGGATGACGATGGATATCGCACGCCGACTAAACTGGAGTCGCACAAGAAGCCTTCTGGCAGCAGCGCTTATTTTGCTAGATCCTATTTTATTAAGGCAAAGCACGCTGGTCATGACCGAAACCCTCGCGACCTTCTTGGGGGTTGCGATCTGGTGGACCACTTTCGTATTGGGTCCACCTAACCGGCCCGGAATTTGGATGCCATGGCTTCAAGGAGCCTGCTTAGGATTGGCCTTGGGACTTGCGTGCCTGTGCCGCCCTACCGCCTTGGTGTGGTGTGTTTTATGGGGATTGATTGACTTGCGATACAATCGAGTCCGAGCCATCGGGATTTTTTTAGGCTGCCTCTTAACCTTGCTCCCTTGGTGGCTTAGGAATCGATCCGAATTGGGCCATGGGATTTGGACGACAACCCATGGCGGTTATACGTTGTTACTGGCTAACAACCCGATCCTCTTCGAGCATTGGAAATCGAGTCCATCAAGGCAGTGGGACGATCGGCGTTTTCATGTTTGGTGGGCAACCCGAAAAGCAAACGAGTTCGCGAACAACCAAACCGATGAAATCGCATTGGATTCCTTTGCCAACCGTCTTGCTAGGGAGACGATCCGTCAAAGCCCATTGGCATTCCTGCAAGGATGCCTGATCCG
Source organism: Planctomycetota bacterium (assembly GCA_018969045.1). Classification (GTDB taxonomy): domain Bacteria; phylum Planctomycetota; class Planctomycetia; order Pirellulales; family Pirellulaceae; genus JBKCUI01. Next base: position 3,495 of record JAGWZB010000338.1, on the reverse strand, counting down.
CGAATGTTGGTTGTGGGCTTGGATCCCATCGAGAAATCAATCGACGTTTAGTGTTCGAGTGGCTATTGGACTGTGGTATTCGATCGTCAGCTTGGCAGCCATTGTGGGACTTGCCCGATTGCTTCTAAGCAATTCAAAAGAACTTGGTCTTTGGGTGCCTGCCTTGACCTTGGCGATTAGTTTATGCCTAGTGCATGCGGTGTATTGGAGCAACATGAGGATGCGGGCACCGATGGTCCCGATGGTGAGCCTACTGGCTGCATTCTCACTCCGTCGCGCGGATGCAGTAGAGGCTCGTTCTAGTTCGGACGATTAAGTCGTCGCCGATGACCGCAGGAGATGCCAGGCAACCTGCATCGAGCGTATTTTCTGAAAGTACTTCACCGTTGGCATCCACTACATGCCCCTTTCCTTGTTCATCGAAGCAATAGATGCGGTGATTGGCCACTACGGGAGAACTGCTAAAGTCTCCTCCGAGTCGTTTTTGCCAAACAATCTCACCGTTGGCTGGATCCATCGCCGTTAGGACACCGCGATCCTCCAAGGAACACAGTTTATTGTCGAGGAAAACCGGTGAGGGCTTGCACCCGATCGCGCGGGTAGCCTGCCATTGGATGTGGCTCTGAGTGATATCACCGGTCCCCGTGGGCAAGATCGATAAGAGCTTTGCTTTGCTAAAGCCAGAACTGATGAACAGATGCTTGCCATCAAACAATGGACGAATGGCGCTGGAGTGTTCATCGTAACGGACTTTCCAAAGCTCTTTTCCGGTGGATGGATCGTAAGCGATCACAGCTTTTGCCGCCGGGCTGATGATTTGGTGCTTGCCGTTGACTTCAATGACATGAGGAGTGCTGTAAGCCTTCTTCCAATCGCCATCGTCGGTTCCATATTCGATGGCACGGTCCTGTTTCCAAACAGTCTTGCCAGTTGTCTTGTCCAAAGCGATCAAGTATTGAACGTCAAATCCATCCATGCTAAAGACAAGCAAGTTGCCGTAAAGGATCGGACTGGCACCGGCGCCTCGGTAGTGATTGCAAGGCAGATCGCGCCGCTCCCAAACAACCGCTGCGTCTTGGGGGTTAAGTGCTGCTGTGCCATAGGTCCCGAAGGTAACATAAATCCTATCGGCATCGCATACCGGGGTCGGTGAACCGTAGGAATTAAACTGGTGGTAATCCTTCTGAGTCTGGGTGTTGGTAAAGATCACGCGATCGATCAGCACTTTACCCGTGTTTCGCTCGATCGCCATGACCGACATGCTCAGTCCATCATTGGTGGCATTGGTAAGCCATATTTTGTCACCCCATACGACCGGAGAAGACCACGCTTTTCCAGAAATGTCTCTGCGCCAAGCAATGTTTTTTGACTCGCTCCATACAACCGGTGGATTGCACGAAGCTTCGGCAACGCCGTCTCCTTGAGGACCACGGTATTGAGGCCAAAATCCCTTGCCCGCCTGAGTCACCTGTTGCTTGCTCCAAGCCCACTGGTAATCCAGACCATCGAGGTTCACTTCCTGAGCTAGATTCACTTGCTGGGCTAGTGCAAGGATGCCACCAAGACCCAGGATCAACGCTCTTGTGGGCAACAAAGTCTTGCAAAGCATCCTAGTGCTCTGACTCCGTAGGATTCGGATCATGGTAGGTCCTATTCTGATCTTTGAAGAGGTTTGTGGATCGGCAGAAGCAAAACCGGTCGTTGGATTATACTCGCCCAGGTCACGACCAATGGAGGCGAACCTCTCCATTTTCAAAAGGCCCATTTTTTTGCCCACCCATTTTTTTGCCCACCCATTTTTTTGTTATCACAAATTTCCCGACAGGCAGCAAACCGCACAAGGCGACAAGGATCGCGGGCCAATCACCCCAGTAACTCCAGTACCCGGTACGTCCGTCGGGGATGGGTTGTGCAAGGATCCAGCCGGGGTTCATCTTGGGCAATCGTTCGACGACTTGGCCATCGCCATCGATCCAAGCGGTGATTCCTGTGTTGGCTGCGATCAATACGGGAATTCGGTTTTCAACGGCGATGAGAATCGCACTATTGAGATGGTGATCCAAAATGCTCGAACCGCGAAACCAACCATCGTTGGAGATATTGATCATCACATCGGGAGCCATACCTTGTCGAGTCAACTCGTTGACTTGACGTCGCATCAAGTGAGGAACGGTATCCTCGAAACAAACGTTGGCCATCAGACGCCTCCCGGAAGGCAATTCCCAAGCTTTTGGATGGGTGCCGGGGCTCAGAGTCCCAAGTCCGATCTGTTGCATGATGGAAGGAAACCAAGAGAGGATCGGAATATATTCACCGAACATCACCAGATGATTTTTCGCGTAATAGTCCGTGGTCGTCCGTCCGATCCATAGTGCACTGTTGTAGCGATTCATCTTTCCATCGCGTATGTCGATCACGTCGGTACCGACGAGCATTTCAGGGAGGGTTCCCCCAAGTGCCGTTTGCAAGCGTCGTTTCTTGAAGGCATGGTTGCGATCGAGTCTCTCGAAACCATCCTCAAGTCCCTGTCGATCCACTGGCAGTTCCGCTGGGATTCTATCCCCGCGGTCCCAAAACATCATGGGTGAAAGCTCTGCGTAGACACTCTCAGGCCAAACGATCAGATCCACGTGGTCGCTATTGGGTTTGCCTGAATCTGGGTTTCTCTCACGGATCGATTCGATAGCTCTTTGCGTGGTTTGCAAATAGTCCGCCCAACCTTGCTCGATGAGTTCCTGCGTCGCGTCGAACATCGTTGGCATGTGGTCTTGGATCAAGACGAAGCGTCCAAGCGGTTTGATCGGTTCCATTTGTCGAAGGTGATTTTGGCGGGCGGTCCAAGTCGCATAGCTTAGGATCATCCATGCGAAAATCGAGGTGCGAACGATCGAGTTTAGAGAACTCTTGGGCCAATGGATTGGCTCTGATTGCTCATCTTTTCGAGTTTGCAGAAAATCGACAAGCCAAGCCGAAGTGAGCATCATCATGAATCCAACGCCATAGTGCCCGAAGTGGCTAGCGATTTGCAGCACAATCGGCCAAGGGGTCTGAGAGTGGGCAAGCGAGCAACACGCAAACCCGGTGATGACGTAGGCCCGCAGGAGTTCGCAAGTCGTCCAACCCACAGCGCATGCCAATGCCAATGGAAATTTAAAATCCCAGTAAAGCCGCTTGGAAATCCACAAGGACGCTGGAAAGTAAACCGCCAAGTACAACGATAAAGCGATCCATCCGGCCGTCAGTGGCCAAAAGGCAAGGCGAATTCCATGCAGGAGCAACAGCCACATCGCACCCGAGGCTCCCCAGGCGATCCACCAATCTCGACCAGACCCATTCGGTTTGGTGCGAATTGCCCATGCAAATAGAGCGCAAGAAAGCCATGCGAAAAGGGGAAGCTTGGCTGGTGGTTGGGCTAGATAGTAAACCAGGCAACATCCAAGGATGCTCCAAGGAATCTCCGACGCCTTGGGACCTGCTTGGATTGCTTTCTCATTG
>JAGWZB010000337.1 GCA_018969045.1 Planctomycetota bacterium | reverse complement strand
CTCGAACCCGCAACCTCCGGATCGACAGTCCGGTGCTCTAACCAATTGAGCTACGACCCCGGCAGATTACCTAGACACTTGCTAAAAAAGGATCAAGCAAGCGGATCTTGCCAAGAGCAGTCTCGCTTTGGGACGCGATAGTATAGCGTTCCCGATGGGTGAATCAAGCGACAGATGAGCAAAAGCCAACGCTAAAAACGGATGGCAAATTGGTTGTAGACGATCCAGCCGGAATTGTCGCTTAAAACCGCAAAATCAGTCTCTCGATAGTCGACTTGCACCCCATACTGGAACGTCGGGCTGATGTCCCAAAATAAACAGCCGTAATAGGCGGAATTTCGGGCGATCGCACCTGGGCTGGCCGGCAAATCTCTTCGCAGAGCCGCATCGATGCCATAACCGGCATGCAAATGCAATCGATTGGTCAGGTAAACAAAGGCCTCCAGAAATCCACCTTGTCCGCGGATTGCTTGGAACGTCTGAGAATTGAAGGTTTGGAAGATGGTTCCTGCGTAATTTCCAAGACCCTGACCAAAATAACCTTCGCCGATAAGCCCAATGCGATCGGTCAGGTTGATCTTGCTGTCGACGGACATGCCGCCGATATCGATGATCGAGCGGATGGGAATATTTGGGTCAATGTCATCCAAATTGTAGATGATTTGTGAGTTTCTAATGCGGCCCACCAGACCGGCAACGGCCAGCTCCATCGGGCGTTCCTTACGTCCACCTGCGAGCGGCTCGGCCTCTCCAAAACCCAAGACCCCTCGTACTTCGAAATTTGGGATCCCGTCGGATTCGGTGCTTCGGCGACTTGAATCGATCAAAACCGTTGAGATCGGATCGCTAAGGGCGGTCTGCAAGGTGGCTTGGAAGCCATCATTGGGTTTCCAAAAGGCTTCTGCTCGAAGTTGTCCTCGGAAGGTTCCTGCGTTTCCGGCACCTCCCATGAGGGTCATGGGGATAACGATCGGATCGCGGGGTGCAAAAAGGTCTGGCTGAAGTCCGGCGGCGAATCGGAAATGCTCGTTGCGAGCTTCGCCAAAGGCGACCACGGGCATGAATCCGTAGATGTCCGAGGTGAGTGCCGAGTTGGTAAAATAGAATTTTCCAAAAGCGCCCGTTTGCCAACCTGCGACCTCGGGTCCGCTGTAAAGAAACTGCAAATTCGATTGCCGTGCATGGGCTTCGAACGTCGGAGTATCTCCTCCAAAGAGGGGTGGAGGCAGCATAAATAACGGACTCCAAGGAACGAAAGCTCGGTCCGAACCGTAAACCCCAAGCAGCGACATAGCCCCCGAGACTCTCAATTGCCCCATACCGCTTTGGAGCAGCACACCGCCTTGGGTTGGAAGCTCTTTGGAGTGAATGGATCCTGGGGATGGTGCTTGCAGGTACACCACTTTAGGGGCGGCGATTTGTGCAAGGGTCTCTGGTGCTAGCTCCTGGGTTGAGAGCTCTTGTGTTGTTTGCGCCGAATCGATCGGCTTGGGCGGAAGATTAAGCTCTCTGGCCGGCTCGATCGAGCTTGCCGTGACGACTTGTCCGTCGAGGGTCGCTTGATTGATTTTGCGTTGTACGGCGTCGGTTTCGTCTTGGCACAACGCAGGACAAGCTGTGGCAAGCATCCAAGCAGCGGAGCAAAAGAGGGTCAACAGATTGCGAATCATCTGCATCTCAATGGGCAAGTGTCGTTACGAAACTTCGTGAACCTACAAGCCCGTGCAGATAGCAAAAAAGAAAGAGCTAAATCAATGGCAAAAAGTGGCTTGATCGCCTAGATCGGCAGCCCTTTCCATCGCACGAAAGCTTCGATCGCAAAGTATTCGGGCAATCCGAGTTTGTTGTAGCTATCGGCGGTGCCTCGATTGCGGTCTTCTGCCCTTTGCCAAAACTCGCGTGGGTCGCTGCCAGGGAACAAGGCTTTATCCTTTTGGCTTTCATGCATGAATATGGCGTTGCGTTTCAGGGCAAGATCGCTTGGGCTAAGCGGCACAGCAATCTCGATTTCATGGAGGGGGTATTCTTGCCAAGCCCCCCGATACATGAGTACTTCCGGGATCGGTTCGCCGCGAGACTTCCAGTCCAGCAGAACCGCAAAGATCGCTTCGGCGCAAACGCGGTGGGTTCCGTGTGGATCGGCAAGATCTCCTGCGACGTAAATTTGATCGGGTCGAAGACGCCGAAGGAGTTCATCAATGATCGCGATGTCTTCAGTGCCAACCGGTTTTTTAGCGATGGTACCGGTGCGGTAAAAAGGCAAATCCAAGAAATGCAAATTCGCCTCTGGGCAACCGATCGACAAGGCTCCCGCTCGAGCTTCGTTCTTTCGAATGAGCCCTTTGATGTTGAGAATGGACTCCGAATCGGGTTGACCTGGGGCTTTTCGATCCAAATCGGCTCGCACCGCATGAGCCATCTGAGTCGATTTGTCGTTGTCGATACCGAATAGCTTGTTGTACTCGCAGACCAGGTCAGCAACCATTCTCGCGTCATGATCAAAGACGGCGATGTTTCCTGAAGTCATGTAAGCGATGTGCACCTGGTGGCTGTCTTGAATGAGCCGAATCAGTGTGCCTCCCATGCTGATGACATCATCGTCTGGGTGAGGGCTAAAACACAAAGTGGTCTTGCGGTCGAGTCCTGCCGGGTGAGGTTCGATCGTCTTCATCATCCAGCCGAAGACTCGATGAGAGATCTTCTCAGCACTTCCTTGTTTCCACAAAAGCTCATGCAGGTCGTTGTTGCGAAAATCTTCATCGGTCAGTTTCAAAAGTGGCTTGCCTGTTTTTTGGCAAAGCCACAACGTCGCGCGTTTGGTCAGTTCGTCGGTCCATGGCACGTGATGCAAGAGCCATGGTGTTGCAACGCCTTTGAGGTTGGCTGCCGCAGGTGTGTCGATCAGTGCGCGAACATCCTGGTGATCCTGAAGCAATGAAGCAGGTAAGCGTTCCGTCGAGGGACCTTCAAGCGTCTCGGCAACGATCTTCGCTTTGTGCTCCCCGAGCGCCAAGAGCAGAACTCTGCGGGCCGAGAGGATGCTGCTCAGGCCAACCGTAAGGGCTTCGCTTGGAACATTGTCCTCACCAAAGAAATCACTAGCGACCCCTCGGCGAGTCACTGAGTCCAAAGTGCATAATCGAGTCTTGCTGCGCTTGGATGAGAATGGTTCATTGAATCCGATGTGACCATTCATTCCAAGGCCCAGAAGGACCAGATCGAAACCGCCGCACAATTCGATCGCCTCCTCGAATCGCAAACAATGAGACTCGATTTGCTCCTCGGAAATGTTGCCGTCTAAACAGTGCATTTGGTCCGGAGGAATGTTGACATGCTGAGTCAGATGCTCCCTGAGCCAGGCTTGGTGAGACTGAGGGTTTTGCGGGGCGAGTCGGTAGTACTCATCCAGCAGGAATAATTCGACACTGCTGAAATCCAACGATTCTTCTCGATGCAGTCGGATCAGTTCCCGGAAGGTCGTCAAAGGGGTTGATCCAGCCGGCAAGCCAATGACGGTTTTCTGTCCTAATGCGGCGCGTTCTCGGATCAGCCCCGCGACGATGTGAGCAGCGTAGTGGGATAACTCCTGGATAGTGTCAAAGCAAAAAGCAGGTAAATTGGTTCCCGGGACCGGATGTGCCTTGGAATTTTTCGAAGGAATCGCCATGGACTGCTTTTTCGATTTCGATAGAGTCAATTCAACTGTCAAATACAAGGGGCTCATCGATGACGAATACTCAACGGCACTTACCCTCGCTAGAGGATTCAATTTACTCGAAAGTCCTCGAAGTGATTAGACTACTTCGGGAGTCAAACCGCAGGATCGTGTTGGCAGAAAGCTGCACCGGGGGGATGGTCTCAAGCTGGTTTGTCAGCATTCCAGGGGTTTCGGATGTTTTTTGTGGTTCGATGGTCGTCTATCGAAACGACACGAAGTCCAAATGGTTGGGGCTCGACCCATCGGAGTTAGCAGACCCACAGGTCAGCTCGGTGGGACCATGGGCAAGCCAACAACTAGCAAGAAAAGTAATGCTTGGGACCCCCGAAGCCGACGTTGGGATCTCTGTCACTGGACATCTCAGGCCAGAGTCGCCAAGTCACGTAGACCGCAAAATATTCTTGGCCGGCATGGTCCGTTCCCCAGAAAAGTACTCAGAAACCGATTGCGACTTGGAATTAACTCAACCCAGCGGTGATGGATTCAAGTCCGATCGACGAACGTTGCAGCTTCTTGCTACCTTCGAAACATTGAGCTTTACCGTAAAACTACTTGACCTAGTCGATGGATTCCGAAAAGTTCCCTAAAAGAAGGAGAATTCCAGAAAATTGAACTTTTTTTTATTTGACGGATTGACGAGTACCGATTACCCGCTGTATCGTTACAACTTGTCAAGTCGAGTTCATGCCCATAGTCGTGTCGGCTCGCAAGTAAAATCTTTTCGAGTTTTGGGAGGTTTCAATGAAATTGTTTCGGTTTTTGATGGTCGCTGCGTTGGCGATTGTTACAAGTGCCAGCGTCCAGGCAGGTGCCCTGACCGGTGTGGTTCTTTCGAATCTGGGAACAGACGGCATCACGGGCACCAGCGCGATTAGTCAAAACGTCAATGGTGCGGCCCGTGGAGCGTTTTCGTTTACTGTCGGCGCTTCGGACTTTACCCTCGACGCGATGAATATCTACGGTTTTGGCGATAGCTCATCCACGGTGACAGGGACTTTGAGTCTCTTCGCCGATAACTCAGGCAATCCTGCGTCGATTGATCCCGCCAATGCTTTGTACTCAGCCACTAATACCAACATGACGGGCGACGGACATTACACCTTCGATTTCGCAAACCCAACGCTCACTGCGGGAACGACGTATTGGGTTGTTTTGACAACATCCGGCCTAAGTTCGTCTTGGTATCTGAATAATGGTGCCCCTGCTTCCTACGCTCCTGGCGGGATCACTTACGGCACAGCTAAAGAGACTACCACCAGTGGAGCCTCATGGAATTCCCTATCGCCGTTTGCTACT
>JAGWZB010000336.1 GCA_018969045.1 Planctomycetota bacterium | reverse complement strand
ACGACACGTCTTTACGATTTGGATGAGAAGCTCACTGCTTATACGCAGATACCATCGTTGCAGTACTACTTAATCCTTGAGCAACACCAGCCGATTGCGATTTTGTACCGTCGTTGTGGATCTTGGTTTGAGCGATTGGAGTTCCAGGGCATGGATCAATCGATCGATATGCCGAGGCTAGGGCTGTCACTGGCTTTGAGTGCTGTGTATGAAGGGATTGAGTTTACGCCAACGTGTGTTCAAGAGCCTGAGCCGGAGTATGAAGGTGTTTAGAACAGGGAGTCTGCGTGCGTTGTGGGTTAATACTGCACAAGTGCGATGACTTTTCCTGGCACGCGGCGGGCTTGTGCATGGACCAGAACACCTCGGTGGCCGTGAGCCACAGCGTTTGCTGTCGCGCGAGCACTAGGTTCGCTGGGGAATCGTCCGATAAAGAATCCCAATTTGGGGAATTCGAAATCGCAAAGATGATGTTCGATTTCGTCGTAGAGAAGTTCGGAAGCTGCAACGCGGCAGAACACCGATTCGCGATGGACGATTTGTCCACAACAGAGCCTCGTTGAATGCACCGACGGGGATTCTCGAATTTGACCGTTGCCAATGGGTGGATCGCAAGAGAGCCAGTGCCCGTAGGCAGCCGAGTTGGGTAGTACTTTTTGGATTGTCAGCGGATCGTCGGAGAGCTCCAGATAAACCATGGGGGTAGGCATCAGTCGCATGCAGGCAAATAGTGTCGCTTGGAAACTCGCTTGGGGAAAAACTCGGAGGATGATGGATTCGATCATTTCGAAGGTCAACCAATTTTCGTTGGAGAGTACTTCTTTCAATGCCGGTCCGAGAAAGGGTTCATAGAAGCCGAGTTCTGAAGCGACCGCATCGACCAACGTTTCGATGGGATCTTCGTGGGCTCGAAAAGCCGGTTCGGCCGAAGATCTGTGTGTGGTCAACCGGTGCGCGATCTCATGCCACTTGGTGAAATAACGTCGGGCGTACTTTTCACCAGTGAGTTCATCTCGGCAATCGATAACAGCAACGAAAAGATCGTCGGCTGTCTTGGACGAGGTATTCCGTTCGATGAGAACGCCGAAGGCTGGCAGTTCTGGATCGTCGAACTTCGCGCGCAAGCCGGCGAAGACATAGTCGCCCAAACCACGAGCGTATTTATCGGTGAGCCGATTAAAATCCTCGTCGGTATGGATCTCTTCGACGACCATCGACAGCTTCCGAGTGATCAGAGACTCGAAAGCCGATATATCGGATATGCCTTGGGGGCCTATCCCTCCGGCTTGGCTGACCCAACTGTCGACTAGCCGTCGGCAATCAACCACAATGCCAACAGCTGGGTCTGTGGTATCAATTCCAAGCTTGCAAGCTAATTCGTGAACCTCGGGCGAGGAGTCCGGTCGAATCATTCCTTGTCCATGAATTCCTTGACGCCGTTGTAAAACTTCTTCCAATCGAATTTTTCGCCGAGGTCCTTGGTTCGGCCCATACGATTGGCGACGATTTGTCGATACATGTTCAGCAGGGTCAGAGTCTTTCTGAACGAAAGTTGTTCTTTTTCGGCAAAGCGTGCAAGCGAATTCGGAATAGGAACTTGGAAGCTTGGATCCCGGCTTTCTTTGCTGGCTTTGCCTGCCATTAGATAATCCAGAGAGACACCAAAGACTTGTGCGATGTTGTACAAGTTTTCTGCGCTAACGTTTCGTTTGCCGCTCTCGAGTTCAGAGAGAAAGCTTTTGCTAAGACCAACTTTTCCGCAGAGGATTTCTTGGGTCCAACCTAACTCTTGACGCTTCTTACGAATTCTCTCACCGACTGTCATGATGGGTTCTACTCACTATTGGAAGAAAAAACAGATCAACGAAGTGACGATTTTAAAACGAACTCAACTCAATTTCAATCGTCGGCAGAGAGGTTTTTCGTATTTAGCGAACCAGTAAAGGTTGGAAAATGGCTGGGTTTTCGCCAAATTGGGGGCAAATCCCCTAGAGGTTGACCTGGACAATGAGATATTAGACCAGCAGGAAGTCGTTGTTTTGCTGGGAATCAAGGAGGAGATCATCCATGTTGAATTATCGTTCGAAGTATCGCTTTGGTGCTTTGCAGGTCTTGTCTAGCGGCACCTTTTTGGTCCTCTTTTTGTCAGCTTGGTCCTCGTTGGTATTTGGCCAAATGAGGCCTGATGAGGTCATCGCTCAATCGAGCCAATTGCTTACCGAGACAATGACACAGCCGTTGGCCAAAGTCCCCCGAGCGATGATCGAGAACGCGCATGGAGTTGCGATCATTCCCAACGTTGTTAAGGGGAGTTTCATTGTCGGTGCACGTCACGGCAAAGGAGTTCTCTTTGTTCGCGAACCCAATGGGACTTGGCATGCTCCGGTCTTCATCACCCTGACGGGAGGCAATATCGGGTGGCAGGTGGGGGTTCAATCCTCGGACATCATTTTGGTTTTTAAAACGGATCGAAGCATTCAGGGGGTTCTAAACGGTAAGCTGACTCTTGGTGCGGACGTGGCTGCCGCTGCGGGGCCGGTTGGAAGATCCGGAGGGGTAGGCACGGATGGTCAGTTGCAAGCAGAGATTTACACGTATTCCCGCAGCCGAGGGCTCTTTGCTGGTGTGTCGATCGACGGCTCGGCTTTGCAAGTCGATCGAATCGCCACGGGGGCTTATTACCAAATCTCCTCGATCAATCAAACGCCGGTAGTCCCTCCTGCAGCGCAGCTCTTGACCGAGACGGTTGCCAAGTATGCTGAGCAGATTGTCCAAGGGAATGCAACACCTGCCTCGGCAAAGGCTGTTGGAGCGTCCGAGTCCGAAGTTGTCCGGGGGCAAATCGTCCAGCTTGCTCCCGCCTTGTTCGAATTGCTCGATCAGCAATGGAAAGAGTATCTAGGATTACCAGCCTGGATGTTTCTAGGTGGTGCTGCGCCAAACCCTGAGGAGATCAAGACGATTCTGGGGCGTTACGAAGCGGTGGCAAAGGATCCGCGGTTTTCTTCGCTCGCGGCTCGTCCTGAGTTTCAATCCGTATTGAGTCTGCTCAAGCACTACAACGAGACCTTGGCTCCAACACGGCAGTCGTTGCAATTGCCCCCACCGCCGCAAGGCGCTAGCCAACCGGTACTGCCTAACTAAAGGTTCCTCCGTGCGGTTGGGGATTTCGATTCGAGCGACTCAACTGTGTAGGATCGCTCAAAAAGCTCTCCCCCCGCCCGAGGGGGGGATTGGTATTGACCCGGCTCATTCTTTTTTTTTACGTTCTGTTGCCAGCCTACGGAACACGGGGTTCTGTGGCTTTGGATCCTCGTAGATGGTCCTTGGGACCTGAAGACTCAGAGACAGTTCATGCAAAACAGACACTCGCGAGCCGGGTTTGTTGGGTTGGCCTTGAGTTGGCTTGCTTGTGTGTGGATCGCGCAAGGGGTTGAAGCTCAGACGGTGCCTTCTGTTCTCAATCCCGTAGTTCCGCGCCAGCCAGTATTGCAGGAGCCAGCTTTGGACCGTCGTGAGATTCTAGCGACGGCCAATCATTGGATGAGTCTTCGGCAAACCTTGGCAGTCAATTATCCGAAGCAGGTTTTTGCGCATCCGGCGAAGACCGAGGCGTTGTTGTTGCAAGTTGGGCAAGAGACCGTGCTTGTAGAGTTCGACTCTCAGAAGCGTGTTCTTAGGGTCGAGGGGGCGGCGAAGCCAGTTGCATCGTTGGCAAAGCTTGCGATGGCTCATACGACAGAGTCGCAGGTATCCAAATACCGAGCGTTTCGATTGCAAAAATTGGCTCAGCGAGGTCAAGTTGCGATGGCTAGTTTTGCGCAGGATTTGTCTGCTCGGATCGGTCTTCATGAAGCAAGTGTGCCCGGTTTTGCGGCGAATCGAACATCGGTTCGATTGGCGGCAGGAACTCAGGACCCGAATGTTCCCCAGGTTGTGCAGGCACAGGATAAGGATCCCAAGCAGCCAGTTCCGGATCGTCTGCCTTTGCCTCAATTTGAGGGGGTGCAGATCGAGATGCTTCCAGAGTTGGACGCTGTTATTTTGCGAGGTCGAGATCAGCAGTTGACCGATCTGTCTGAGATAATCAAGAGGTTGGACGAGGCTAGTCGGGAGAGCAAGCCGACGATCGAAGTGATTCCCTTGCAGCACGTTAATTCGGAGTCGATGTCCAAGCTGATCGAGGATATCGAAGAGAAGTTTATCGGGACTCGGCAGGGGCGTGTGACGGTATCCCCGTTGGTATCTCCTAATGCGCTGCTTTTGATTGGTTGGGGGGAATCCTTGGAGTTGATGAAGCAATTGATTTTGCAGTTGGATCAGCCCACGCGCGACGAAGCTACTTTGGCAGTGATCCCTCTTAAGCATGCCGCTGCATCCGAGGTTCAGACCCAGCTCCAGTCGTTTTTCAAGGGTAAGGAGGGTTTGGCTCCGGTGGTTAATTCATTTGCCGATAGTCGTAGCAATGCGATCATCGTCAATGGTTCGCCGAGGGATATTGCAGAGATCAAGAAGTTGCTCGAGCAGATCGATGTTCCTCGCAATGGGATGTTGCAGGCCGCAAGGGTGTTTCAGATCCGTCATAACTTGGCTGCAGATATTGCCGAGGCCTTGCAAGATGCATTGGCTACGACGACTGCGGATCGAAACAAGACATTGCAATTGGTTGACGAGAATGGTGAGCCGATCGCAACAGGAGGAGTGTTGGGTTCGACCAGGATCACGGTCAACGAGCGCAACAATACGATCATTGTCGCCAGTACGCCTGAAACGCTACCTTTGATCGAGCAGTTCATACAGCAATTGGACACACCTGGAGCGGTTGCAAAAATCAAAATTTTCGCGATACGCAATGGGGATGCGAGCAGTTTGGTCGAAACTCTCAGGGCTTTGATTCCCTCGTCGAGCGCAACGGCTGGTGGGGCTACAGGTCCGCAGTTATCGAGTAACCCGGGCGACAACTCTCTTCTGCCGTTGCGATTCACGGTTGATACCCGAGGCAACAACATCATTG
>JAGWZB010000014.1 GCA_018969045.1 Planctomycetota bacterium | reverse complement strand
ATCGGGCCGGTAGGTCGCCAAATAATTTGGCTCGTAGCCTTGGTTTAGCAGTTCGATAGGATACTTCAGCAACTCCTCAGGGAGCCGCATATAACGGGCGATCGCGGGTAGATCTTTCATAGACGATTTGCTGGTATCATTGTGGCGGCAATCAATGCCTACTGGAGTTGGGATCTGAAGCAATCCTGAATGGAAAACCGATAGCTAATCCGCCACAAGAACCGCATCCGCCAAGTGGGGGAACTTGGGAATCTAGGGCAGAGGGGGGTAGTTGTCAAGCTTTGAGAGAAACTCGACGTCGGGATTCTCTGCGAGCCCCATTTTATCTGTTTTACCACGGTGGCCGAAGAATTGGGTTTCGGTGGTGTTTTTTGCTCAAGCTCGGCTGTGATTGGGCCGATGACACCTGAGCAAAGAGGGCTCGTCGGGGGACACGTAGGGTCGGGCTCTTTGGTTTGGAATTTTGAATCTGTTGCATCGCTTTCCATAGAAAACTCGTCCCCATGATTGCTCCTGCTGCTTCGACACTTCTGGTCGATTCCGTCCTTGATAGTTCCATTACGAGTCAGCCGATCGGTTCGGACGCATTTACTATTTCTCAGGCAGGTCCCGTTCTCTCCAGGGCGAATCTGCTGCCTAGCCCACGAACTTGCGATGCCGTTGGTGATAAACCCAAGGTTCGTCTCGGTGAACTATTGGACGCATTCAGAGCGTGCCTGGCCAACGATCTGATTTGGATCGAAGACTTTTGCGATGACCAAGTCGACATATCGCGAGATTTGTACGAAGTGCTTGAAGCGTTTGCACAAGTGCGGCGTCAAGACATTGGTGAAAACCAGTAAGCCCCGGTCGCAGAACGCGCGTGCAGGGTCGGTCTAAAACAGCTCGGGTGTAAAGAGCTCGGGTTCAATCAGTTCTGGTCCTTGGTTCCTCACCGAATTGACTTTGCTCGAAACACGAGTCGGCTCCAGGGTACCTTGGGGGGCTGATCCGACCAGATCGCGGACGCTTTGCCATGGACTATCGCTTGAAAGCCACCTTGCAACCTGTTCATGGTCTTTGAGGATCACTGGCATTCGGTCGTGAACCAGATGGGTATCTGGACCAGCCTGGGTGGTGATGATGGTCGTCGAGTGCAGGGGTTCCTTGGATGGCAGACCTTCGATCGCTTTGTGATTGGAGGTCCAGAGGGCAGCCAAAGCCAAGGGTTTCGTTTCGGGCCGATGAATCCAATACGTTTGTTTGTTTGCGGATTGTTCTTTGGCAGTCGCCTCGGGACCGAGTGTTTGTTTCCATTCGTAGTAGCCATCGGCGATCAGGACGCAGCGACCTTGAGCCAGCAGAGGCTTGTAGGTTGGTTTTTCTTCAAGGGTTTCGCATCGAGCGTTGATCATGCTGTAAGCGATTTTGAGGGAATCGGCCCAGGGTGGAACCAAGCCCCAACGCATCGAGTGCAGTACTGGCGTGGCATCGGCAGCAAACTGAGGGACCACCAGTACGTTTTGAGTTGGTGCGATGTTGTACCGGGCTTGGAAGATCTCTGGATGGATCTTGATCATCGCACCGAGGTTTGCGGGCCACAGGTTTGCGTAGGCTGGGAAAAATTCCAGCAGCCAATTCAAAACCGGGGTATGCAGTGTCAGTCTTCCGCACACGAGAGACTATTCCGGGGTGACTTCGATCATCGGTTCGTAGGTTCCATCATCGGCAAGGAACCTGCCTGCGTAGAACTCCATGCTTAGGTGCAAGCCCATAAGGGTACGGCGAGTGCATGGGGCCAAGGATCGGTAGAACACCCACTGTTCGTCTCCGATTTGAACGCGGCAGCCTTGGGCCACATCATCGGAGACTTTATGCAGGTTTTCTGCGACGGTCAGAGGTCTCCAAGTGAATTTGGGATTCCTGCATTTGGAGCCTACTGCAACCAGCATAGAACTCAGGAGTCTTGTGCGTGTGGTGCGGGCTTGAAGAACGATCTTACCAGAGGATTCATACAAAGAGCCTTGGGTGGTCGATCGTCTCCATTCGGGAAGATTCAGCGGCAGCAGCAGAGCGACGGGCTCTTGGATTTCTTGATCGGAATCTTCTTGGGCGATGTGCCTAACGATTCTGCCTTCGTTGCTCTTGGTCTCGGGTTGAAAGCTCACTGCAGGGTCGAGGGTCCAGGTGGAAATCGATTTCCAATCGGACTTGGTGTCCGGGGAGGATCCCATGAGCGAATCGGCCATGTAGACCAAACCTTCTTGACGCATGAGCATGACTTGTCGATAGACCGTGCAGGTTCCTTCTAGGTCGCATTCGAGTTCCAAGTAATCGACATCGTCGTCGGAGAACCAGCAGACTTCGTTCCAAGCCACATCGATGTTGACGGGTTTGCCTTGGTACTCCAGGGCGATGTCCCAATCACCGCTCAGGACGCGTTGGCCGTGCTGATCGCAAAGGTCCAGCCAGATCGCATCGCGAGAGAAATCGATGGCCATTTGGCAATCGTTTTTCCTCCAATTTCTTCGCATCGAAACGATTTGATTTTTTTCCCAGTAATGGCTTGGCTTTGGTAGCCTAACATCGTTTGTTTTGCTTTTGCGAATTTTATCGATCTTAAAACCTTGGGATTTACCGACTGGTGCGGGCAAAGCGACAGCGGTAGCAAGCTGTACTTTTTTGTGTTCTTTACAGAGTTTCATCAGCGAAGTCCAGAAGTCGCAGTCGTGGCGACTGGACAGAGCAACATCGAGCATCGCGTGGCCTTGGGCATCGCTTAGGTGCAAGAGGATCATCTGCAGCTTGGACAACGCTCGTCGTTGGGGCGGGTACCATTTGCGGGCTCCGACGCTATCGGCGGCCCAGCGGCTGCGAATCAGGGAAGCGACGAAGGCTCGAAGATCTTGACCTCCAAAGCTCAGTAAGGCCTGAGGGTCCTCGGCTGTTTGTTCGATCAGAAGCGCTAGACGATTGAGCGTCTCGCTGACGATCCTATCTTTGCCGCCCAAATGCGACATTTGCTTGGCAAGGGCCAAGGGGACTTCGCAAGCCCATATCACCCATGGAAAAAGTCCGTCGTCGCCGGGGCCTTGTTCCCAAGCCCGATCGACTTGGGTGAGCGTCGACTGGAGGACTTCAAGCCAAAGGGCAGGGGGGATATCTCGGCCCACTTCGGGAAGAGCGTAGAGCCATCCGGTCGCTGTCAATGCGACGTAGGGGTCGTAGCTTGACTTAGGCAGTTGCTGTGTGATCCATTTCCCAATCTTGGCCGCTTGGGCAACCTGCTGGGCTCGGATTTCATCTGGAACAGCTTTGGGGCGTTTGCTCGGTTTGGTTTTCCGCCGGCTCTTGGGCGGACAGTCGCCGAAGGGTTCGGCTCCGAAGGCATCGACGAGGTCTTGGAGGAATTCGCGGTGAGCTGGTTTAGCGACATCCCATTTTCCGATCCCCCAGAGCATTGCTTGAAGATACTGGTGAATCGGAAAATCGGTCGTTTTTGGTTTTCCTTTCTTGGGCTCAACGGGCAGCGAGCTTTGCAGCATCGCGACGTTATCGACGCAAAGCTTCTCGAGCCATTGCATGGCGCTTTGATTATCCGCATCGCCTGCGGCGGCTTGTTTCGAACGACCGGTTCGATGCTTGGGCTTTACCCAGTCCATAGGATCTCGTCCAACCAAGAAAAACGTGATACGATATCGGGCTACAACAAGGCCCAATTGTTGTTCCGGAAATTTTAGATGCAAGAATCATTTTGCATGATTCCTTGAATCGGACCATTCCCCCAAAATGGGTGCAATCTGGTCCAGGCTTGGACCCATCGGTCGTTTTTCGATAGGAAAACACGCTATGTGCGCAATCGACAGGCATTCTTCAGGAAAGCTCCGGTCGTTGGCTGGAATCTTGACAAACTTTGCACTCTGGAGCATCGTTGCCGGGGGCTTGGTCATCCCCTGTGTGTCTTCGGTGCTGATGGGCCAAACTCCGAGCCTGGAGGCATCCACTCAAGAAGTATCCCGACAGGATGTTCCCGTCAAAGAAGAGGGTTGGGTCGAGCAACCGGAGATTCTCAAGCGGATCGAGAAAGGCTTTGTCGACCCGCCCGAATGCAAAAAAGTGGTCGAGGATGGGCGTGTTTGGATTCATCGAGACGAGCAAGCCGTCATCGTCGACGGATACGTTTGTCAACGCAATGCACCCTTGGAAATGTTCGCCTGTCCCATCGGAACCAAGGAGCATGAATCGGTCGTTGCGGTATTTGCCAAGTCGCGATTCGTCCATGCTTCGTTGCTTGCCGTCGGTGGAGTCCCAGGAAAACCCGTCGCGTTCGAGCCGAAGTTTACTCCTGCAAGCGGCACCACCATTCGAGTCTATGCGATGTGGCACGATGAAAAAGGGCAGACCCAAGCGACGCTGGCTCAGCATTGGATCCGCCAAACCGGATCCCAAAAGCCGATGCTTTGGGACTGGGTTTTTGCTGGCAGCAAAATCTACAAGGATCCTGAAACCGGCTCTGAAACGTACATGGGAGATAGTGGCGAACTGCTCAGTGTTGCGAACTTCATGACATCGACCATGGACGTCGCAGTCAAAAGCGATGCGGCCAATGCAGGACTCGTCTTCGAAACCTTCACTGAGAAAATACCTAAACGCTTTACCCCAGTCCGGCTCGTTATGGTTCTGAGCGATGAGCCACCTTATGCAGAAGATCGTGCCAGTAAGGAGACTTCCAAGCCGCCACAGAAAGAGGACGAGCTTCCTAAACACCTGAAGGCTCAAGTCCCAAAACGGTTGCTTGAATTCCTGCCCGCAAAGAAAAACTGACGCAAAGAAAAACGAACCCGTCGAATCTCAAGACTCTAGAAACCTGACAATGATTCCCTTTGGACAAAGGCTGGCTCTTGCTGTTGCTCAAAAGAAAAACCCTGTATGTGTGGGAATCGACCCGCGTGCAAACTCACTTCCCGAAGCCTTAAATCCAGGACCCAATGCTTCGCTTGAATCCATCGTCCAGTCGATCGAGAACTTTAGCCTTCAGATCATCGACGCGGTCGCGGATCTTGTACCGGTGATCAAACCTCAGTGCGCATTCTTTGAGGAACTCGGCCCGCTAGGCATGCTTGCTCTGCATAAGGTGGTCCGTCATGCTAGTCAAAGAGGCTTGCTGGTGATCATGGATGCAAAACGCGGAGACATCGGAACCACCGCCACGGCTTATGCCACTGCGTTTCTTGGGTCCGGCAATCCTGGTACTCCCCAGTACAGCCCATGGGGAGCCGACGCACTGACGGTCAATCCTTATTTGGGGGCCGATACCCTCGAACCCTTCACCCAACGTTGCAAAGCGAGCGGTTCAGGATTGTTCGTCTTGGTCAAAACCTCCAATCCTGGCAGTAGCTTCTTTCAAGACCAGCGCTTGGAGGATGGAAGAACGGTGAGCGAGAAGATCGCCGATCATCTTCAGTCCCTCTCCAGTGCAACGGCGGGAGATCTGGGGTATGGTGACATCGGTGCGGTGGTCGGGGCAACCTACCCACACGAATTGCAATCGATGCGCCAGCGGATGCCCAACTGTTGGATACTGATCCCCGGTTATGGTGCTCAAGGAGGTTCGGCCCAAGACGTCAAACTTGGGCTCGATGCCCGGGGACTTGGAGCCATCGTCAATTCATCCAGAGGAATCATCTTCGCATTTCAACAAAGCAAATACCAAGCAGATCGATGGACCACATCGGTTCGAAACGCGACGCTCGATATGATCGAAGCCCTCAGTTAACACCTGCATGAGGCCTTAAAACCACTGCCGTCTTTGAATCGCATAGTCTTGGTAAAACTGATCCTCTGATTTTGACAAGTAGATAATCCCCTCGATCAGGCCGATGGTCCACATGATGAATGGGCCGAATATAGGAACCAGCAAGCATGGGGTCAAAACAACTCCAGAAAGACTCACCGCAAGCATAATCAAACCGGCATTGTGGAGTCCAAGTAGGAACTTATGAAGTCCGAACATCCCAAACAGGAGGGCACAGATACCAGCCGAAAATTTTTTTTCGACAAACTCTCCGACCTGAGGATCCGATTCGTAACTATCGGGTCCAAAAAAAGTTCCAGGGACCCGAGGCTTACCCATCGGGACCGGAACGTGAAATCTCCCAGTGCATCTTGGGCAATCAAGCACCAATCCAGCTTGAGAGCCATCGACGCTAAGAACTGTTTTGCAATGGGGACATTCGATTTCCATGAACGCTTACCAACAGTCGCTTTTGGGTTATCAACAAAGTCTGGAGTACCGATAGGGACTCGCTCAAAAAGGCCAATTCTTGGACGTTTTTTGTGTCATTATATGAACAAAGATCTGGGTTTCTCAGATGACCTATAGCCTACCTCTGGATTTGCCCGCAAAAAATCCTGAAGAACCAGAATAACGGAACCTGTGGCTCGTCTTGCACGGCTTGTGCGCCTTGGATACCCTGAACCTTATCATTGCCAAAAAGTTTTTTATCATCAGGCGGGAGTTGAAGCGATGAAGTACGGAATGAATTTGCTGCTGTGGTCGGGTGAACTCAACGATGGACTCTTGCCCGTCCTTGAGAAATTAAAGTCCTTTGGCTACGACGGGGTAGAAATCCCCATGTTCAACCTCGACTTGGACTACGCCCAGTGGGGAAAGAAACTCGATGCGATCGGTCTTCGACGAACCGGAGTAACGGTGCGAAACACCGATGACAACCCGATCAGTCCAGACGCATCGATCCGACGCAAGGGGATCGAGCTCAACAAGAAAACGCTCGATTGCTGTGCCGCAGCGGGAGTCGAGACAATCGTCGGTCCGTTCCACTCGGCCTTGGGATTTTTTTCTGGAGCTGGGCCTACTCAAGACGAATGGAAGTGGGGGATCGATAGCATGACCCAAGTTGCAGAGCATGCGGCCAAAGTCGGCGTGATGCTCGGTGTGGAACCTTTGAATCGTTTTGAATGCTACTTTCTCAACGCCCAAGCTGACGCGGCTGAGTTTTGCCGCCAAGTCAATCATCCAAACTGCAGGATGATGTATGACACGTTCCATTCGAACATCGAAGAAAAATCGGTTCGCAAAGCTCTCCACGATATCCAAGACATGCTATGCCATATTCACATCAGCGAAAACGATCGGAGTACTCCTGGGGCCGGCAACGTGCGCTGGCAAGAAAACTTCGACGCAATCGCCGAAATCGGATACGACGGTTGGTTGGTCATCGAAGCGTTTGGATTGGCTCTACCAGAGCTTGCTGCGGCCACTCGAATTTGGCGCAGAATGTTCGATGATGAGCTGACGTTGGCCAAGGAGGGACTCGACTTCATGAAGGATCAGGTTGCACAACGATGCTCAAACAGCTAACCCACTGCGTGTTGACCCGAACCCTTTGTGCAGCGTTACTGTTTATCGCATGGAATTGCAGTTACACGGATAGACTTCAAGCCCAGCAATCCCCAAGCGATCCTCCGACGGTGGTCTTGGTCCGCCCTGCGAGTTGGAAGGAATCTCTAAGTCCCTGGAAAGCTTATCGGGGCTTGGAGTATCAATTTGTCGAAGTCGATTCGGCAGCTAGTTCCCAGGACCTCAGAAAATCAATCGCTAAAACGATCGCCAGTTGCAAGACGCCGGTTCAAGCGATTTTGCTCTGCGGCGATGCAGCTTTGGAGGTGTCTCCGAATCGATTCGAGAGTTTGACTCCGGGTATCGTTCTCGATACGGCAATCCGGCTGAATGATTCAACGACCAAGCAACTGTGCACCGACGCGCTGTATGGGGATCTGGACAACGATGGATGTCCCGATGTCGCAGTCGGCAGATTGCCTGCCAAGACCCCGCAGGAACTTGCGCGGATGCTGCGTCGAAGCATCGACTATGAGGCGATCTGTCCTGGCCCTTGGAACGATACTGTCCATGTGACTGCCGGCGTGGGTGGATTCGGGTTCTTGGCCGACACGGCGATCGAAACGGTCACACGAAGGTTTCTGACCGAGGGGATTCCTCCGGAATTTCACATGAACGTCACGGTGGCCAGTTGCACCAGCACTTATTGTCCTAACCCTTGGAAACTGCAAGAGGCCTACATCGATCGAATCAACCAAGGAGGTTTGTTTTGGGTCTACATCGGGCATGGCCAAGTCAATCATTTGGATTATTACCAAGTCGCTGATCAGTGGCTCCCTATCGGACAAGCCTCGGATGCTTCCAAGTTTCGTTGCAAGAACAGGCCCCCGATAGCCTTGATGCTGGCTTGCTTTACCGGTGCCTTTGATGCCAAAGTGGATTGCTTCTCCGAGCACTTGCTGGCCCAACCCGATGGGCCGATCGCCGTAGTCAGTGGATCGCGTGTGACGATGCCCTATGGCCTAAGTCAACTTTCCAGCGAGCTTCTCAACGGTTGTTTCCGAGATCGAATCCCCACACTCGGCGAGCTGGTGCTGCAGGCCAAGCGACGAGTCTGGATCGATGACGAAGACATCCCGGTAAAAAATGAGGGAGAAAACCCCGAAGGCTTCGACATCCGAAAACGCTATCGCAAAATCGTTACCGATATGGCACAAGCCTTGAATCCTAGCGACCATGACTTGACCCTCGAACGCCGCGAGCATGTTCGGCTGATGAACTTGCTGGGCGATCCTCTGCTGAAGATCCCTTACCCAAAACCCATCGTGCTAGATGTCCCAAGCAAGGCGACCAGTGGTCAAACGATCCAGATCAAAGGACATTCCCGTGTAGCTGGCAAGTTGATTGTCGAACTGGCTTTGGTCCGAGATCGGGTTCCCGAAGGAGTCACTGCCCTGCGAACCTATCAAGCTACCCAAGAGGACCACAATCAGATGGAGCGAAACTATCAGTCTTGCAACCAGTTGACAGTTTATCGGGTTGAATTGCCATCGGTCGATGGGGACTTTGAAGTCCCATTGCAAATCCCCGAAAACTCTTCAGGACGCCACGTGGTCTGTGCGTATGTCTACGGCCAGCAAGACTGGAGCACTGGCTCGCATAAATTGGCGATTAGGAAGCCTTGATGAAGATCGAGTTCATCGAGTCGATTCAAGATCCACGATTGGATCCCTATCGGAATCTTCGAACCACCAACTTGACTCGCACAAGCGGTCGGTTCATCGCCGAGAGTCGACCTTTGGTACAACGGCTTTTGGCGAGTCGATTGCAAATCGAATCGATCTTGGTGGACCAAGACGATCTTCAAGAGGCCACGGGATGGCTCCCGGAGGAAACTTCGATTCTTGTAGTCCCTCACTCCCAGATTCCCCAACTGATCGGTTTTAATTTCCATCGTGGCTTTATGGCATGCGGCATTCGCCCGCCGATGCCCTTATGGGATCCAGAATCGCAGTGGAAGGAAAATCCTTGTCCTGCGGGTTGGACCGCAGTGATGCTCGTTGGAGTCCAAGACCCAGAGAATATGGGGTCTATCTTTCGTTCGTGTGCGGCCCTTGGTATTCAAGATGTGGTGCTGGGTCCTAACTGTGTAGACCCATTTGCGAGGCGAGTCCTAAGGGTGTCGATGGGCAACGCATTCAAATTATCGCTGCACCGAAGCGATAGCGCGATCGATTCGTTGGAGGCTGCCCATCGATTGGGAATCGAATCCTTGGCGGCATGCTTGTCCCCCACAAGCATCGAGCTTCGAGCGTTCCGTCGCAGTGGTCCTGCGATGGTTTTATTTGGCAACGAAGCCCATGGATTGCCACAAGAGTGCATCGAGGCGTGCGTTAGGGGCTTGCGAATCGATATGGCCTTTGGGACCGATTCGCTCAACGTCAGCGTCGCTGCAGGGATCCTGCTGCATTATGTTTGCCGCATCGCCTAAAAACAGGGTTGCTAGGCCATTCGAACCATCAAGAGCACAAGAAAAGTATCCTGACACAAGCTGCCTTGTTCAGGCAGCTTGTGTCAGGTGAGGTTTGACTTGGAGGCTATGCTACGCGATTTAGTTATCGAGCGAGCCAATGTCGTTTCCTGCTATCGAAGCAACTGCTTTTAGAATAGCCATGTCTGCGTTGTAACTGACGGTGCGAATAGAACCGTCAGTCATGACTGCGTTCCAGCCAGGCGCATGACCGCTTCCAAAATCGTGACATGCCATGCAACTGCTTGCTGAATCGTGTTCGGTTCCTCTCGCAATGAAACGAACGTAGGAGTTCGCAGCAGCAGAGTATTCTGGATAACCCGCTAGAGGAACGCGGTCCCCGTAATCCAGTCCATTTTTATACCGGAGTGGATTCATTGCTTTCTCGCCTAGGTAAAGGGTGTTGCTAGTTCCGTCAGTGACCTCTTTCATCTGAGTCTTAATGCCAACTTGCCAGACTCCCGGTTGCTGCAGATCGATACCAGCTAGTGTTACGTCTGCAGTGAATGCAGCACCACCGCTCATGGCAAAGTCGGTACGAGCTCCATAAGGCCCGTACTTTTCAGTGAAGGGTGAGACCAAGTCATAAGACTTCGAGTCTCTGCGGCTTGGACAGTAGAACTGCGGAACGACGGCTTCGATGTACTTATAATCGGCAACCGGTACGGGAGTCGCTCCTGGCATCGTATCGCAAATTCTGCCGAGGTTTACGCTAAGTTGGGACTGCTCCATGAATGGCATGATCTGAACCATCCATGGAACTCCTCGCTTATCGGTCCTGATGATCGCACCAGGAATGTTGACAGCCAGTGGGGGAAGTTCACCGGCATACCCGGGAAATCGCTTGTTGGCAGACTCATAATTATGAGATGCAATTACGATTTGACGCATGCGGTTCTGGCAATCGGCTCGGCGGGCCGCTTCCCGCGCGGCTTGGACTGCCGGCAAGAGCAACCCGACCAACACACCGATAATAGCGATAACGACCAATAACTCGACCAAGGTAAAACCGCGGCGAACCCGAATGAAAGAGCAACTCATTGTCGGACTCCGATTAGAAAAAACGATAAGAAAGAGCATCAAAGACAAAAAAGAAGAATCGAGGAAGAATTTTGCATGCCCGGATAACGAACATGGTTCTGCCCTAATGGGTAATTTAACGGGTCGAAAAACCGCTCCGCAACAAGTTTCCAGGCGATCTGTGAAGAAATGAGCAAAAAATTTGCCCTCTTTCCTACACTTGGGCAATCCGATTCGGAGTCTTTGAAGACCCCTCGTGCCGTGCGCTAGGAAGTCGGACCCCGATGGCAAAACGATCGAAACCCTTTGAAAACATCAAGGTAATCCGCTATGTCTGATTGGCTCGAAGTAGGCTCCAAAGCTCCAGCTTTCACTCTTGTTGATGCCCAAGGCAAGAAAATCAAATTGTCCGATTTCAAAGGATCCCCGGTGGTTCTTTACTTTTATCCCAAAGACGATACGCCCGGTTGCACCAAAGAAGCCTGTGCGTTTCGAGATCGATCCCAAGAGCTCAAAAAACTCGGAGCCGTTGTCCTGGGGGTTAGCGCCGATAGCCCGGCCTCGCACCAAAAGTTCATAGACAAGTACTCCTTGAACTTTCCCTTGCTCTCGGATGAATCTCACGAAGTCTGCGAAAAGTACGGGGCTTGGAGGGAAAAGAATATGTACGGCAAGAAATCGATGGGGATCCAACGCAGCACCTACTTGATCGATGCCCAAGGCAAAATCGCGCAGGTGTGGAAGAAAGTCAGCGTCGATGGCCATGACGCCCAAGTCCTAGAGGCCTTGCAGGAGCTCTCGGCTTCGGATTAGATATCCAACCGTCCCGCATCGGTGCTTCGATGCCACAACCTGAAACCAATCCAAAGAGCACGAAAAATTGAACTCATCAAAGCTCAAACTGGTAATCCACGGAGCCTCTGGCAGAAACGGAAAACGGCTCATTTGCCTCGGGGCCTGCGACCCTCAAGTCCAACTAGTCGGAGCGTTGGTTCGACCAAACTCTTCGGCTTGCGGCCATGACGCGGGAACCTACTCGGGCATGAACCCCATCGGATTGCCTATCGGTCCGCAATGGCCAGAAGCATTCGATAGTGTGATCGATTTTTCCAGTCCCGACGGATGCATTTCGGCACTGAAGCATTGCCTTGCAAAACGCGCCGGCATTGTGATTGCAACCACCGGTTTGGAACCGTCCCACTTAGAACAGATCCGACAAGCTTCGACTCAGATCCCTGTGTGCTTGGCCCCGAACACCAGCGTTGCGGTCAACATCGGCATGAAGTTGGTCCAGCAAGCCGCTCGGGCGATGAAGGATGTTCCAGGGGGTGCAGACGTTGAGATCATCGAAAGGCACCATCGCTACAAGGAGGACAGCCCAAGCGGTACCGCTGTGAAGCTTGGGGAAATCATCGCCGAGCAAATGGGGATCGATCGACACGTGCATGGTCGCCAAGGCATGGTCGGCAAGCGCCCCCACAACGAGATCGGCTACCATGCGGTCCGCGTCGGTGATGATGTCGGACAGCACACGGTAGTCTTTGGGATGATGGGCGAGTTGGTCGAAATCCGAGTCGCGGCATCCAATCGAGACAGCTATGCCTCAGGAGCTATCTCGGCGGCGAAGTTCCTTCATGGTAAAGCGCCCAAGCTCTATTCCATGGCGGACGTCTTAGGACTCTAAAGCCGATGGCTAAATGCGACCAAGGTTATCTCTGTCGGATTTGCAAGCAGGAGGTCGAAAAGCTTTCTGAAAGCGAACTCTACTTGCGATTTGTTATCGGAGAAATCGATCCAGAGACGCTGCATCTTTCCTCAGAATGCCACTTGGACTGCAACCCTGTTCTAGCTCAGTTCATCGATGATCACCGCTATGCTAGCCAAAGCCAAGTGCCAGAAGGATTTCGCATCGAGGATCTTGATCCCCAGTACGTGACACAACGCAAGCAACTCGTCACGCGAGGTTTTCAACGGTTGCTCGAAATCCAAGCCAATCGCAAAGCGTTTTCTCAGGTCCAAGACTACCCCCTTGAGGAATTCAAGCGGAGGTGGCGATAAGACCCATCGCCGTTAAGCAGCGTTGCAAATTAGCTGACTTGCAAGGCGACTTCGAGGGAACGCAAGATTTCTTGAACTTGCATGTGGGTGTTGCCAACTTGAAGAGTTTCTTTGGAGTCGATCCAGTGGTCGACTTTCTTTTGAGCCGAAATGACCGTCGAGTGCGTTCGGTTCCCAAAGTACTCCCCGATCTCTGAAAGAGCGGTGCGAGTGTGCTTTCGGGCAAGAAACATCGCCAACATCCGAGGTTGGCTGAGCGATTGGCATTTGGATTTGGTTTGCAGCTTTTGGTTCTCTAGCCCAAAGGCCTTGCATACGGCTTGCTCGATGTCCCCAAGCCGGATGATAGGACGATTGGCTCGAACAATGTCGCTGATGGCATTGGAGGCCTCCTCGGCCGTCAAGGAACGCCCAAGCATACGATGCTGGGCAAGCAGTCGAAGAACGATCCCCTGGATCACTCTGGCATCGGCTCCACACTGTTGGGAAATCCAATCGAGCACCTGGGTGTCGATGCTCAAAGAGTGCTGAGCGCACATGCGGGCTAGCAAGATGCGTCTGGTTTGCGGGTCCATCGGCTCGATCGGGCAATTCATACCACCCGAGAGCCGAGTATGAAGATCATGCCCCAGTGCATCCAATTGGTGGAGACCTCGGTCCGATACCAGGATGACTTGGCGAGACTCCCTTAGGAGCATGTCGATGGTGTTTCTCAGCTCGATCAATGTACCTGATTTGCCTAAACAAAACTGCACGTCGTCGATCACCAAGACTTCGACATCCCGGTACTTCTTTCGGAAACTAGCAAAGCCACCAGATTTGGCATTCTCGGTGTATTCGATCGTGAATTGCTCGCCGGTCAGAAACACAACCCTCTTGAATCGATGCTGAGCTTTGAGCCTCTGCGACAGAGCCACCGCCAGATGGGTCTTACCAACTCCATGCGGACCGTGAATGAGCATCGGACCGACTTGTCCAGGACGCTCCAGGACCATGCCGCAAGCAGTCCAAGCAAGTTGATTGTGAGGACCAACGATGAACTCATCCCATCGGCGTTCCTGTTGCCGACGCATGGCCACCAAACGATCGATCTCACGATCGGTAGAACTTTCGGTTCCACTGGCCAGGACCGCATCCGATCGAACCAGCCTCAAAGGCCCAGCCACGAGCGAACCCTCGGATGATCGCCCATCCTGGTCTGACTCGGGGGTCTTGAGCTCTCTGACGGGTAGGGCATTCACAGGCAAGGGGATTCCTGAGGGCAAAGGGGCGGTCCTAAACGAATCCTCATCGTAAGCGATCCTGGAGCCATTGCGAACGTCGGCGGGTGAATTCCTCAAAGATTTCTCGCAAGCCGCCTCGATTGGGGCCTCCTGAACAGGGGCGATGGTAGCGACCTGAAGCTCAAAACCCCAACCATCGCCAAAAACCTCAGAAACCGTCCCTCGGAGATCCTCCCGAAACATCCTGAGCATGCACTCGGACACAAACTGCGAACTCACCAGGATTTGCAGCTTACGCTCAGAAGCGATTTGCCAGCGAACCTGTGGACCAAACCACAAATCCATGCGTTCCTTGCCCAGCCGTTGCCGAAGTGCCGCGATAAACTGCGGTAAGGTTCGGCTTTGTGCCTCAGCAACATCATGCGCTTCGAGCATCGCAATCTCCCAGCCCTGCGATTTGTTTCCATCACTTCCTCGTTCGGGAACCATCCCGGACGTTGCCCGTCGAACCAACCCCATCCTTGAGCCCTTAGCAGGCCCTCAGCAGGGTCGTTTTCCGAGCGGGTTGGGATTTTAGGATTGCTAGCATTCGAGTCAAACAAGAACGATGAAGTTCTGTAAAGATTTTCCGTTGGGAGTGTGAAGATGCCGTAAAGAACGGCTCAAACCTCGGTCAAGAAAACTCGTTTATAAACAACCGATGTTCCCGAAGTTGGTGGAAAACCCGTCAGGTTTCAAGGCGAGTTTTTTTGGCGTTCAAAACGCTCGTAGCAAGAGGGCCATTGGTTGTGCAAATCGCTTGGTACGAACTGGGTTTCCACCAAGGAAAAACCATGCAAATCCAGATCATCCAACACCGTATCGCCAACGATATCGGCCAAAACTCGCGTTCGGTGGATCTGATCGACAAAGGGCATGCACAGGCGGTAGACCTCTGCTCCCCCGACGACAAAAAGTCGTTGGCCCGCTGGGAGTTGCGCCCAGGCTTGCATCAAGCTATGAACAACCTGTGCACCATCGACGCGGTAATCGGACTGGCGCGTCAGGATCATGGTCGTTCGGCCAGGCAACAATCGCCCGATGCTTTGATACGTTTTGCGACCCATCAGCAGGCTATGCCCCATGGTCAAGCGTTTGAAGCGCACAAGATCGGATCTTAGCTTCCATGGCAACCGATCCTCGATGCCGATCGTACCGTTGCGAGCCACGGCAACCACTAGGCTCATGCTTGGGCCTGGGTGCGTCAATCCTTGAGGATTCGAACTCGTGTGATCTGATTCTTCCTTAGCCATTCCAACCACCGTTCATGTTCTTCGCTTAGTTCAATCTCAGCGACCGATTCGGCATCCAGGGGTGATACGACCGAAAAACAACCATCATCCAACCACTTTTCGACGTTCGCCGGCTCGATCCAGTATTCACCGGGCGCGAGTTTTGGGGCCCCGGGGGCATCCCCAGGAGTCATGAAATATACCACTTCGAGTCGAAAACGATCTGGCATTTCCATCGACTCGGTAGCTTGGCCATCGAGGGCCTGGACTTGGATCGTTTTTTTCATAGAGGGTTTGCTCGAAGCGATCTACTCTGGTTTTGCAACGCTGCAGGCAAAATCTAAGCGTGCGGCAAGTTGGCCATCGACCGTTACCTTGCCGGTCATAAAGTAAGCACTGGAAACGACTTCCTTTAAAACCACATGGATGTCTATCTTTTCACCAGGCCGGACCATCCGTTTGAATTTAGCCCCATCGATTCGCGTGGCCACCGGTACGATCCCTTGACTTGGGGTCACATGGGCCAGAAGGATCGCTCCGCTTTGCAGGCAGCATTCGCACAAGATCACTCCGGGAACGAGCGGGAATTCAGGGAAGTGCCCTTGAAGGAAAAACTCATCGGCACCGAACGTCTTGACGCAGTGAATCGTCGTGTCGGTTTGATCCAACACTTCGTCGACCAAAAGCATCGGCTTTCGGTGCGGGATCACCGCTTCAATCTCGGATTTGGACATCACTGGCATCAATTGGCTCCTGAGCGAAAACGAACAGTTTGATCGACCGGCATAGGGTAGGGCCAATGCCCGTTTCGGCAAAGTCCCAATGCGCAATCGAACAAGAAATGATGAGCTAGGCTAAGCCAGATGCTTCGTCCGAATCTGCTTGGACAAAGCTAGACGATACGCACTGCTCGACACACGAGGCCGCCAGGGTATCAAAGTCCAATTGCAACTGCTCGTACTCTCGTCGGCAGGAAAATTCCTTGAACATCAAGCTCGGTTGGATATCGTGACTGTTTTGATATTTGCTCGAACAGCATTCGCGAACATCACCGATGATTTCGTGGTAGGCGATCTGGCAGATCTTCACGTTTGGATAAATCCGAATGGGTTGAACCGTGTACAGCTCGATGGTCCAGTGCCCGCAGTACCCGATGCTTCCAAATCCCGCGGATCCGTGGACAAATAAACCCAATCGCGACAAGGATGAGCGTCCTGAGAGCATCGGAACCAATCGATGCGTTTCGGTGAACTCCACCGTTCGGCCCAAGTACAATTGTCCCGGACTCAAGATCAAACCTTCTTCGGGGATCCGAAGCCTGCGGAATCGATTGGGTTCTTTGATGTCCAAAACCACTTCTTCATAAACAAGAAGTTCGTTGTGCAAGGTCAGGTCGTAGCTGTTGGGATTGCAGTGATCGTCCGAAAAAGGACGGATGCAAATGTCCGATCCTAATCGAGAGCGGATCTCTTCACCGGAAAGAATCATTGGGAATCCTCGCCAGAAATTGCAGGAAAATGGACGACCCAAGCACGCGAGCAAAGCATACACGCCCCAAGGGGGGCTTCGCTAGCACCACCAGCCCATTCTCGGGAGAAAATCTTCCCAAGCGTCCCTCTTGGGTCCTGTTATCTCCCGTTAACGAATCAGCTAGGTCCTCAGGGAATCATTTGCAATTGCTTGAGCCAACGACCGCAGGCAGACGGCCAATCGGCAGTCCCAGGTATGTTTTTTGCAAGGCCCACTCCATGCGGTCCCTTTTGGTAGACATGCAGCTCTCCAGGCACTCCCTTGGCAACCATCGCTTGATAAAAGACAAGCGAATTTTCAACCGGAACCGGCTTGTCTTCGACCGTATGCATCAAAAATGTCGGAGGTGTATCGGACCTGACGTTACGCTCACTTGCAAACTGAACCAGCGTTTCCTTGCTGGCTTTCTCGCCCAAAAGATTCACTTCGCTACCTCGATGGGTAAAAGCGCTCCCCATGGAAATCACCGGATAGCACAGGATCGCAAAATCAGGTCGGGAGGATTGCTGCGCGATCGGATCGGCAGATTCCTTGTCCCCTGCATCAAACTGTGTGATCACTGTGGAGACCAAGTGACCACCGGCTGAAAAACCCATGATCCCTATTTTGCTCGGATCGATGTTCCACTCCGAGGCTTTGGCGCGGACCATGCGCACGGCCCGCTGGGCATCTTGCGACGGCGCCGGATGACCGTAACCCTTGCCACGATGCCGGTACTCGCAAAGCACTGCGGTCAATCCGATCGAATTGGCCCACTCGACCATCTGCTTGCCCTCATGGTCCATCGCCAATCCACCGTAGCCGCCCCCAGGGCAAATGATCAACGCCCCTGTGGGGCCAGAGGAATCGACCCTCCGCACGGTAATCTTCGGAATGTCCTTGGGTTCGGTACCCAAAGCTCCCGGAGCCCCACCAGCCCACAACGCAACTTCCAAATCATCGAGCGCCACAGTCGCCCGATCCGCAGCGTCCACCCCCCCGATCCAGACGAACATCGCCGCGATCCAAATGAAGATTGCGTTAGTATCCAACGTCTTCGGTCTTGCAGCCATCCGCATTGCATTGCACCTTGTTAGAGGGTCTACTTAAAATCCAAGGTTTTCGTCCCGTGTACGAATTCCTAACGCTCATCCTAACGGAACTTCATCGCAGCATGTGCCCACACCTGCTGAATCGATAACGCTAATCCTATAAGTGCCCTATGAACCGAACCTCGAATTGCATCCGAAATCTTTACCTGCTGGGATTGGTTTGCTCGCTGCTTGGGGTCGAACCCACAGCGACCCGGGCAGACGAGCCTGCACAGCAGGTCCAAGCTCGGGTGGACCTTGTCGGAAAGCCAGTACCAACCCTTAGCGACCTAGTGAAAACCGATTGCTTGGGCAAGCAGTGGAAGTGGTCCGAACTCTCTGGTTCCAAAGCCACGGTGGTCGCGTTTCTAGGAACTCAGTGCCCGCTTGCCAAACAATACACACCTCGCTTGGTCGAATTGAACAAAAAGTATGCTGACCAAGGGGTCGTGTTCCTTGCTGTGGATCCCAATGTCCAAGACTCACTCCAGGAAATGGCCGCCCATGCAAAGCGTTTCCAACTGGAGATGCCGTTTCTTAAAGACCCCGACCAATCCTTTGCGGACCTGCTTGGCATCACACGCACTCCGGAGGTCTGTTTGATCGATGCACAGAATGTGATTCGCTATCGAGGCCGCATCGATGATCAGTACGGAATCGGTTTTGCGCGGGAAAAGCCAACTCAGCGGGAACTTATCCAAGCGATCGATGCACTGCTTGCCGACCGAGAAATCCCAACCCTTCAAACCCAAGCCGCCGGCTGTTTGATCGGTCGCAACCGTTCTGCCGTCGAATCTGTAAACTCTGCCGATTCGATCACTTACTCGCAACACATCTCGCACATCCTGCAGCAACGCTGTGTCGCTTGCCACCGTCAAGGAGACATCGGTCCGATGGACCTTTCCAACTACGACGATGCGGCAGCCTGGGCCGACATGATTGTCGAAGTCACCCAAAACAAGACCATGCCGCCTTGGCATGCCACCGATGAGCACGCTAAATTCAGCAACGACCGACGTCTGAACGATAAAGAACTCGATCTGATCGAACAATGGGTCCAACAAGGCAAACGCCGAGGTGATCCGAGCCTGGATGCCAAACCGATCGCTTACAACTCCGGATGGCTCTTGCCTCAAAATCCCGACATCGTTGTTCCCATGAGCGACAAGCCTTACAACGTTCCAAAAACGGGTGTTGTTAATTACCAGTACTTTCGAGCCGATCTAAATAACCAAAAGGAACTTTGGGTCAAAGGGATGGAGATCATCCCCGGTGCTCGCGAAGTGGTCCACCATGTGTTGGTCTTCGTTCGCGACAAAAACTCTCGAAAACGAGATCTCGGTGGGGCAAGATCCTTCTTGGTCGGCTATGTTCCTGGAACGCGTGCGGAGATGATGCCCCAAGGTTACGCAAAGCGAATTCCTGCAAATAGCGAACTTATTTTTCAAGTCCACTACACCCCTAATGGGACTGCCCAGAAGGACCTTAGCAAAGTTGGCTTCATTTTGGCCGACGCCAAAGACATCACCCATGAAGTCAAAACGACCAGCGCCGTGAGTGTTAATTTCCGCATCCCTCCAGGAGCTTCCAACCATCGTGTGACAGCCTCTTTGCCGGAGAAACTTCCCGATTGCGAACTGCTTTCATTCAGCCCGCATATGCATGTGCGGGGCAAGTCTTTCCGCTATAGCCTGATTTACCCGGATCGAAAGCGCGAAGTGGTCTTAGACATCCCCAACTACGATTTCAATTGGCAAACCGAATACCGCTTGGAAACCCCCATGCTCCTGCCGGCCGGCTCGCGAGTTTACTGCGAAGCTGCCTTTGATAACTCGGAAGCCAATCTCAACAATCCCGATCCGAAGGCTTGGGTCTCCTGGGGTGACCAAACCTTTGAAGAAATGATGATCGGGTATTTCCACTACGCCGAAAAAGTCCGACAATAAGCCGCTGGTTTTCAAAGAAATTCCCCACCGGGAATCGGCGACCTTTTTGCAATCGGTGAATGCATGGCTAAGCGTCTGCTTGCTTGGATCGTTCCTGTTCTGCTGATGCCCCAATGCGCTGTCAGGTTGGGGCATGATGCTCGGGCACAAGAGCCCGGAAACCCAAAACCCGCTTCGACCACCAAAGAATCCATCGGACGCTACGATCGGCCCTCAGGACCTCTGTCTCAAAGCCGATCGGTAGTCGTGGCAAGAAATGGTATGGCTTGCACGTCGGACCCCCGCGCAAGCGCAGCGGCGATCCGTGTCTTAGAAGCCGGCGGCTCGGCCGTCGATGCGGCCATCGCCGCCAATGCCGTACTAGGAGTCGTCGAGCCGATGAGTTGTGGGATCGGCGGTGATCTCTACTCGATCGTCTGGGATAGCCAATCTGGCGAGCTTTCAGGCTTGAACGCCAGCGGTCGATCTCCTGAAAAACTCAATCGCCAAATCTTCGCCGAAAAACAACTCAAAGAAATCCCCCTCTATGGGCCTCTTTCTTGGAGTGTTCCAGGCTGCGTCGCGGGTTGGTTCGATCTGCACGGTAAGTTTGGCAAACTGAGCATGGCCCAAGTCCTTGAGCCTGCCATCGAATTGGCCGAAAATGGATTTCCCGTCTCTCCGGTCATCGCTGGCTATTGGTCCAAAGCCCAGCAATCCTTCGAGCCTTGGAAAGACTCCCAAGAAACCTTTTTGCTGGAAGGAAAAAAAGCACCCAAGACCGGCGATCTTTTTCGAAACCCCCGCTTGGCACACTCCTATCGCCAAATCGCACAACAGGGACCTAAGTACTTTTATCAAGGCCCCATCTCCAAAGAGATCGTCCAGTTCAGCCAAAAAGCAGGCGGGTACTTCACCGAAGCGGATTTCCAAAACCATACCAATCAATGGGTCCGACCCATCTCGACCAACTACCGAGGATACGATGTTTGGCAAATCCCCCCCAACGGACAAGGTCTTGCGGTCCTGCAAATGCTCAATGTCCTCGAACAACACGATGTGGCTTCGATGGGTTGGGGATCTCCCGACTACACCCACTTGCTGCTCGAAGCTAAAAAACTCGCGTATGCCGATCGCGCCAGGTTCTATGCCGACATGGCCTTCGAAAACGTTCCCGTCGATTCCCTTGCAAGTAAAGACTATGCAAAAAGTCAAAGCAAACGCATTGACTTCGCACACGCTCTGAAAGAGATCCCTGCTGGAGACCCGAAACTGATCCACGGTGATACTGTCTATCTGTGTGTGGTCGATAAAGATCGCAACTGTTGCTCGCTGATCCAAAGCAACTTTCATGGCTTCGGCAGTCAAGTGGTTCCAGGCAACGTCGGCTTCGCTCTTCAGAACCGCGGCAATTTGTTCGCCCTCTCTGAAGATCATCCCAATCGGTTGGAACCCAAGAAACGCCCTTTTCACACCATCATCCCATCGATCGTAACCAAAAACGGAAAACCGGTCTTTGTTTTCGGAGTGATGGGAGGCGACATGCAACCCCAGGGCCAAGTCCAAGTGTTGGTCAATTGGATTGACTTTGGCATGAACATTCAAATGGCTGGCGATGCAGCTAGAGTGCGTCACGAAGGAAGCGCGACTCCAACACTCACCGCGGCCGATCCACAAGGTGGTACCGTGCACTACGAATCCGGGCTGCCGCAAGCAACCACTGAAGAGCTTGCCAAGCGTGGGCACGTCATGAAACCCTCACGTGCATCGATGGGCGGCTACCAAGGCATCTTGATCGATTGGGAACGAGGAACACTCCAAGGTGCCACCGAGAGTCGCAACGATGGAATGGCTCTTGGAACCGAGTTGCCCATTCTTCAGAACAAACTCAAAGAGGACCGGTAATCCCAAGGATGGCTAAGCATTGGTTGCTCAATCTAATCTACACAGCCCTGCTGCTGGTCCTTTTGCCTTGGATCCTCTGGCGAAGTTTTTCCAAAGGTCGGTATCGCAACGGATGGAACCAAAAGCTGTTTGGCAATTTACCCGATCTTGCGAAAAAACCGACCGAGCAAAACGCTGGACAAAGCGGTTCCAAAACGATTTGGTTTCACGCCGTAAGCGTTGGGGAGCTGCAAGTCATTCGGCCTTTAGTCGAGCGAGCGACCAAACAATGGCCGAAAGCAAAACTGCTCATTACAACCTCGACCGACTCGGGATTTGAGCTCGCACAAAAGCTTTACCTCCAACACGCCGTCAGCTTTGCACCGATGGATTTTAGCTGGGCAGTCAGCAAAGCATTGGATCAGGTCCAACCCGACATGATCGTATTGGCCGAACTGGAACTTTGGCCCAATTGGATCTCCTTAGCTACCAAACGCAAAATTCCTTTGGTGGTGATCAATGGGCGACTAAGCCAAAAGTCACTTCGGGGATACCTTCGTATCGCACCTCTGGCCCGCAGCATCATCCAAAAAATCAGTTGGATTGGAGCCCAGAGCGACACGATCCGAGATCGATTCCTACAGTTGGGCTATGATGCTGCGAACATCGATGTGGTCGGAAATATCAAATTCGACGGCGCAAACCACGATCGATTGCATCCGGAAGTCCGTGCGAGAGCCGAGCAATTGAAACTGACCGAACCGATGACCCGAGTGTGGCTGTGCGGGAGCACACAAGCTCCCGAAGAGAAGATCTGTTTGGATACTTTCTGCGAAATTGCTGATCGATTCCCGAACCTAAAACTGATCTTGGTTCCTCGTCACGCGGAACGATTCGACGAAGTCGCCAAAATGGTCAGTCACACCAAACTGGCTTGGGCTAGGCGTTCGGCGATGGCCGATCAAGCCATCGATCCCATGTGGAGAGTCTTCCTTGCCGATTCGGTCGGTGAACTGCGATGGTGGTGGGGGCTTGCCGACTTAGGGTTCGTCGGAGGCAGCTTTGGCTCCCGGGGCGGGCAGAACATGATCGAGCCGTGTGCCTATGGGGTAGCGACATGCTATGGACCCAACACTCGAAACTTCACCGACATCGTCCAGATTCTCCAAGAGGCAGGTGCAGCCACCGAACTCCCCAACCCCGAAGCGCTCAAACCTTGGATCATCCGAATGATCGAAGATCAACCCTCTCGGTCTATGATCTCCCAACGCGCCGTTGCGATCACCCAGCAACATCGAGGTGCTACCGATCGCACCTGGAAAAAGATCCTTGAAATCTTGAACTAACCCCCAAATTCCACACTCACTGCTGCCGCTCCATCTTTTTGCCCTACCATCTTTTTGCCGTCCGGAATCGGGACCAAAACTTAATTTAGGCAAAAAAAAGGGCCCGAAGAACGAGTTCTTCGAGCCCCCCCACACGCTACTCAAGCTTCTGGCAGCTTGAGGAACATCCCTTGGCTATCTTCGAAATAAGCAGTAGTTCGCATCGCACAGCAGCATCCGAGTGCTAAAATGTCCGATCGCTCGAATGATAGTTGGTTGGCAACCCTCGGCGTCTCATTTTCTTAGACCAAACCAAGTGGCCGCGAAAACCCCAGGAAAAT
Source organism: Planctomycetota bacterium (assembly GCA_018969045.1). Lineage (GTDB taxonomy): Bacteria > Planctomycetota > Planctomycetia > Pirellulales > Pirellulaceae > JBKCUI01. The sequence goes on along the minus strand of JAGWZB010000014.1, from coordinate 5,079 downwards.
CCAAGTCTGAAGCGACCCTCCACGCGTTTGAATTCCTGGCTTTCACTCAGCCCCAGGAGTTACCTGCGGTGTTGGCCGCCATCGGACCCGATGATTTCCTGCGCCGCGAATCGATCGAACATGCCATCGAGCTCAGTGGCGTTGAGCCTCTGAGCGTCGCCCGTTTCGAAGGTGACGAAGCCCAGTGGCGCGATGTCAACGACGAGCTGTCGACGCAAAGCCTCTTCGATACCGGGGGGCCTAAGGTTGTATACATCCGAAAATCGGACTCGTTCCTTTCAGCCAACCGCGAGTCGATCGAAAGATGGATTGAGCAAGCCCCGCCCGGCTCGACGCTGCTGATGGACTTGCAATCGTTGCCGGCGAACCAAAAGGTCTACAAACTTGCCAGTGCAAAGGGTCGGATCGTCGGTACTGCCGAAGTCAATGGCAAAGAGTTTCAAACTTGGATCAAGCATTGGGGCACAAAGAAGCACAAAGTTCAATTGACCGACGAGCAAACTGGGCTAATTGCCGACCGAGTCGGATACGTCGGTGGTCTGATCGACTGCGAGCTAGCTAAGCTTTCGCTGTTTGCCGATGCAAGTGGAAAAATAGACGACGATCGAGTCGATGAACTTGTGGGAGGTTGGCGTACACAAACCGTCTGGAAGTTGACCGAAGCGATCGCCGAAGGGAAGATTGCCGAAGCGATCGAAGGGATCGACAAACTGATCATGTCAGGACAAAACGCCGTTGGGATCGCCGCCCAAATGTCTTGGAGCCTTAGGCGTTACGCCATGGCTGCGACTTGGTACAAGCAGCATGAACAATTCGGAATGCAAGGCGTTAAGCTCTCCGATGGACTGGCGCGCGCGGGTTTTCGTCCCTACGATCTTAGGAAAGAAGAAGATCGCCTCAAGAGAATCAGTTGGATCAGGGCCAAAGAACTTTTGCAATGGTTAGTTGAACTTGAAAAGAAGCTCAAAGGGACCCATAGCCAAGAGGACCGCGCCCGAATAGCCTTAGAAAGCTTTATATTTCGCTTCCAGTAAATAGGCCTGCGATGACCATGACAAGCTCCGTGAAAGAATACCTTTGCTTTAGGTTAAATTTCGCAATTTTGGTAGTCCTGTCCACGGTAAGCTCGATGCATGGGATAGCCCAAGAGTACTACACATTGAAAGTGCCAGGAGCTCAATCCGGATCGACAGCAAGAATCGGCCCAGAGGAGTTGGTCGTTCGGGACCCATCGGGCCAGGAAACCGTTTACTCTAGGCTTAGGCGATACGATACGCCAGATGGCCAATTCCTAGGTTATGGATCGCGCCAAGCCCAACGGGTGATCCAATGGCCCACGAGCAACCAAGGCAATATGCGAATCGGAACTCTCCGGAGCGGACAAATCGAGTTTGCCCCAAGCAAAATGGCTGTCCTGGGACGGGATCCTAATCTCCAGTCTGGCCTGTCTCCAGTTTCCCAAGAAGGGCAGATCAACAAGACCGTCATGCTCTCGGCAGGTGAGCCAGGTAGCAGGCTCTTGGTACGATCCAATCGCCAAGGACAACTGCAATTGGTTCCGATGGCCCCTGGGGGAGCCCAAGCCGATGAGCTTCTGAGCGCTTGGACGATCACACCCGTGGGCGGAGATATGGTCCGTATCCAACAGTCGGTAGGCAATCAGTGGTTGGCTCTTGGTACCGACCCCCAGATGGCAGGTGGCTTTGGAAATGGAGTGTTGGCTCAGAATCGTACAAGATCCCAAGTTCGTTTGGTCGGGATCAGCAACTCGATCTCGCAGTGTTGGCGATTGCAACCGTTTCAAGGTGGGTACTGCTTTGAGAGCGTCGCGATGCCTGGCTTTGGGCTGACTTGTGTTCCCAATAATGGCCTTTGGCTCCAGCAAATCGTTTATTCGCCTTGGCAGATCTGGTGGCCACAGCAACCCACCTTTGCGCTCCCCCAACCAAGTTACCGAGTGCTCAACGAGCAAATCATTCAGAATGCACCTTTACCTCCAGTATCTCTTAGGATCTCAAATACCTACAGCGATGCACTCCTGGTGCTCCTTGCCGACCGGCGAAACCCGTCGGCTCCAAAGAAACTCAGGATTCCACAAGGTGGTTCGGAAACCGTGGTGCTGGATCGCGATAGCGGTTCGACCGTCATCCAAACCGTTCAGTGGCTCGATGGTTTTGGGAACTGGGATCGTCGCGAAATCCAAGTCCCGGTGCCCCCAGCGGTGTTCTACGATGTCAGCGTCTACGAAGAGTTCTTGCAGTCGATTGCCATCGATGCGACCGGCAAGAGTCCCAACGTGATCGAGGATGTGAATTATCAACCGCGCAGTGTCGGCTTTTTGTTACTGCCACCGGGAGATCAGTTGCAAGACAATAGCGTGATCGATGTGTATCGCGCTGCGTTCGACTCGCAGAATCCCGGTGCAGTCCGTCGACTCGCTCCGAGCGACTACAATCGCAGTTCCTCTCAAGCGGTTCCCGCGGATCCTCTGAAAGAGCTTCTTGAGCAACTTCAAAGCAAGCGAGGCGCGTTTTGAGCGCTGAGTTATCGGGAGATCCACCCGAGGAGATCCAAGATAGTTGGGTGATCCCCAAACGTCGCAAAAGCCTGATATCATGGAAGCGAGACTGGCCGCTGATGCTGCTCTGTGCAAGCATCCTAGCCGGCTGGATCTTCTATGCGATGATCCTGCCCCCAATTCAGATTCGGCAAAAAATCGCAACATCGAGATGGAAGTTTGATCCAAAAGATCCAGAGATCTCTTTGTGGATATGGTTCATTCGAAGAACCGTCGAATACTGGTTTGTCTTTTGGTTCTTTTATCTAGGAGCAAGCATCGGCAGTTTCATCAATGTAGTGGCTAGCCGAACTCCAAAGAAAAAGACGATTGTCACAAGAGGCTCTCATTGCCCGTTTTGCGATAAAGCCTTGAACATGGTCGATAACTCTCCGGTTTTTGGCTGGGTTCTACTCCGAGGCCGCTGTCGCGCTTGTCGACTGCCCATCTCCCCTCGGTACTTGTACATGGAGATCCTCGTTGGGATCGTTTTTGTGACCCTAGGAGCCATCGAACTTATAGGCAACGGAGTCAATTTACCCCACCGACAGTGGCAATTCGCTACAGGTATTGTCTCGACGGTTTTCTATCCCAAATGGGATTTGATCGGTGCAATGGCCGTTCACCTGAGCTTCTTTGCCGTTGCCGTCATGCTCATAGGAACTCAGATGGAGCGACTAAGGTTTCCTAAGCTGCCGTTGTTGGTGATTCTCGGTATTTACATCTCAAGCTCGATCGCCAACCCTTGCGTTTCGAGAATCCGGTGGACCGAGCCATGGGGACAGCGGTTCCTAAGTTACGCTCCGGAGTATTTTCAGCGGGCGATTACCGCAGGCCTGGGCGCTGCGACAGGCTTTGGATTAGGACTGCTGACAGCAAGACTCCTGGATCGCCTGTATTTGGCCCAGTCGCAGCAGGGCAGGGGAGGTTGGACATGGCACTGGACCATCTTGCACGGACTTTTTGGTGCACTGTTTGGATGGCAGGCCGTCTTGCTATCGAGCATCGTCGGCTCCCTTGTTTCTATGTCAGTTTGCAGTTTTGTTGCGAGTAGAAAAAGTGATCACATCGACCTCAGTGATCGTCTTTTCTCTGAGCGGGTTATTGCACTGGCAATCATGACCTGTACGCTATTTATCCATACGTGTGCCTGGAGATGGATCGCAGCTATCTGGCTTTGACGTTCCTCTCATTTCCTCTCCACCTTCCGGCATCTAGGTTTCCGCCGGCATATTGAAAGGTTTCTTGCTGTTATGACTCGATTTTCCATCCAAACATCCCCGTCCTCAAGTTTGCCTGCTCGAATCGGCTGGCTCAACCGAGGGCTTTTCTCCATGGTTCTTGTCGGTGGCACGCTGGCTAGCAGCGTTGCACTTGGAGAAGTCAAGTTGCCAAATATTTTTGGAGACTCGATGGTCTTGCAACAAAAACAAGAAAATAAGATTTGGGGCAAGGACAATCCTGGCCAAGTTGTAACGATCAGCGTTGGTGACAAAAAGGTAACCGCGACGACGGATGCTGCGGGAAACTGGGAAACTCGATTGCCTGCGATGGAAGTCGGGGGACCTTTGACCATCACTGTCAGTGGCAGTTCCACCAAAACCATTTCCGATGTCTTGGTTGGTGAAGTTTGGGTTTGTTCAGGGCAATCGAACATGCAATGGTCGGTAGCTCAATCGAACGATCCAGATCTGGAACGTTTGGCTGCAAACTATCCAAAGATCCGGATGATCAACTTCCCACAGACTGGTTCGCAGGAACCGATTTGGAGCCACGATGATCGCAAGTGGATGGTCTGCAATCCAGAGAACAATCCCAAGTTCTCCGCGGTGGGTTATTTCTTTGCACGGCAGATCCATCAAACCACCGGTGTTCCGATCGGCATGATCAACAACGCTTGGGGTGGATCAGCGTGCGAAGCTTGGGTGAATCTCGATGTCCTGAAGTCCGACGGTAGGTTCAATAAGATGGTGGACAATTGGTCCAACAACGCCGAGCGATTCAAGTCGCTTAGTGACAAAAAAGACCGCACCAAGGAAGAAGAAGACCAAATGAAGAATCTGGGGAACCAGATGCGAGGCAATCAGCGTCCTGCGAATATTTATAATGGCGTACTGAAATCCCATTTGGGATATGGAATCAAAGGAGCGATTTGGTACCAAGGTGAATCCAATGCGGGTCGAGCTTATCAGTATCGAGATCTATTCCCGCTGATGATCCAGAATTGGCGTAAGGAATGGGGGCAAGGAGATTTCCCGTTCTACTGGGTCCAATTGGCGGACTTCAAAGCTGAGCCCAAGGAGCCAGGCGATAGCGATTGGGCAGAACTGCGCGAGGCACAGACCATGACATTGGATAGATTGCCTCATACGGGCCAAGCTGTCATCATCGACATCGGTGAAGGCAAGGATATTCATCCCAAGAACAAAGTCGACGTAGGCCGAAGGCTTGCGCGCTGGGCGCTTGCCAACGAATATGGGATTCAAGTCGAGCATCAAAGCCCAAGGTATGCGTCCATGCAA